>CAYSCH010000077.1:13709-30040 GCA_964429355.1 uncultured Planctomycetaceae bacterium | reverse complement strand
AACTGGCAGCCAAGCAGTTGGCCGGCCCCATCATTCCCGAGTTCACTTCCTTCCTCCAGGGCGACCAGGGCAACTACAACGGCGCCTACCTCCCGCCGCGGAGCCTGGGCTGTGCGAAGAGCACCTTGATCGACGTTCTGGTCAACCCGGCCCATCCGAAGAACACTTCGGACGACCACAGCAAGATGCTCTCGGCCCGGGAGCTCATGATCCTGAGCCGCTGGGTAGATACAAACTATCAGTTCTACGGCGCCTATTACGGCCGCCACCACATCGACTGGGCCAACAAAGCCGACCCGGCAATTCCCGCCTACCGCCCGCAAGATTTCCGCCGCAAGTCGACTTTCGAAGAGGCAACAAGTATGTTCGCGCCGGAGTGGCATCGATAGGGCGAGCTCATGAATGGCTTGAACGAAGGGCCACCCAATTGACCAACTTGTGACTGGGCGTGCTCATGTGGAGGCCACGCCGTTGGTTCCTCAGGGCGTGCCACGCATGCCACCCAATTACCCAGAATCCACTCCCATGACCAGCCTCGCCCCTCACCGCATTTCCCCGCTGCTACTGGCTCGCCTGGCCACCTTCGCTCTGCTTCTCGCCGCACCCCGAGCCCTCGCCGCCCAACCACGAACGACGATCCTCCTGCCCCTTGACGGCAGCGAGACGGCCACCTTGACCTATGACCGGAAAGACACCGAACGCTTTGTCACCAGCACCACCGATAAGACAGACTCAGTCGATGGCAACGGCGCCCTTCACTTCGGCGGAACCTCGCCCACACGCGACGGCAGCAAGTACTTCGGTGTGAAGATCACCCTGCCGGAACCGATCGACCTAACGCAACATCGTGTTCTCTTCCACGCCCGCACCAACCACCCGGGCAAGACGGCGGCGTTTTACGTTCGGACCTACAACCGGGGCGAAAAGGAAGCCGCCCTGAGCTTTAACTCCTGGGACGGACAGCTCACCCAGTCCTGGCGCGAGTTCCGCCTGCAGGCCGGCTTCTCCATGGCCGGGCTGGCATGGGAAGAGGATGTCGTCAGGGACCGTGTGCCGACGGCGGTCGACCGATTCGAGTTTATCATCGGCACGCGAGAAGATAACGTACCCATCGACGCGCTCGTCGACAATCTTCGCATCGCCCCCAAGCTGATTTCGCTCAAAGACCTTCCGTCGGTGCACCCCTGCGACCCTGACACGCCCCTGGTGAAAGATGGCCAGGCGGTCGTGACCATTCTCCATCCCGATAGCGACGCCGGACGCCAGGCAGCCGCGACAATCGCCGCAAGCATTACCGATCGCACAGGCGCTGCCCCGCTCGCCCGAGCCGGCACGGAGACCGATCGAACTTTCGATCGTCCGGCGATCCTGCTGGGCAACGTCGACAACAACCCGGCCATGCTCCTGCTGTACGCCCGATTCATGACCCCGGCCGACAGCGTCTGCCCCGGCGCCGGCGGTGCGCTCGTGCACACGATCGCCGATCCTTTCGGCCGCGGTGCCAACGTTGTCGTCGCCGCCGCCACCGACGACGCCGGCCTGGCACAAGCCGCCCGTATTGTGGCCGACGCCATCGGCCGGC
The DNA here is from genome assembly GCA_964429355.1 of uncultured Planctomycetaceae bacterium. Taxonomy (GTDB): domain Bacteria; phylum Planctomycetota; class Planctomycetia; order Pirellulales; family Thermoguttaceae; genus JAAYAY01. The sequence continues at coordinate 28,458 of CAYSCH010000077.1, read as the reverse complement.
AGGAAAAATCCCCTTCGCTCAAGCTGCCCCGCCTCTTCGAACGGCACTACGGCGAGTCGTTTCTCAAGCGTTTTGGCTGGGCCGACGATGAACCGGCCGCCAATCGCCTCCAGCGAGGGCTGGAGGAAGGCCAAAAGGCCCTGGACGAAGGACGCCACTGTTCGATTGCAGGCGTTCTGGAATCGGTTGCCAATCGCTACCGGTTCACCGGCCACAGCGTGGAGGCGGAGTTGTTCGTCAAGCTCTGGGATCTCTACGCGGAGAGTGCTGTGGCTGATCCGCGCAAGTACGGCGGGCCGTGGGGTTTCGACAGCGACTTTCCTTCCGCCCAGGTCGTGAACGGCTGGGACCTGATCGAAGACGATCTGGCCCTCACCGGCGAGGATCGCCTGCGGACGACCAGGAACATCGGCCGTTGGCTGACCGAAGCGGTGATCCCCAAGTGCGAGGGCGCCGCCCGCAGCACCCACGTGCCCCACAACCACCAGACATTCCCCGGCCTGGGCGCCCTGGCGGCCGGCCTCTATTTCACCAACCACTACGACCTCGTGGAAGGAGAGGCCTGGCTGGATATCGCCGACTTGATGTTTCAACGTCAGTCAGGCTACTTCAAGCCCCACGAAGACTGCAACGGCTACCAGTGGCTCACCAACGGCCACCTCATGCGCTACTGCGTGGCCCGTCCCGACTTCACCTTGTTTGAAAACGGCAACGGGGCACGGATCGTCGACTACTGCATTGGCACCATGAACAACCTCGGCCACCAGGTGCCCTATGGCGACACCGGCTCGTGGCAGTGCTGGTCGAGCGAGATGATCTGCCTCGACACGTTCGCCTTCGCCACCGGCTCCGGCGACGCCCGTTGGGCTGCCAATCTGAAACGTTCCGTGAAGAACACGGCCGAGACCCACGCCTTCTACCAGCTGGCCCCCGCTTCTCGCCCCGAGCGATTCAACGGAGTTCGCGTCTGGCCCCTCGAACCTCAGTACTATGCAAGCCACAAGGCCGACCACCGCCCGCCCCTGGAGCGCTGCTTCGACAAGATCTCGTTCCGCGAGTCGCTCGAGCCCGCCGCAGCCTATCTCCTGCTCGACGGACTGAGCAACGGCGGCCATATGCACCTCGACGGCAACAGTCTTCCCCAGCTAACCCTCTTCGATCGCATTTGGCTGGCCGACAACGACTACTTCAAGGCCCCGGTCAAGTTTCACAACTCGATGACGGTCTTCCAGGACGGCCGGTCCCAAGAGATTCCTCCCTATACGGAACTTCTCGGAGCCGGCCAGTCCGACCGATTTGGCTACAGCCAGACCCGGCTGGCCGACTACGCCGGTGCCGATTGGGTCCGCACGGTCGTGTGGCTCAAGACGGTCCAGGCCTTCGTGATCCTCGATCAGCTTACCGCCCGTAGCGACCAGGAGTATCAGTTCCGCACCCTCTGGCACGGCGTGGGAGACGCGAAACTTGACGAAAATGGCCTCCTCCTCACCCAGAAAGGGCCCAGTCTGCGAATCGAGATCGCTCCAGGCCCGCAGCTCGATCTCCAGGCCGATACGGAACTGGGCGCGAACTGGAAAGGCTATCCACATGCCGATCCCGTGGTGCAGTCGCTCCAGGCTGTGGCCACCGTCCGGCTCCGGCAGGGCGAAACCTACCTCTTCGCCAGCCTGCTCCACGGAAAGCCGGAAGGGAGCACCGAGCCGTGGCCGATCGCCTTTCTCGAAGGTCCGACCGGCGGGATCCGGTTCTCCGTGGGTGGAGAAACCCTGGGGGTAGCTCTCGGGCCTTACGATGCCGATACGTCGGAAGGACGTCTTACGACCGATGCCCAGTGCATCGTCGTCTCCGGCGACGGCCTGTCGCTCCTCGGCGCCACCCGTGCCCGGATCGCGGAAGAAGAACTGTTGAAGGCCGATACCGCCACTGCCGTCGACCTGCCTCTTCCAAAGGCCGCCGAGGTTCTGGCCCGTATGCCTCTCCGCCAGCCGACCGAGAATCTTGCGGTCGCCGCCGACGCCCCACCCCACCGGATCCAGTGGTCCACATCACCCAGCTCCCAGAGTTGCGAGCGATTCGGAGTCACTCGCCTGGCCAGCGCCTCGCTTGGCACTGCAGGATCGGGCGACACGATTCTTGCCGCCACGACCGAAGGCGTGCTGCTGGCGCTCAATCCCGACGGCTCCACGCGCTGGACGGTCGACACGGGCAGCCAGCTCAACGACTTGGCCGTGGCCGACCTCAACGGCGATGGAGAGGACGAGATCGTGCTCGCCCGTCAGGACCACCAGGTGCAGGTGCTCAACTCTTCCGGCGAAAAGCTCTGGAAGAAGGCCCTCGCCTATTACCGCCGGCCCCCCTATGTGAATCTGGTCCGCACCGGCGACATCGATGGCGACGGCACGCCCGAGGTTATTGCCGGGGGCGAGAACTGGCGATTCTACGCCTTCCGGGCCGACGGCACGGAACTCTGGAACTACGAGAGCGTTCACCCCTCGCGCTCCGGCGCCGTGGCCGACCTGGACGGCGACGGCAAAGAAGAGCTCATCTGCGGCACCCACTACTACTGGGCGACGGCCCTGAACGCCGACGGCACTCCCCGCTGGCAGTACCGCCTCGGACCGATCTGCTACTGGATTGCCACCGGCCGCTTCGACAAGGGCGACTCGCGGGGCGTGGTCTTCGGCAGCGGCGACGGGAAGGTGCACCGTGTCGACAGCCGTGGAAAGCTTCAGATGGAGTACGACACGGGCGACGAAGTCAAACAGGTGGCCACGGCCGATCTCGACGGGGATGGAATCGACGAAGTCCTTGCCGGCTCGCTCAATTACAGCCTCTACTGCTTCGGCGCCGACGCCCGCCGGCGCTGGCGAGTGGATCTGGGAGGCCCGGTTTCGGCCCTGAGAACGATCCCCCGCACGCAGGGCGACCTTATTGCCGCCGGGACTGGCCGCGGCCGCCTCGTGACTGTCGACGGCGCCGGGAGCTTTCAGAAAGTCACGGAATTCGGTTCGGAGATCCTCGACCTTCTGGTCCGCCCCGACTCGGTCATCGTCGCCACTGCCGACGGCCAGTTAAGAAGCATCGTGCCGTAGGGTGCGGCTCCAAAAGGATGCATCCAGAGCCCTCCCCTTGAGATCAGGAAGCACCTTCCTGATCCAACAAACCCCACAGAAGCCCTTGGTGGGCGGCTTCAGACCAGCTCGCCCTTGGGAACCTTGGCCAGCAGTTCGTCCAGCATCTCCCGGCGCCGCTGGAGGATCTGGCGCAGATCGTGATTGCGGGTGTGATGAATCTCGCTCGGCAATTCGTCCCGTTCCCGTTCCAGCAACTCGCAGATCAGGCTCCACTCGGTTTCGTTCAACTCAGGTTGATCATGCATGGCATCTCTCCCTCAACATGGTTAGAGGTCGTCCGAAACCAGGGACCGGCTCTGGATGTTGCGTGTTGAGCTCGTTCGATGCACAAAATGCAGGCGCCCGTTTCCGGACAGCATGGCAGTCAAAGAGAATCTCTATCTGCATTGTAGGGCGGCCTGCAATACCCCTGAATGGCTAAGCTTCGAGGCCTTGGATCTCGATGGCCGAGACTGACGCGGGGGAAAACGTCCACTGGCCCTTCGAAAGGGGCTTCTCAACGGGTTCCAGCAGATTCGCATTGAACTGGGTGATCTCCTGCTCGGGCTCGATGGCCAGTTCGAACACTCGGCCCCCGCTCGCTTCCCTGCCACCCACCGAAATCCTCGCTGCGATCGCTGTGGTCCGCTGCGTGTTGATCACGTGAACGAAGAGCCGGTCGCCGCTCCGGCTGGCGACCACGTCGAGCCCCTCGGCCGACCGGGTCACGTCGACCCGCTCCTGGCCCGAGTGGTGGCGATTCATGGGCAGAGTTCTCCAATCCGGACTTCGGCTGCCTCAGAACTCGATCACTTCGAGGTCGCTGCCGAGTTCGGTGTTCGGGAATATCTTTCTGGCGGCATCCACACCGACCGGATCGGCGTCCGCCGCCACGGGGTCGACGTGCACGATCACCAGACGGCCCACCCCTGCGGCCCGGGCAACCTGGGCGACGGGAGTGATGCAGCTATGGCCTGTCTTGGCTGCCCAGACTTCCTGTCCGTCGGGGAAGTAGCATTCGTGGATGAGCAGATCGACACCGTGGATCCGCTGGACGTAGTCGGCCTCGACCTCGGCCGTGGTATCCGTCACGTAGGCCATGGACCGGTCGGGCCAGTCGACTCGATATCCCACGGTGCCGCCCACGTGCTGGAGTGGGAAATGCGAGATCTGGCCACTGCCGGGCAGCATGATATTCTGACCGGTCGCCAGGGGGCAGAACGTCATCGGCGGCAGGACGGGGAAGATGTGTTCCGAAAACAGGTGCTCCCGGATGGCGGTGAGCTTCTCCTCTTCACCGAAGACGCGGACTCGCTCGAGGGGGTGTTGTCGAACCACGCTGAACAGATAGGTCAGTCCGATCACATGATCGAGATGGGCGTGGGTGAGCAGGATATCGAGAGTCGGCGTTTGCAGAAACCGGGGGGCGCGGAACATGGCGGTTCCCGCATCGAACATCACTCCGCACTCCGGCAGGAGCAGGCACGGGGTGTGGCGCTGTTCGTTGGGGTGGTAACCGGTTGTGCCCAGAAGCACCAGTTTCATGGCCATGCTCGTGGCGAGGGGTTGTTCTGTCGAGCTTGAGAGTTGGGGTTGCGGATCGAGGGAGGTCCACGCGTCAGCGTGCCAAGGACAGCCTGAGAGGTGGACTCCAACCGGTCCACCCGAAGGCTGAAGCTTGTGTTTCAAGCGGATGTTGCGAATCCGCTCCGCCGAGAGAGTGGTTTCCTGTGGAGAAGATAACCCAGACGGGAGGTTCTGACAATGCCCCGCTTACCCGGGCGGAGTCTTCGAGCACTGGCCGCTCCGCTCTCACTCAGGGTCATTTCAGGGCCGATTTCAGGACGGCTGGCGATTCCAGGAATCGCTGCGCGTGGGAGACTTCCTTCACGGCTCATGAAAGGGCGTTTTTCAGGGTTGACGTTCCTGAAAACGGAAGGAATACAGGTCGGCGTCTTTCACTTCCAGTCGCAGGCGGACGGGCTGGCCGGCCAGCGCGCCGAGATCGGGGTTGCCCTTCCAGGCCACGGCGCGCTGCAGATCGTCGCCATAGACTTCGTGGCAATCGGCCAGGGCGAAGCCGGGCAGTGCCTGGCCGTCGATGTTCTGGATCTCGACGCGTACCGAGCCGGCCGCGGAGGTCGAGACGTTGAGGACCAACTGGTTTCCGGCAAAGGTGATGGGTTTTGTCAGCAACTCGCCACCGTCGAGCGGGGCGTGCAACGAGACGAACCCGTCGATACGCAGGGTGTAGCGTCGCAGAACGGCCCCGTCTTCCTGGAGCGTATGCTCGGTGACATAAAGCGACAGTTCCGGCGGGGCGTCGTCGATGGCCGATTTCGTTTCGACCAGGCCCCAGTTCTGGTAGGTGTCGCCGTAGAACCAGGTGTCACGGGTTCGCAGGCCAGGGCGAACAAACGACTCGGGCCAGACGGAGAACAGCTTCCGATCGCGGCTGGTGATGAACATGCCGTCGGTGACGGCGGTCCCTTCGCGAGGGGACCCTTGAGCGCGGATCTGGCGGTAGTCGTGGCGGGGCAGCGCCTTGGCCGACTCGGTCCAACCGCGGTCGATGTATCGCGTGGGGAATCCCAGCAGCAGGTGAGGAGCACGGTAGTACGGAGCAATCTGATTCGTATACAACTCGCTGACTCGGCCGAAGGGATAGTCGGCCCCCACCGGGTCTTTGACGTCGGCCGGCTGATCGGCTCGCCGGCCGGGATCGACATTGGCTGCGTAGCTCAGAAATTCCGGCTCGGTCCAGTGCAGAAAATCCTGGGAGGTGGAGGTGCGAATGTCGCGCCCCTGGCGAAAGTCGCGATGATACTCGCGGTATTCCCCGCGTTCCGTATCCCAGAACGCGAGGTTGTGCGAGTCAAATGCCCCCTGCGTGATGACAGGCTCCGCGCTCATCAGGGTCCAGTGGATACCATCGGTCGACTGGAAGGCGTAGAGCCCGTGTTTGTCGCCACCCACGCCGAGCGCCTTGTAAGCGGCGTCGGGGGCACACTTCGGGTTGGTGTCGCGCAAGGGCACGAACGCATGGGCCCCCTCGCCGTCCCAGACGATGTTGTTCTGTTTCGAGTCGTTCCAGGCGAACAGTCCCAGTTCGGGTTTTATCCAGTGGATGCCGTCGGAGCTTTCGGCGTAGCAGTACAGATCGCGGGTGTTCGGCCGGTCCTTTCCGCCAAGATAGGAATAGTGACTACCGCGATAATACATCCGGTACTTCTCGCCGTCCTGGAACACCGTAACATAGTTGGTCCCGTTTCCTTCCCACGGGTCGCCGGTCACGAGGGCGACGTTCTGCGGGACCGGCTGGTGCAGTCGCAGGTCGGCCCGGCCCGCGAGACGTTCGACAAGCGCGTCGTCCACGAACAACTCGCGCCGCGAGCCGATGGTGATCGGTTCGGCCGCCAGGGAGACTGCGTTGACCAGCAGCAGAGACAGTACGATCAGAAGGCGTTTCATGAGTGGGCTCCTTTACCCGTCTGCGGTGTTTCGTTCACCCCGAAGGGCGACTGTACGCTCCTTGAATGGCCTTGCGTGATTCCCGGAGGAGATAGTGGCAAGGAGGAACTCGATGGGACCGAGTTGACAGAGTTCGCAGGCAAGACACGGACGCGACCCGAGCGCGGGGCAAGCCCACGCGGCTATCATGTGTGGTGGCGCGTCGGTGGCGAAGGGAACCGAATGCGGGGCGAGCCCACGCGGCTATCATTTGTGGTGGGGTGTCGGTGGCGAAGGACTGGTGTCACAAACCACGCCCTTCGCTGCGATCAGGAACGTGCCAAGCGCGGGCACACAAACCACGCGATTTGGTGCGCTCAGGGACGTGCCAAGCGCGGTGGTCGTACGTTTTGTGAGGGTTTCTTAGTGCATGCCTGAGCCGCCGGAGAGCTGTTTTACCAGGTCGCCGACCACGGCCTTCGCGTCGCCGAAGAGCATGAACGTTTTGTCCTGGAAGTAGAGTTCGTTGTCGATGCCCGCGAATCCAGGGTTCTTGCTCCGCTTGATGGCGAATACGGACCGGGCCTTATCGGCGTCGATGATCGGCATGCCGAAGATGGGCGTGGTCTTGTCGTGGCGGGCGGCCGGGTTCACGACGTCGTTGGCCCCGATCACCAGGGCGACGTCGGTCTGAGGCATATCGTGGTTGATCTCGTCCATTTCGATCAGGTCGGTGTAGGGGATCTCAGCCTCGGCCAGGAGCACGTTCATGTGTCCCGGCATTCGTCCGGCGACGGGGTGGATGGCGAATTTCACCTGGATTCCCCGCTTTGTGAGCTCGTGGTAGAGATCGCGCACCCGGTGCTGCGCCTGGGCCACGGCCATTCCGTAGCCGGGAATGATGACGACGGAATTGGCCTGCTCGAGCACCTGGGCAGCGCCCTCGATTGTCTCGGCCTTGTAGACGCGCTCCTCCTTGCCGGCTGCGGCGGCCTTGACCTGGCCGAAGGCGCCGAAGAGGACGTTGGTGAAGGAGCGGTTCATTGCCCGGCACATGATGATCGAGAGGATCAAACCGCTGGACCCGTCGAGGGCCCCGGCGGTGATCAGGAGCTTGTTGTCCAGAACGAAGCCCATGGCCACGGCCGACAGGCCCGCATAGGCGTTGAGGATCGAGATCACGGTGGGCATGTCGGCCCCGCCGATGGGGATAATCAACAACACGCCGAAAGTCAGGGCCATGAGGATGAGCAGCACAAAACCGACGGGAGCCAAGGAGCCGGTGGGGTACAAGACCAGCAGGAGCCCGATCAGCACGGCGGAGCCGAGCAAGCCGATGTTGCCGACGTTCTGATAGGGGTAGGTCACCGGCCGTTGGGGGATCCACTTGATTTCCTGGAGCTTGCCGGCAGCCATGAGGCTACCGGTGAGCGTGACGAAGCCCAGAATAACCTCGGCGACAATGGCCGTCATGCGAAAGGCCGTCAGTTGCTCGGATCCTTCCCCGAGCCAGAGGAAATACTTGGCGGTGCCGACCAGGCCGGCCGCCAAGCCGCCGAAGGCATGAGAAAGGGCGGTTCGTTGAGGTACGGCGGTCAGCGGCACGCGCGAGAGTGGGATGCCGACGGCAAATCCAGCGACGATCGCCAGCACGATCCACCAGTGGTGGATGATACCGGGTTGGAGCCAGGTGGCCAGCACGGCCAGTGTCATGGCCACCACGCCCGCCAGGACCGCGCGACGCGCCGTCTTCGGGTTGTTCATCCAGTGGAGGGAAAAGATAAACAATCCCGTCGCGACGAGATAAGCGATTTGCACCAAAGCATTGTTCATGATTTGGCCCCCCCGCGATCCTGCTTGAACATTTTCAGCATCCGGTCGGTGATCAAGAAGCCGCTGACAATGTTCGTCATGGAAGCGAACAGGGCGACCGCTCCGAAGATGCGAATCGGCAACGGATAGTTGCTGCCGGTGACGATGATCGCCCCGACCACCGCGATGGCGGAGATGGCGTTGGTGAGCGACATCAGGGGGGTGTGAAGCAGACGCGACACTCGCGACACTACACCCAGGCCGATAAACGTTGCCAGGAGGAGCACGAACACCAGCGACCAGGAGTCAGGGGCCGCTTGGCCGTGTCCCGCCGCCGCGGGGGCCTCCGTTTCGGCGGCACTCGTCGACGAGTTTGAACTTGGGGGCGGCGAGGCCCCGAAGACAGCGGGCCCGGCGGCAAGGGCCGCACTGAGCACTGCCGTCCCAAGAAAGAGAGCGACCAAGCGTTGCATCATACCTACACCATCTGAGAGGGCGAATAAGAGAACCGGCCCGACCGCGGACTACGAGATTCCACGTATCCAGCCGCTCAGGTAACAGGATTTCAGACAGAAAGCAGGCAAACCGGGGTGGCTTGGCAAAGCGAATGGGCACAAGGGCGTGCTGCAGGCCTGCTCAACCTTCCGCGATCTACCGAACTTTCCAACTGTACCTCACTTGGCTGGACTGTTACCAAGATTTCGATTATTGCCAGCCAGGAGTCGGTCGGTCAATCCCCTTTCACCCCACAAATAGGGGGCTGTTATTACGGGGTTTGCAGTTCTGCAAAGTTCTTCAGGATTCTCAGCCCATCCGCCTGGCTCTTCTCGGGGTGGAACTGGGTGGCATAGAGATTGTCGCGCCAGACCATGGCACAGAAGGGCCTGTGGTAGTCGGACTCGACTGCGATGATCCGGTCGTCCTCAGGCACAACGTAGTAGGAGTGGACGAAGTAGAAGTGGCTGCCGTCTTCGATACCCTCAAGGACTGGGGCTCGCCGGCGGATGATCGCCTGGTTCCAGCCCATGTGTGGGACGCTGTACTCCGCGGGAAGTTGGAAGCGTAGCACTTCACCCTTGAGGACGCCGAGGCCCGCGTGTTCGCCGTTTTCGTAGCTGCGTTCGAACAGCAACTGGAGCCCGAGGCAAATGCCGAGAAACGGCTTGCCCGAGTCGATCGCCCGGAGGATCGAGTTGGTGAGCCCGAGGCGGTTCAGCTCGGCGATGGCGTCCTCGAAGGCCCCGACCCCCGGCAGGACGACTCTGGCGGCCTTGCGAACCTCGGCGGGATCCTTGGTAAGGATGGCCTCATGGCCGACCTTCTCGAAACCCTTCTGCACACTGCGAAGGTTGCCCATCCCGTAGTCGATAATCGCGATCATAAACAGGACGACATGTTGAGGGGGGGGTGGATAGCGAAAGACTCAGTATCTGCCAACCGAGACGCCCAGGCAAGGCCGCAGGTTCGGGCCGGTTGGGTTCTGCAGAGAGCCGCGGAGTGGTCTCCGGCGGCTGGTTGTGAGAGTTTACCGTCTGTCGTGTTCGGCGACTCATACGCCGCCGGCAACGGGTGTTTTCTTTCGGGCGGCGATCACCTCTCGCTCGATGCTGGGAGGCAACCGCCGGTAACGGGCGAACTCCAGGGTGAACGTGCCCTGTCCCTGGGTCATGCTCCGCAAGTCCGTGGAGTAACCGAAGGTTTCGGCGAGCGGCACCTCGCCTTCGATTCTTGCTGTTGGGCCGCTCATGGCGGTGGCTGTGACCATGCCGCGACGAGACGTGAGGTCGCCGACGACCGAGCCCTGGAAATTGCCGGGACATTCGATCTCAATGTTCATGACGGGTTCCAGGAGAACGGGCTTTGTCCTGGGAAACATCTCCCGCATGGTGGTTGCCGCGCAGGTCTGGAAGGCCAGATCGGAGCTGTCGACCTCGTGGTAGGAACCATCCTCGAGAATGACATGGAGACCCACGACGGGGTAGCCGGCCACGGGGCCCTTGACGATCCCGGCGCGAAAGCCCTTCTCGACTGCGGGAATGTACTGTTTCGGAATGCGACCACCCGTGACGGTCTCTTCGAAAAGAAACGTCTCTTCGTGAGATTCGTCGAGGGGCAGCATTTTGCCCACGATATGGGCGAACTGGCCTGAGCCGCCGGTCTGTTTCTTATGGCGGACGTCGAACTTGGCTTCCTGGGTGGGTGCTTCGCGGTAGTTTACCTTGGGCTGGCCCACTTCCACCCGCACCTTGTGTTCGCGGAGAATACGTTCCACGTAGATTTCCAGGTGCAACTCGCCCATACCGGCAATCAGGATCTCGCCGGTTTCCTCGTCGCTCGAGATTCGGAGGGTTGGATCCTCGCGGCGGAATCGCTGGAGGGCCTTCGACAACCGGTCGGCCCCGTCGCGGTCCACCGGAGCGATGGCCATTTGAATGACCGGTTCGGGGACGTACATGCTTTGGAGCGTACAGTAGGGGTACTTCGAAGCGTAGGTGTCGCCGCTGGCGCAGTCGACGCCGAGCACGGCGACGATATCGCCCGCCACGGCTTCACTGACGTCTTCACGCTGATCGGCGTGCATGCGGACGATTCGGCTGAATCGTTCCTTGCGGCCATTGCGCTGGTTATAGTATGAATCACCCTTGACGAATTTGCCCTGATAAATCCGCATGAACGTCAGGGCGCCGTAAGGATCCTCGACGATCTTGAACGCCATGGCCACGGTGGGAAGGTCGGGGGAGGCGGCAAGTTCGATCTGGGTTTCCGCCTCGTCGTGCGCGAATGCGTGGTACTCGCGGTCCAGAGGCGACGGCAGGTACTGGACGACTGCGTCGAGGAGCGGCTGCACGCCTTTGTTGCGATAGGCCGTTCCAAGAAATACCGGCGTGAGCTGTTCTTCGTGAACGGCCGCGCGCACAACCTCGTGGATGAGCGATTCGGGCACCTCGTCTTCGGCGAGCAGGAGCTCCATGAGTTCATCGCTGAACATGGCCAGACCTTCGAGCAACTCCTGGCGAGCGTGGGCTATTTCTTCCCGCATCGCCTCGGGCACATCCTCCGATCGCACTTCCTCTCCCCACGGGCCGTCGAAGTAAATCGCCTTCTGGGTGATCAGATCGACCACGCCTTCAAAGTCCGCTTCCGATCCGATGGGCCGCTGCATCAGCATGGCGTCGCAGCCGAGCTTCTCACGCAACTGGTGCACCACCGAATCCGGATTGGCTCCGATACGGTCCATCTTGTTGATGAACGCCACGCGGGGAACATGGTAGCGCTGCATCTGCCGATCGATCGTAATCGACTGGGCCTGGACGCCGCCGACGGCGCACAACACGAGCACGGCACCGTCGAGAACCCGGAGGCTTCGCTCGACCTCCACCGTGAAGTCGACGTGGCCGGGCGTATCGATCAGGTTGATCGTGGAGTTCTTCCACTCGACCGACGTGGCGGCACTGGTGATCGTGATGCCGCGTTCCTTCTCCAGTTCCATGTGGTCCATGGTGGCGCCTTCGCCGCGAACCTCCTGGACGCGGTGAATTCGTCCGGTGTAGAAAAGGACACGTTCACTCAGGGTCGTTTTCCCCGAGTCGATATGAGCCGAGATACCGATATTGCGTAGATTTGCCAGTGAATTTCGCATAGTCGTGTCAAACAGTGGGCGGGGCCTGGGGACGTGATTCCGATTCGTCGCGGCAGGGACCGCCTGTTGGGAGAAATTGCCCTCTTAACCCTGTCTCAGAACGGTCGAGCCCTGTATTATACCATGGCGATCGGATCGGCTCTACCGGTAAAATCGAGGCGGGATGGGGAACTTTGTGGAGTTTTCTGCAAGGTCTCTTCCCCCGCTGGTGGCTGGTTCGCGAAGGTTTTCGGGGGCCGATGTGCAAGCGGCACGGGTGTGAGCGGACGGAAATGGAGCGGCCGGCAAATGGGCGTCGTTCAGGCAGAAAAGGCCAAGGGCCGAAGAATGCGGGCGACAGCCAGCCGCTTGCGGATGGTCGACGAAGCCCCTGGCTGGTAGACTGGCGCCAGTGCACGGACGGGGGCCTCCCTGAGTCCGTCGTTTCCAGTCGATTCGCCTCTCTCCCGGTCCCGGATGCCATGAATCTGATCCGTATCCACCGAGAGCCTTCGGGCCGTCATCTGGCCGTTTTTGCTGTTGGCTGGCTCCTGAGCCTGGGGCTGATCGGCTGGCTGTTTCCACGGCAATTGGGTGACATATCCCTGCGGGACCTCTGCTGGGTGCTGGCCGTGATGGTGCCGGCGGTCGGGCTGGCGATCCCACGGTTCCTCAAAGGGGTTTATCTGGCGAGTGCCTACGCGGCGTTGCCGGTCGGAATCGTTGTCTCTTATATCGTCCTGGCCACGATCTACTATGCCGTGCTCACGCCGGTCGGCCTGCTGCTCCGGCTGGGCGGTTTCGATCCACTCTCCTGCCGGTTCCAGCGAGAGATTGATTCCTACTGGATTCCCCGCAGGCCGCCTGCCGGGCGGGATCGCTACTTCCGCCAATTCTGAGGGCCGGCCGATTCTGCCCCCCACAGTGAGAGACAGTTCCTGTGTCCGACGAAAGTCCCCAAGATCCAACCGATGCCGCCAGTGATTTCGAACGTCTGGCGAAGGAAACCCAACCGGGCCTTGTTGCGGAGTTTGTCGACTTCCTCCGGTATAACAAGAAATGGTGGCTGATCCCAATCCTGGTCACGCTGGCCCTGTTCGGCGTGCTGGTATTCCTTTCGAGCACAACCGCCCTGCCGTGGATCTACGCCGTCTTCTAATGCGACAACGCTAATTTGCGGTTTTCATAGAATGGGTTGAGCTGCAGTCGCGGCTGTTGCCCCAACATATCGTGATTGACAATAGGTACCGGCCGAACCTTGAGGTTTGTCTCGACCCACCATGCCTTGATGCTCGGAGCGCTGTGCAATGTCTGATTTTCAGATTCCAGTGGCCTGGAGAGTGCCTCTGGCTGCCTGCTTTCTCCTCTCCACCATTGCAATGGCCGGCGAGTCGGCCCCCTCCACTGTGTTCCTGGAAGCCGAGGCGTTTGCCGATCGAGGTGGTTGGGTCATCGACACTCAAGCCATGGACGTGATGGGCTCGCCGTTTGTGCTGGCCCACGGACTGGGGGTGCCCGTCCGCGACGCCGTCACCACCACCAACGTTGCCAAAGCCGCTACCTATCGCGTTTGGGTTCGAACGCGCGACTGGGTTGCCCCTTGGAACGTTCCCGGATCGCCAGGGCGATTCCAGCTTCTCTTGAATGGCAAGGCACTCGAGCCGACATTCGGCACCGAGGGAGCCCAGTGGCACTGGCAGGACGGGGGGACCGTGGACTTGCCGGCGGGAAAGCTCTCGGTTGCATTGCACGATCTGACGGGTTTTGACGGCCGTTGCGATGCCGTGTTTCTGACGAGCGACTGCAGTTTCCAGCCGCCCGGTGACGATCTGGCCATGGTCGGGTGGCGTCGTGCGATTCTGGCACTCCCCGGCGAGCCGACAGAGGCGGGCAAGTTCGACCTGGTGGTGGTCGGCGGCGGAATGGCCGGATGCTGTACGGCCGTCAGTGCCGCCCGGTTCGGCTGCAAGGTGGCGCTGGTTCAGGAGCGGCCCGTGTTGGGCGGCAACAACAGCTCCGAGGTTCGGGTCGGACTCTCCGGATTGATCCACCAGCAGCCCTATCCGCGTCTGGGGGACCTGGTCGACGAGATCGGCCCCATCGGGCACTGGAATCTCTGGGAAGCCAACCACGATCCCGAGTCGCCGCGCAGCAAACGGATCCTGGCCGTCATCGAGGAGCACCCTGAGAAGAAGACCCACAACGCGGGCCCGGCGTCGAACTACGAAGACGATCGTAAGAAGCGGGTTGTGGAGGCGGAAGACAATATCGCCCTCCACCTCAACATGCACGCCTTCCGGGTCGAGAAGGAGGGCCAAAGTATCACGGCGGTGATTGCCAAAAACACGATCACGGGCGAGGAATTCCGGTTCCGCGGCCGCCTGTTCGCGGACTGCACGGGTGACGGCAATCTGGGTTGCCTCGCCGGGGCTGATTTCCGCGTTGGGCGGGAAGCCAAGAGTGAAACGGAGGAGACGCGAGCGCCCGACGAGGCCGACCGGATGGTCATGGGCACGTCGGTCCAGTGGTACACGGAAGAGGAATCGTCACCTGTCCCGTTCCCCGAATGTCCGTGGGCGGTCCGGTTCACGGCGGAAACCTGCCAGCGGCTGACCCGCGGCGACTGGGACTGGGAAGCCGGGATGAGCCTCGACCAAGTGACCGAGATCGAAAAGATACGCGATTACGCACTTCGCGTCACCTATGGAAACTGGGCCTATCTGAAGAACTCGAGCGACATGAAGGATCAGATTGC
>CAYSCH010000077.1:314-13699 GCA_964429355.1 uncultured Planctomycetaceae bacterium | reverse complement strand
GCCAATCGGCGGCTGGCCTGGGTTGCCTACATCGGCGGCAAGCGGGAGAGCCGGCGGCTGCTGGGCGATGTGATCCTGTGCGAGCAGGATGTGACCGGGCAGAGGGCTTTCCCCGACGCCAGCGTGACCACAACCTGGACGATCGATCTCCATTACCCTCACCCAGACAACACGAAGCACTTTCCCGGCGAAGAATTCAGATCGGTTGCCAGACATACGAAGATCGAACCCTACGCGATCCCTTACCGCTGCCTCTACAGCCGCAACGTGGAGAACCTGATGATGGCCGGCCGCAACATCAGCGTGACCCACGTGGCCCTGGGCACGATCCGCGTGCAGCGAACCACCGGCATGATGGGCGAGGTACTCGGAATGGCAGCCTCCCTGTGCGTGCGACACGAGACAACTCCGCGGGGTGTGTACCAGCAGTATCTCGATGAACTCAAGGTGCTGATGCGGCAGGGTGTGGGACGGGGGCTGTAGTGGGTTGCTCCTGGAGTAGTGAAATGTGGTTGAGATTCATCGCGGCAGTTGTGTCTCTACTTCTGTTGATGGTTGCTGCAGGTGTCGCTGAGCAGACGGAGTCTACGATTGTGCTGCTCGACGACACGCGGTTCGAACGCGGTTTCACGGTTTGGTCGCCCAAGCCGGGTTCGCACGTCAAGGAAGGGACCCTCCGACCGAACGAAGATGCCCCCGAACCGGTTTGGGGCCTGGCCCAATGGCACAGCCGGTTCACTCTTGCGGGGGCCGTGCCGCAACGGATGCCGGATGGGGCAATCCGTTTTGCAGACGGGGCCAAGTCGGTCACGTTCTTCTCCTTGGGCAGCGACGCCGATGTCGCCTTCGGTCTCCTGGGCACAATCGAGTACGAAGGCAAGGCCGCCAAGCCGGGCGATCCCTGGCCGCACCTGCTGGCCGAGCGCAAACTGGCGGCCGACCCCTCTCTCGCGGAGCTGGAGGCTCTGCCGTTGTTGGTCCAGTATCGCCTGGTGGAAGAAAGAGTATCCCAACCCGAGGGTTTCACATCCCAGCGTCATACGGCCCAGTTCGTGTTCTATATCACCGTGCAGAATCGGAACCGCCAGTCGCCCGGCTTCGGCGACTACTACTGGTTCGGCGTGCCCATGTACGACACGCGGTACCCCATTCCCAAGGCCCACAAGGCGATGGACATGGGATCCGACCGCAAGCCCGCCACGGGCAAGTTCATCTTCAATCCCGGCGGCGACAAGTACACCACCCAATCCGCCCACGACCGCCGGTGGGTCACGATCGAGCGGGACCTGCTGCCGCTGGTTCGTGAAGGGCTGGAAACGGCCTGGGAGCGAGGCTACCTTAAGGATTCCCACACTCCGGCCGACTACCGCCTTGGCGGCATGAATACCGGCTGGGAGGTCACCGGACCGATCGACGTGGAAATGCAACTCCGGGGATTGCGGCTCGAGGCCATCGTGAAAACAGCGGATGAAGAATGACGAGCAACCACCGGCCTACATCAACACCAAGGACCTTAACCATGCGAATCATCCCTAGCCTTCTCTGTGTCATGGCGACGTTGATCGCCCTGCCGGCCCCGGCGGGTGAGCAGGTCAGCCTGGAAACGCTCTTGAATGAAATGGTCGACCGCCAGGGATCGGCGGAGATTCCTTCGCCACACTACATCTGCCGGCAGGCCAGCAGCTACGACCGGGATACGGCAGGCGTGGGCAAGGAGGGTTGGTTTGCCAACTGGGACCGCAGCCAGTTCGTGCGGGTTGAGGAAAATGCGGGGCGCAAGGAATACGTGATGCTCGACGCGGAAGGTGCGGGGGCTATCGTTCGTTTTTGGGCCACATGGCATGGTCCCCAAAAGGACGGCAAACTCCAACCGTTCAGCAACGGCACTCTGCGGGTCTACCTGGACGGGAAGCCCGAGCCGGCGATTGAAGGTCCCATTGCCGACATCCTCAGCGGCGGCAAGCTGATCGGTGCGCCCTTCAGTGAATCCGTTTCGCCCGACACGGAATACGAGCGCCGCGGCCACAATCTCTACCTGCCGATTCCTTACCAGTCTGGCTGCAAGATCACCTACGCAAGCGAGGCGATCGTCGATTTTGGCGCCCAGAAGGGCGAGGCGCTCTATTACCAGATCAACTTCCGGACCTACGAGCCGAACACTCGGGTGAAGACCTTCGAGCGAGGCCAACTGGAGGACCTCAAGCCCCTGCTGGAGAGTGTGGGCAAGAGACTGCTTGCTGCGGACCTGGGCGATACCCCGCCCCTGGCGACACAACAAGTGGTCGATGTCGAACTACCCCCCAAGTCTCCCCCGCTGAACCTCTACCAAGGCACCGGCGGCCCCGGCGCCGTCCGCAAGATCTCCGTTCGGCTGGCGGCCGGCGACCTGGAACAGGCACTGCGGTCGACCGTGCTGGTGGCCCAGTTCGATGGCGAGCAGACGGTCTGGTGCCCGGTGGGCGACTTCTTCGGTACGGGCTACCAGGTCCACGCCTTCCGAAGCTGGTATACCAGCGTGGCCGAAGACGGAACGATGACCTGCTGCTGGGTGATGCCATGTGAGGAGTCGTGCCGAGTGAGCCTGCAGAACCTGGGCGACCAGCCTGTCCGGATCAACAGCGAGGTCCAAGGCTCGGTCTACGAATGGACGGATCGGAGCATGCACTTCCACGCCACGTGGCACCAGTTGACGAAGGTCGATACGGGTCCCAAGAAGGACCAGACAGGCAAGGGAGCTTTCGACGTCAACTATGTGACGGTCGAAGGGCAGGGCAAGATCGTTGGCGACACGCTGACCCTGTTCAACGGCATCGCCGCCTGGTGGGGCGAAGGCGACGAAAAGATCTTCATCGACGGCGAAGAGTTTCCCTCGCACATTGGCACCGGTACCGAGGACTACTACGGTTACGCCTGGTGCCGCTCCGAGTATTTTCAATCGCCGTTCCATGCCCAACCCTGCGGCGACGGCAACAATGCGAGTGGCTTTTCGGTCAATAGCCGCTACCGGATTCTCGATGCCCTGCCCTTCACCCGCTCGATCAAGTTCGATATGGAACTGTGGCACTGGGCCAGCACGAGGATGAACTACGCGCCGACCGTTTTCTGGTACGCTCGTCCGGGAGCGGCGAGCAACGTGCAACCCGACCCCAAGGCGGCCGAACTGCCGGTGGCGAAAAAGCGGAGCGATGTGGTGGAGATTCCCATTCTACCGGGAGCGATCGAGGGGGAAGAGCTCAAGATTATCGAGAAGACCGGCGGGAAGACGCAGGTCCAGGCCTCCGATTCGCACGGCTGGAGCGGCAGCGCCCAACTCTGGTGGATCGATGGCAAGCCCGGTGATCGGCTCGTGCTGGAGGTTCCCGTCGAGGAAGCCGGCCGATATCAGGTGATTGCCAATCTGACGAAGGCAGTGGACTACGGCGTTGTCCGTATGGCGCTGGCCGGTCAATCGCCGAAGGAGTTCGACCGCTACAACAACGGTGTGGCGACCGACGCCCTGAACCTCGGCACCTTCGATCTTGCCCGTGGTGCCAACCGGCTTGAAGTTGAGATCGTGGGCGCCAACGAACAGGCGCAGAAGAGGCACATGTTCGGGCTCGACTACCTGAAGCTGGAAAGTGTGGAGTAGCCGCGTCGACCGCGTGTCAGGCCTTGACGGATCGCGCCGGAAGGATGAAGAGAAACTCGCAGCCCTGGCCTTCGTGGGATTCGACCCAGATTCTCCCATCGAGGTGCTCGACGATCTTCTTGCAAGTTGCCAGGCCGATGCCGGTCCCCGGATACTGGTCGTCGCCGTGGAGGCGTTGAAAGGCCTCGAACACCCTGTCCCAATCCTTCTCGGGGATGCCGATGCCGTTGTCCTTGACCCGGAAAAGCCAGCCCCCTTCCCGACACTCCATGCGGACTTCGACTCGAGGGTTGTTCCGGCTGCGGTACTTGACCGCATTGCCGATGAGGTTTTGGAACAACTGGATCAGTTCCACCCGATTGGCCACCACCATGGGCAGTTCGCCGACGTCGATCTCGACGTCTCCTTCGCGAATTGCCACCGAAAGATTGCTGATGGCCTTACTGACCACCGAGTTGCAGTCAACCGGCTCGAGCGGCCGATTCGCCGCTCCCACGCGGGAATGGGTGAGCAGGTCTTCGATCAGCTCCTGCATCTGCGCGACGCTGGACCCCATGAATTCGAGCAGCTCGCCAATGGCCGCGTCTACCTTGCCGCGGCAATGCCCCTGGATCATCTGGCTGAGTGTCGCCAGCCGCCGCAGTGGAGCATGCATGTCGTGCGAGGCAACGGCCGCGAACTGTTGGAGCTCTTTGTTGGAACGCTCCAGCTCAGCCAGCGTCTTTTGCAGTTGTTGTTCCGCTCGCCTTCGTGCCGTCACATCCCAATACAGGCCCTGGACCCCGACCCGGTTTCCCTGGTGGTCGTAGACCGGCGACTTGAGAACCTCCACATAGAGTTTCTCGCCACGGACGTAGTGTTCTTCCACATCCTGAAACACCATGCCCGAGTCCATCACCCAGCGGTCGTCGGCGTCGTATTTGCGGGCTTCTTCTTCGGGAAACAGGTCAAACACCGTTTTGCCGACCAGTTCGTCGAGCGAGCGTCCCACGTCCTTCAGGTAGGCGGAATTGCCGAAAGTCAACCGCCCCTCCAGATCGATGCGGTAGACGCAGACGGGCAATTGCTCGACCAGCGAGTGATACATCGCCTGGGAATCGTGGAGTGCCCGATGGGATTTTTCCAGTTCCGCGGTCGTTTCCTGGAGCTGATCTTCCGCCCGTTTTCGCGCTGTGACGTCCCAGTACATCCCCTGGACGCCGATCGGGCGGCCGATGGAATCGCGGACGCGAGATTTCAAGACCTCAACATACAGCTTCCGGCCTTGAACTTCGTGTTCTTCGACGTCGTGGAAGACCTCGCCCGTTTCCAGGACATGCCGATCATCGGCATCGTACTTGCGGGCCTCCTCGTCAGGAAAGAGGTCGAAGACGGTCTTGCCCAGAAGTTCATCGAGGGAACGGCCCACATCCTGCAGGTAGGCGGAGTTGCCGTAGGTGATCCGGCCATCCAGATCGATTCGATAGATACAGACCGGCAGATGGTCAATCAGGGAGTGATAGAGCTCACCCTCCTCCGACCGAAGCACAAAAGCGTGGTCGCTCATAACCGGTGCCCCCATGTGCCTTACCGATCGCCGTGCGAGAGAATGGCAAGGCATTGTTCCTCACCATCGCCACATGCCGGATGGTTGTATGAGTATGTGACCGGAACGTGACGGTATGACGATCCTATTATCAGCACGGGGATGTGCTGCGCCAACCCCAGATTGAGCAGATTGAGGTACCTGGAAATATGGGGCATTTCTGGAAGTCTCATTTTAACGGGCCCCACTTCTCCTCAATATCCCTCTAAGAGAGGGGCGAAATGTGTGAGAAGAAGCGCGCGCTTTGTGCAAACGTTCCAGGCAGCCAGCGATGAACTTGCACAGTACCTGGGAATTTACCACTTATTGAATATCAGCTCTCAGTGTCACCACGCTCCAAGCGGGTACTGGGACTGGTCCCTCCAAGGTCTTCCGGGGCATCTCGCTCAGGTCGCTGGTCCAGACCTGTCGTGGCGCCGGGGCCGACCACTCGATCCTGGCTTGCGTGTCGTGGCCGACTGCTTCCCAGAGGCGTACGACGATGCCTTTGCCGTCGTCACTGGGCTTGATTCCTGTAACGAGCACATTCGGTGGATCTACGACCAGCCGCGGAGTCTGACTGGGACGGTTTCCCCTTGCCCTCGCTGGCAGGAGCGGTTGGCTCCGTCCGATGGCGAGGCGCGACGCGCCGGCCGGGTCGAAGGGGCCATGTGGTTGGAGCAGGAAGCGAAAGGCAACGGGGCCTTCCTGATAGGCGCGGTAGTTCGTATCCCAGTGATTGTTCATGACCCAGGCGTAGATCCTCTGCGTGGGGCCAACCAGCTTTCGCCAGGCGTCGGGGTTATTCTGCGAGTTGAGCAGCGTGGCGCTCACGCTGCCGACTTCGACGAGCGGCGAGTCGAGGGTCACGCAGGTGACGCCGAAATCTGCATTGGACACGTCGGCCCAGCTTCCCACGGTGAACCAGTTCTTACAGGCACTGGGAATCTGGTCCTTATCGGGCTGGATGACACCGAAGGGCACATGAAGCCGCACCTGGCCATCGGGTACCTTGAAGGGAAAGGCGAAATTCACGCTCTCCTTGCCGCTGTTGGCATAGTAGTTGTCGGCCACGAGCCGCTTTTTGTCGACCAGGTTGACCAGTTCGACATAGTCCAGGCCGGCAACCAGCCGGATTTCTCGGGTGAGCTGGAAGCAGCCCGGGGCGTCGGATTCAACCAGGAGCGACGCGACGAGAGGCCCTCGCTCGTGGATCGAGATCCTGGCAGGCCCGTTGCGTTGGATCTGGGACGAATCGTCGCCGAGCAGATAGCGATAGTCGTTGACCGCCTCGCCCCCGTCGAGATCGACCAGGTTCTCCTTCAGCCCGCCGGCGGTCAACTCGATGACGGCACCGGTCTGGTTATCCAACTGCAAATGGAGGAGGCCGTTGTCGAGGGTGAGGTCGCCAACCGTCACCGTGCGCTCGACGTGCGGTGCCCCCTCGACCAGAGAATATCGCCGTGCCGCCAGCGGTGGGACGTCACGGGCAAGCACTACGAGATCGCCGCTGCGAAGCCGTTGGGAAGGGAGGGGCACGCCCTGTTCATCCAGGACTCGATCGCGTCCCTCGCAGAGATGCTTCGGCACGACGACCAGGTCGGTGCGAGGCCAGGAATTGGAATTAAAAACATCCATCATCCAATCCTCTTCTCCCTGCTGCTGGAGAGCCAGCGCCCGGGAAAGGAGTTCTCGGGACTGGGTGTCGGCGGCCAGGGCATAGGACTGCTTGATTTGCCACTGATCGCGTGTTTCCTGCCCCAAGGGGTGGCTGACGCTGCACCACGCTCCCCAGGTGTGTTCCGAGTAGAGGAGCACATTCCGCCAGGCGGTCCGGAAGTCTTCGGCGGGATACGTGGCGGGAGACTGGATCGTCCATAGAGCCTCGGCTTGTGCGAGGCGATCGGAGCTGGCTCGATTCATGGCCGTTTCCGTGGCGGACGAACCGGCACCGTCTTCCCAGTAGGGTGTCCAGTCGCCGCGAACGGAGGGCAACTGGTCTCCGTAGCGACTTTCCAGGGCGCGGAAGGCCTCCGTGGTTCCGGAGATAATAAGGCGGGGCCACTGGTGTTTTTCGTTCCAGACTTTCACGAAATCGCAGATGGCCGGATCGGGAACCGCATTGTCGCCGTGGCCGGCCCAGCGCAGGTAGGCGATCTCGTAGGGATAGGCGCTTTCGTCGAGGTGAGCCTGGTATTGTTCGAGGAATTCCGGCGTGAGGCTGCGGATGATATGCGAAGTTGCGTAGCCGCGGTAGGGGATCCAGACGAGGACCTTTTCGTTGCCCGATGGGCCGATCCAGTAGAAGGGTTTGTTTTCCCATTGCACGAGGATATCGCCCACACGGGCGAAGTAGTTGGGGGCCACCGAGAAATACTTGATTCCCGCCTGGGCCATGGCGCTGACGGTTCCCCAGGTGTAGCCCGGCACGTCGCTGATCATGGCCGATTCCATGGGCACGCCCGTGCTTTGCTCCAGTTGTTTGGCAAAGCGGAACAACCGCATGAGTTCTTCGGGACGGCAGAGCCCGGTCAGCTCGTTGAGATACATGCCGCAGAGTTCGACCTGGCCGTTCTTGACGGCCTCGAAGAACAGCTTCTGTTGCGGTTCTCCGAGTCTTTGAAGGAACAGATCGGCAGCCCAAAGCACTTCCACGTTCCAGACAAATCGGGCGCCGGCCGGATTGTCGGCCGTTTTCCGGGCGTACTGGATTCCCTGCAACAGGTTGGTGACTTGCTTGTCTTCGATTTCCGTTTGGAGCTGGGTGTAACCGATATCGGTGTGGGAGTGGGGAAGGATATAGATCGTGGTCTTTCGGGCCGGCTTCAGGGTCGTTGCTGCGGAGACGATCGTTTGCCCGTCGTACTGGATCGTGGTCCGCAGGGGCCGATCCTCGTCGATGGCGGCAGTGGTGTAGCGAAGCCTGTGCGTGCCGAACTCGAAGTGGATGGGCTGCGGTTCAAACCCCTCAACGCGGACAACCGCGTCGATCGGCGTTGCGTAGGGGTAGTCCAGCAGCAGTTCGAGGGGTTGGACGTTGCCGGCTGGAGTTCGCTCGACGATCGAAACGGCGCGAATCTGGATACGAATAGCCTGCGGCAGGGATTCGGGTTGGCTGGCGGTGAAGAAGGCAATTTCCGCGCCGCCGACGGTCGAGTGACGATTACCTACCTCTGTGACCTGCCATCGTACGCGTTGCGCGTCGATCGGCTGCGGCAGGGCGAAGAAGGTAGTACCCCCCGGCTTGTTGACGTGATTCACAGACGAGGTTGCCACCGCTTTTCCATCACCATCGAAGAGTGTCAACCGGGAGACCGCCACGGTGGCTGGGTCGTTGCGATCGACGTGCTGGAAGGCAGCGACTCGAACGGTCTGGCCGAAATCGAATTCGACGAACGTGTCCGTTCCTTTGCCGTTCGTGGCGAAGGCCGAGGAGACGTCGCCGTCAAGGAGTTTTTCGGGTGTGAAGCCGCCGCCCGGGTAATCTTCGGCAGAAGCGACGATTCGCGGCGCCGGGAGCGGCACGAGCTTCGCGAAAGCGGGCGGATCGGCCGCGGCACGGGCTGAGCAGAGGAGAGCGGCGGCGGACAGGACAAAGGTACGTTGAATCAGGGTCGACATGGTCAAGCACTCCCAAAATCATCCGGCGTACTCGGTCTTCAAGTTACCGCTGCCGTTTGAGCCGTGCAACTCGGTCTGAACGGACTGCGGGTCAGGCTTCCCGTAACGGTTCTTTTTGACCGGCACATTGTAACCGGCCGGCGCTGTGAACGCACGGATTTCTGCCTGCTACAGGGTGCGGTCGGCGGTCGTTGCTTTGGGGAGATGCGGCGAACTCCTCGCCGTCCCTGTACTCTCGGAAGGAGTTGCCAGTACAATGGGGCGGAGGTATTCAACAATGCCCGGTGTTGCCGAGAATTCAGTCGAATCGAAAGCGGCGCGTGAACATCCGATTCCTCAACAGTCTGCAAACCAGAGTCACCTTGGTATTCCTGATGGTGTCGTTGATACCGCTCGGGATCGTGAGCCTGGTTGCCCTGGGTACGGCCGATGAGGTGATCACGGATATCGTCACCAGCGAGCTGGAGAACGTTGCTGCCGAGAAACAGGAGCTTCTGCAACGATGGCTCGGTGAACGAAAGGCCGATCTGGCGGTCATGGCGGGGTCGGCCGCGGTGGGAAGCATGGACGCTGCCCAGATCGAGCCCTACCTGGCTCTGCTGCAACGGGAATACGGCGTCTACGATCGTTTTTCCGTTGCCGACCCGAAGGGGCGTGTGGTGTACGACACCGTGGTGGGTGTCGACAGGACGAGCGAGAACGAGGTCTGGTTCCGCCGGGCGATGGAAGCGGGCACCTACATGTCGGAAGTTCGACTGGACGACAAGGGACAGGATTCCGTATTCCAGCTCTCGGCCCTCATCTCATCCGAGGGTAGCGAGCCCCAGGGTGTGCTCTGTGCGACTGTTGGCACGCGAGCGGTTCTCTCGCAAGTCCTGAGCGTTTCGTTGGGGCAGTCGGGGGAATGCTACCTGGTGGATCGGGGCGGCACTTTTCTGGCCCACAAGGAGCCGAGACGGATCCTCAAGGAGAACATTGCCCAATCGGAGAGCTTCGACTTCGTGCATGGAAAACACCGGCCGGGGACCATCTATACGGACTATCGCGGGATCGAGGTGCTCGGCGCGTCGCGCCAGGTGGCCGGCACGCCGTGGTACGTCGTTGTCGAGCAGGACCGCGACGAGGCCTTCACCGGCGCGATCCGGTTGCGTCGCAGGATCTACCTGGTTATTGCCGTCACGGCCATGGGCGTGGTGGTCCTCTCCTGGCTCCTGGCTTTCTATGTGGCGAGTCCAATCCGTGCATTGAGCCATGCCGCTGACGGTGTGGCATGCGGCGACTACGACGCCGCCTTCCAGGAATCGCAAACAACGCGGCGCGATGAAATTGGAGCTCTTTACACCGCTTTCCAGAATATGGCCGGCCAGTTGAAAGACCGCCAGACAAAACTCGAGACCCGTATGGGCCTGACCGAGGCCGAGTTGCGGAAGGTGGAGGCAGAACTGAAAGGAACCCTTGAAGCCGCCGCCCGCTCGGAACGGCTTGCCGCTGTCGGACGCCTGGCTGCCGGCGTGGCTCACGAAATCCGCACGCCCTTGACCTCCTTGAAGTTATTCCTGCAGGCCGTCCAGGAGGATATCGCAATCTCGCCCGAACAACGGGAAGATTACCAGATTGGCATGCGGCAGGTCGGCCGGATTGAAACAACCATCAACCACTTCCTTAATTTCGCCCGCCCTCGGGAACCGGTTCTCGGAGTGCTGGACGTCGTCCGGTGGCTCGACGACGTCCTGGAAGTCGTCCAGCCGCGAGCCAACCAGCAGGAAGTTCAGGTGCGCAAGCAGATTGCCCCGGACCTGCCTCATGTTGAGGGCGACTCCCGGCAGTTGAGCGAAGCGATGGTCAACCTGATGGTCAATGCGCTGGAGGTCATGCCCGACGGAGGCGAACTGGCGATTTCGGTCGCGGGCGAGACCACCGACCGCGATTCCGCTCCTGCGACGTGGCTGCGAATCGATGTTTCCGATACTGGCCCCGGCATCCGGCAAGAGGACCTCGAACGCCTGTTCGAGCCGTTCTTCACCACCAAGGCAACCGGCTCCGGGCTCGGATTGACCATCCTTCGCGAAACCGTCGAGCGGCACGGCGGGTCGGTGGAGGTCGACACACAAATCGGGGCCGGAACGACGTTTACCGTCCGGTTGCCCGCATCTCCTGGCAGCGGGACGTCAAGACGTGAGTAAGATTCTGATCATCGATAACGACGAAGGATTGGTCCACTTCCTCAGCCGCCTGTTCGTGAAACAGGGCTACGAGGTTGCCTCCCGAACCGACGGACTTTCGGGCCTGGAACTCCTGAAATCGGAGTCCTTCGACCTGATCCTGCTCGACTACAAGATGCCGGGGCTCAACGGGCTGCAGACCTTGGCGGAGATCAAGCGAGCCCAGCTCAAAACTCCCGTGATCGTGATGACCGCCTACGGCACCACCGAGACGGCCATTGAAGCCATGAAACTCGGGGCCTACGACTACCTCCTCAAGCCTTTCGACGCCGAAGGTCTCAAACGTATGACCGCCGATGCGCTAGAGGTCAATCGCCTGATGAAGGAAATCGTGGGACTTCCCAGTTCGGTCACCAAGGTTACCCCGACGGCCGCCGAATTGGTGAGGATCATCGGAAACAACCGCCGCATGCAGGAGATTTTCAAACTCATCGGCCGCGTGGCGGAGAATGATGTCACCGTGATGATTACCGGCGAGAGCGGCACCGGGAAGGAACTGGTGGCTCGTGCGATCTACCATCACAGCCGCCGGGCCCAGAGGCCGTTCATGGCTGTCAATTGCGCAACCATTCCCGATGCCCTCTTCGAGAGCGAATTGTTTGGCTACGAGCAGGGTGCGTTCACCGGTGCCTACCGCACTTACGTAGGAAAATTCGAACGCTGCCACACGGGTACGCTGTTCTTCGACGAGATCGGCGATATGTCGCTCAGTACGCAGGCAAAAGTCCTGCGAGTTCTCCAGGAGGGGGAGTTCGAGCGCCTCGGAAGCACGGAAACGATCCAAGTCGATGTCCGCATCCTGGCGGCGACGAACAAACGCCTGGACGAGGAGGTGGCGAGCGGCCGTTTCCGGGAAGACCTCTACTATCGCCTCAAGGTCCTCTCGATCGAGCTGCCCCCATTGCGAGAACGGCTCGACGATCTGCCCGCCCTGGTGAACTACTTCGTCGGCCGTTTCAGCGAGGAATACGGAAAATCGGTCCACTATGTAGCCGACCAGACCGTTGTCCGCCTTCAGGCTCACGACTGGCCGGGTAACGTTCGCGAACTGGAGAATTGCCTGCGGCGGGCGGTATTGATGTGCAAGGGCGACGTGCTGCGGGCCGAACACCTGGAATTCGAAAACGAGTCGGAAGCCGCCAATTCCTCGCCGGAGACTCGCGAAGAGCTGCTCCAGAGCCTGAAACAACGCGTTGCCAACCTTGTTCCGGAAATCCTTCGGCTTGCCGATCTGCGGGCGCATGCCAGCATCATCGATGTCGTCGAAGAGGCCCTGATCACGCGAGCCCTGAAAGAATGCGGCTACAATCAGGTCCACACGGCCCGTATGCTCGGGATCAGCCGCAATACCCTCCGTCATCGCATCAGAAAGTACGACATCAAATCTCCCGACGACGGCGGATGCTGATTCATCGCCGGGCCCAGCCAGACTTTGGCAGTTCAGCCCGGGGCCTGTGAATCTTCCCCATCGCTTGCCAGGCAACTCTCGTCGACCGGTTCGTGGTAAGAAGCGGACTTCCGACGCCCGGGCCCCAAACGGCCTTCACGCCTTCCGGGCAATCGCATTCGCCAAGTTCATTAAGCAATACTTATTCTGTTGCCTTAGCAACATTACTGTGCAAACATTGAACAGATGCGCAAGTCATTAATCTAATTGGAGTTATCGATCTCAGCTAGTCATCGCCCCCTCAAATAAACTAGACTGTCCGAACAGCAAGGATCCTCGCGGCCAGCTTGGGGCGATCTGGCGAGGACGACGTAACTGCAAGGGTTGGCGGCATTTCGGTCAATCTCGAGATTTGCCATGTCCATTGGCACGATTCGTGCGGACAGTTGATTGATCCCAGCCGGATGAAACAGCTAGCTTCCGACACGCGACGTGCCATCAACCGTTGTCCCACCACTCGCTTCGAAGGAGACCGCCGGTGTCCGATACATCCCAGACGCCTCGGCAGGCGAGGCTGCGAGGTGTGCTGAACTTCGATTCCTCTGATCCAGAGAGCGACCCGGAGAGAACGCTGAAGAACTTCCGCTATGTCGTTGCCAACGTGAACGACGATGCGCTGAAGGTGTGGGCCGACCTGTGGAACGAGATGCGCCAGTCCGTCACGCCCGGCGGAATGGTGCTGCCCGAAATGTCCAAAGGATTTGTACCCCCGGGTGGATGGCCAGAGTTCTTGGAGAAGTTCTGGCTGCTGAAACACTACCTCGATTCCATTCACAGTTTCTGCGACGCTTCGGCCGGCAAATAGGAACCCATCCCAAAGCCACCCCAAGGCCTTCCCACGGGCGGAGAGCGGTTGAATCGGCAAGAGTCATGGGATCCGTTCCAGATTGTGCCAATTGTCGA
>CAYSCH010000077.1:0-304 GCA_964429355.1 uncultured Planctomycetaceae bacterium | reverse complement strand
ACCACGGAGTCAAACAGAATGTCTCAAGTTACGTTCAACGCACCGCGAAGCAAGTCCCCCGCCGTCGCGGCGTTCATGGAGAATCTCATCACCAGGAATCCGGGGCAGCCGGAGTTCCACCAGGCGGTCTGCGAAGTGATGGAATCCATCCTTCCCGTGGTCGAAGCCAATCCAGCTTACCGGGAAGCGAAAATTCTCGAACGGATCGTCGAACCGGAACGGGTCATCATGTTTCGCGTCGCCTGGGTCGACGATCGCGGACAAATCCAGATCAACCGTGGTTTTCGCATTCAGATGAACAGCG
>CAYSCH010000076.1:24807-30544 GCA_964429355.1 uncultured Planctomycetaceae bacterium | reverse complement strand
AGTTCCGCTATTCGTAGCTCTTGGCCGAAGGCCTTTGTCCACCCGGCGTCGCAGGGCCTTGTCTGGTCTACGGTGAAAACAGGCATTTGGCCAACCTTGCCGAAACCCTTGGGTCGCTTGCGGGTTCAACCAGACGGGGTCGCGGTGCGCCTCTTCCTACCCATTCGGTATCCAGCTCTCAAAAAGGATCGGAGTCTCCATGCCTCGAAAGTTGACCGCCTCTGTTCTGATCGTCGTGATTCTTGCCTTGCTGGCCTCTTCCGCCTCCGCGGACTGGAGTCGTTTCCGCGGACCGAACGGGAGCGGAATCAGCTCCGACTCCGGATCTCTCCCCACCCAGTGGGGCCCGACCGAAAACCTCAAGTGGAAGGTTCCGCTCCCTGGTCCGGGATCGTCCAGTCCGATTGTGGTGGGCGACAAGGTGCTTGTTACCTGCTGGACGGGCTACGGAACGAGTCGGGAAAATCCCGGCGATCAGGCCCAGTTGCGGCGGCACCTGGTCTGTCTCGACCGGGAGACGGGCACGACCCTCTGGTCGAAATCGATCGAGCCGGTGCTGCCCGAAGACGACTATCGCGGCCAGTTCACGCAGCACGGCTACGCCTCGCACACGCCCGTTTCCGACGGCGAGAGGATCTACACCTATTTCGGCAAAACTGGGGCGATGGCCTTCGACCTGGACGGTAACGTGCTCTGGCAAACGCCCATCGGCACCGAGTCCGATCCCCGTGGCTGGGGTTCGGCCTCCAGCCCGATTCTCTACGAAAACCTGGTGATCGTCACCGGTTCGGCCGAAAGCCAGGCCCTGGTGGCGTTGGACAAAGCAACCGGCAAACAGGTCTGGCGGCAGGAGGCGGCCGGCCTCGGCGGAACCTGGGGAACACCGGTTCTGGTCAAGGTCGACGACCAGCGCACCGATCTGGTGATCGGAGTGCCCTACGAAATCTGGGCCCTCAACCCGGCCACCGGAAAGCTTCAGTGGTACTGTGAGGCGATGAATACCGACTCCTTCTGCTCGAGCGTGGTCGAGGATTCCGGCATCGTCTATGCCAGCGAAGGGCGCGAGGGCGGTTCGATTGCCGTGCGGACCGGCGGCAAGGACGACGTGACCAAATCGCACGTCGTCTGGACGGGACGCCACACCAACCGCATCGGAAGCCCGCTGGTGCACGAGGGGCGAATGTACTTCTTCGCCAACGGCGTGGCCAACTGCATCGAGGCCAAGACCGGCACGGAGATCTACCAGGCACGACTTCAAGACCCCGGCAGCGCCTTGCCGGCGAGTCCCCCAACCCCCGGCGGTCGCGGTCCCGGCGGACCGGGCGGTCGCGGCGGCCGAGGCGGACCCATGGGGGGCGATTACTCCTCACCAATCCTGGCCGACGGCAAAATCTACTATATCCAGCGCAGCGGGACGGCGTTCGTCCTGAAACCGGGCGACAAGTTCGAGCAACTGGCCGTCAATCGTGTCACTGACGAGACCGAGGACTTCAGCGCCACCCCCGCCGCCGACAAGGGCTCTCTCTTCATCCGGTCGGACAAGCACCTCTACTGCGTGTCTACCACGAACAAAGAATGAGCCAATGGACTCGCTTTCCTTGACACCCTGCGAGGTCGAGGCTACAGTTCCCATCCGTCCGGCTTGAGATAGCAGGGTGCGGCTGGTATCCTGACTGCGAATAGAGCGATACCAAACAACAGGAGAATGCCATGTCGACCCTGCAAGTAGGACCCTATATCGACGGCCAGGAATTGGCGGATGGCGGGGGCGGCACGTTCTACGTGCTCAATCCAGCCACAGGCCAGACCGTGGCGGTGGAACTCTGCTGCGATACGGCCATGGTCGACCGGGCCGTCGAGAGCAGTGCAAAAGCCTTTGCCAGCCCCGTGTGGCAGGCCACGGTCGCCTCCGCCCGCGGCCAGCTCCTGCTGCAACTGGCGAACCTGATCGAACAGAACGCCGAGGAACTGATCGAACTGGAACTCGAGGACGTAGGCAAGCCGATCTCACAGTTGCGAGGAGGCGAAATCCCGCTCGCGGCCGCCATCCTTCGCTACTATGCCGGCGCGGCCGACAAGATCGAAGGATCGGTCAAGTCGGCCGAAGGAGGCAGCTTCGCGCTGACCACTTACGAGCCCTACGGCGTGGTCGCCGGAATCCTCCCCTGGAACTATCCGCTCGTCAATGCCGCCATGAAAGTGGCCCCGGCCATCGCGGCCGGCAATGCCATCGTTCTGAAACCGTCGATCGAGACCCCTTTGAGCACGGTGGCCTTCGCCCGGCTGTGCTCCCAGGCCGGCCTGCCGCCGGGCATCGTCAATGTGGTTCTCGGTTCCGGCGGCAAGGTGGGCCATCACCTGGTCCTTCACCCGGCAGTCAAGAAGGTCTCGTTCACCGGTTCCACGACCGTCGGCCAGGCCATCCAGAAACTGGCCACCGGCCACATGAAGAAGGTGAATCTCGAGTGCGGCGGCAAGAACGCGATCCTGGTCTTCGCCGATGCCGACCTCGAGCGAGCGGCCCAGGCGGCCCTCGTGAGCGGCTTTGTCAACTGCGGGCAGTTGTGCGTGTCCTGCTCGCGGCTCCTGGTTGAAACGTCCATCGCCGACGATTTCGTTGCCGTTCTGGCGGCCAAGCTGGCCCGGGCCAAGGTGGGCAACCCGCGCGACGAAGACACGCTCATCGGCCCCATGATCACCCGCGCCCAGTACGACGCGGTTCTCGACTACCTGCGGATCGCCCGCGAGGAAGGCGGCAAAGTCGTCTGCGGCGGCGGGCCCCTCAAGATGGCCGATCCGCTGGCCGGCGGATTGTGGATCCAGCCCACGATTCTCACCGGCGTCAAGCCGGGAATGTGCGTCCACGACGAGGAGATTTTTGGCCCTGTCCTCTCGGTGGTGACTTTCGAAACGGAAGCCGAGGCGCTCCAGATCAGCAACCGCGTGGAGTACGGCCTGTCGGGATCGATCTGGACCTCCGATGCCCACCGCGGTCTTCGCGTCGCCCGGGCGCTCGATACCGGCATCCTCTGGATCAACACCATGCTCAATGGCTACCCCCAGATCTCCGTCCCCCCGCACAAGATGAGCGGAACCGGCGTGGAACTGGGCATGGAAGGCCTGCTGGCCTACTGCAAGCAGAAAAGCCTCGTCATCGGCTACGATCCGACCATTCCCATCGGCTGGGGACTGTAGCCGCCCACGGCCTCCGGCCGTAAACGGTTCTGGAGTCGTAATCCTGCTCTTGATCTTGTTCTGGTATTGCCAGCAAGAGGCTGGGGATGAGCGCGGAAGAGGTGATGGGGTGGAAGCCTCCGGAGAAAGTGCGAAAGGGGGGAGGAAGGGGTAGTTGTCATTGGTCATTTGTCATTTGCTTGGTTACCAATGACAAATGACCAATGACCAGGAGACCTCCAAGTAGACGATCGCCTGGGAGGCCGGAACGCCCTATATCGGAGAACTGAAGCCACAACGAAAGAGGATTCACACATGTCGCTGCAAACGGATCTGATCGAAAGGATCAAGCTGCTTTCGGAAGACCAGCAGCTTGTGGTCAAGTCGCTGGTAGATGAATTGATGCGAGTACGAAGGCGGTCGACGGGGGGAGAGCCCACGCCCTGGTACGGCAGCCTGGAGTACCTGGGCATCCATCTCACGGACGAAGATATTGCCGAGGCACGGCACGAAATGTGGGACCACTTTCCCCGGGAGGTCGGCCCGTGAGCGCCCTCGTCCTCGACACGCATGCCACGGTATGGTCGCTGGTGAACCGCTCCCGATTGTCGGCCGCGGCCAGAGCAGCGATCGAAGCGGCCAGCGCGGGGGGCCAGCCCGTGTTTGTGCCGACCATTTCGGTCGTCGAAATCACCTATCTCGTCGAGAAGGGAAAGCTGCCGCCGGCGGTGAAGACGCAACTCTTGGCCGCGCTCGCCGATCCGCAGAGCAATTTGAACGTGGCACCGCTTGATCTCGACGTGGCCAACCGCGTGGAGCACGTGGAGCGAGCCGAGGTGCCCGACATGCCCGACCGCGTCATCGCGGCAACTGCCGTCCACCTTGGCCTCCCGCTGGTCAGTCGCGACGGAAAGATCCGGGCAAGTGCAGTGACCACCCTGTGGTGAATCGAACCCGAACACTGAAAACTACCCCATGACCCTTATCAACTCCCTCGTAGACGACGGGATCGCCGGTTGGTGGCCAGCTTACTGATTCACTTCGCCCGGATCACGATATAAGGCTGCCCGACTTCTTTCGATCGCTCCCGTTGTGAATCGTGGGATTTCCTCGTCTTGGCCGACAATTGCTGCAATTCGGCAAGAAGTCGGGGCAGATCGGCGCGGATGCGCTTTTGGGATTCAACACTGGGGCCGTTCATGGCAGTCTCTCCCGTACTCAAAGAGGCAATCCAACACGAGTAGACCAATGATCGGCGGATCGATCGCCGGGTATTTGCCGGCCTGAGTCAGGGCCGCAATGTCTCTTCATTTTGTCTGGCCTGCCTCGATTTGACCGGCAGAAGTCCCCTGATTCGCCAAGTCAGTCGAATTCCGTCATTCCACATTCACTTCGGCCGTGCGGCCGGCAATCGACAGGCGGTGCGTGCCCCGCTCGTGCAGGGTCAGCGTGAAGGTGAGTTCGTCGCGCCGGCTGCCGCGAGCTCAGGACCATTGAGTGAACTCGCTCCCAAATTGAATGCCTGGTCACTTGTCACTTGTCATTCGTCATTGGTCAGTGGTCAGTGGCCGCTAATCGGAGGTCAGTTACCTCAGATCTATCGGCCCAACACAGGATCAGTACTGACAAATCAATCCCCCCCAAAAAAGCCGTCTCCCGGCCAAAGACCGCTTGCAGTCTTCTCTGAATATATGTATACTGGACACTTGTTCCATTGCCCCTCAAGCCCAACAACCCGTTGCCGTTTCGCCAGGCCCCGCTTCCCCCAACCATTGCGGAACCGCCCCCAACACCTCCGACCGCGGAACCGCCCCCAACACCTCCGACCACCGAATGGGTCCATGCTCAAGAACTCTCCAATCAATGAAACCTTGTTAAAATAGTGGAGTCTCCTGCCTAATCAGGAGGCCAGCTTCCGGGTGGAAAGTGTCAGAAAACTAACAAATCCGTGCAAAGTTGCTCCCCTGACCTCCGTCCTCTGCTTCATCTCTCCGATCTCCATCTCCCGCCCCGCGATCCCCGCTCCACCCGAAGGATTTTTGGCACGTCCCTCCATCGTGGTATATGAACTTACGTCCACTTCACTGTCCGGAACCGCTTGTCACCAGATCGATTCAGTCCCTTCGCCTCGCCCGACTTTTTGTACTTTCAGCGTACTTGTGCCAAAAATCAAATCCCATCGCACATTCTCGTAGACGAACGACTTCTACGGCGCCACGAAATTGAGGATAGTCTTCAGTTGCACGGCTGTGGGACTCCGGAGGATATTGCTTCGCAACAACATCCATAACCGAAAATCTCACCGCCGTGGTACTTGTCTGTCTCTTTCACAAACACTCGCCACGCGCGGTGGAGGCCACTGCTGACGGAGCGCTGGCTCGCAACCAGCTTCCGGTCGCTGCCCGCCGCCCTGGAACGGGATACCGCCCCGTCCGGCAGCCCGGCGATGGACATCCCTTCGGGCTGTTTCATTGACGAAGGCACGCGCGGATGTTAGCGTGGTGCTTTCATTGCCGGCCGCCAAGCGTGCCCGTTCGCACGCAGGGTACCAGCGGAACGAAGC
>CAYSCH010000076.1:0-24797 GCA_964429355.1 uncultured Planctomycetaceae bacterium | reverse complement strand
CACAGAAACGCCGGCAGCCAAAAGGTGTGCTGAAAGACGCAGGCTGAAGCCCGGGCCCCGGCAATCACGGCCATCGCCGTCGCATCCAACCCTTCTGAGCTACTCGTCGGCTCACCTGTCGGGTGGCGGTGTTTGGATCTCTCCGGGAATCACGCAAGTTCATTCAAACACTCGGGAACTGAAAATGCGACCTAGCCGTATCAAAGCCAAACTCAATCGGGGCGAACCGGTGCTCGTCACCACGCTGCATCTTACCGATCCCTCACTGTTTGAGCTCACCAGCCTGATGGGGTTCGACGGCATCTGGATGGATATGGAGCACCATACCTACAGTCTCGAGACGGCCGCCGGTTTGATGCGGGCCGCACGTGTGGGGAGCACCGACATCATCGCCCGTCCGGCCAAGGGCGAGTTCATGCGGATGCAGCGGATGCTGGAAGCCGGGGCGCACGGCATCATGTACCCCCGTTGCGACGATGCCCGTGAGGCCGCCGAGGCGGCGAGTTGGGCCAGGTTCGCGCCCCAGGGTCGCCGCGGATGCGATGCCGGCAATCCCGACGTGCCCTATCTGTCGATGCCCATCGACCAGTATGTGGCCGAGGCCAACCGGCAGACCTTTCTGATCGTGCAGATCGAATCGCCCGAGGCGCTGGAGAAGGTCGACGAGATCGCCGCGGTCGACGGAGTCGACCTCCTGCTCCTGGGCCCGGGAGACTATTCGATTCTCAGCGGTTGCCCCGGCCAGATGAACGACGAACGGACCCGCCGGGCGAAGCTCAAGGTGGCCGAGGCCGCCCGCCGGGCCGGCAAGAACTGGGGATGCCCGGTCGGATCGCCCGAACAAGCCCGGGAACTGATGGAAATGGGTGCCCGCCTCATCTGCTACCATGCCGACATCGTGATGGTCAAATGCGGCCTGGAACAGATCCAGCGCGACATGGGACCTTTGGGCTTCACTTTCGAGAACCGCCTGGGGTGACCTTGCCGTGTCTGACGTGAAGAACATCCTGATCATCGGCACCGGTTCGATCGGCGAACGGCACCTGCGGTGCTTCCAGTCCACCGGGCGAGTCCAGGCCTCGATCTGCGAAGTCAACAGGGAACTGAGGCAGCGCATTGCCGCTCAGTACGGGGTCGCCCGGGCCTTCGCCGATCTGGATTCCGCCCTGATATCTTCCTACGATGCAGCCGTGATCGCCACGCCGGCCCATCTGCATATCTCCATGGCCAATCGCCTGGCCGAGGCGGGCCTGCACCTGCTCATCGAGAAGCCGCTGAGCACGAGTCTCGAAGGGATCGATACCCTGGAGGCAACTCTGGCCGGCGGCAATCTGCGTGCGGCGGTAGCCTACGTCTTGCGGCACGAGCCGGCCGTCGCAGCCATGCGCAAAGCGATCCATGCGGGACAGTTCGGACGCCCCGTTCAACTGGTGGCCGTCTGCGGGCAGCATTTTCCCACCTATCGCCCGGCTTACCGCGAGATCTACTATGCCAACCGGGCTACCGGCGGTGGCGCCATCCAGGACGCGATGACCCATATCATGAACTCCGGCCAGTGGCTCGTCGGACCGACCGATCGGCTGGTGGCCGATGCGGCCCACCTGGTGCTCGAAGGGGTGGAAGTGGAAGACACGGTGCACGTGCTCGCCCGGCACGGAAATCTGCTCGCATCGTACAGCCTGAACCAGCATCAGGCGCCCGCCGAAACCAGCATCACGGTGATCTGCGAACACGGCACCTGCCGATGCGATCTCTATCGGCACCGCTGGTCTTGGATGGTCGAACCCGACACCCCGTGGCAGGAGGAACGTTTCCACATTGCCGGCCGCGATGTCCTGTTCGTCACCCAGGCCAACGCCTTTCTCGATCTCCTCGAAGGCAGCGGCCAGCCCACCTGCACCCTGCAGGAAGCCACACACACCCTTCAAACCAATCTCGCCGTGCTCGCATCCGTCGACGAAGGCGAATGGAAAAGGATCGACGGCCCATGACAGACGATGCAGCTCTTGAGCCAACCGTTGCGAGACTATTCGACCTGACCGGCAGGCGAGCCCTTGTGACCGGAGCGAGCGGCTATCTGGGCGGCGCCCTCGCCCGGGCCCTGGCGGAAGCTGGTGCCACTGTCGTGGTCAGCAGCCGCCAGTTGGCCCAAGCCCAGGCCGTCGCGGCGTCGTTGCCCACCAACGGCCGAGCGGAGCACCAGGCGATCCAGATGGACCACATGGATGAAGGTTCCATCGAGCGCGGCTTTGCCGAGGCGGTCCGGCTCGCGGGCGGATTGGAGATTCTCGTCAACAATGGCAACCAGGCGGTGGCCAACGATTGGACCGACGTGACCGGCGAGCAGTTCACGCGGCAGTTGGCCAATGCCACCGGCTATTTCCTCCTCGCCCGGCAAATCCGCGAACATGCCGTGGAGCGGGGAACTTCGGCCAGCGTGATCCTGCTCGGTTCGATGTACGGGGTGGTTGGATCCTACCCGGAGGCCTATGCAGGCGTTTGCCCGGCCAGTCCGGTGGCCTACCATGCCCTCAAGGGCGGCATCGTCCATCTTACTCGCCATCTGGCCATCTACTGGGCCCAGGACGGCGTTCGGGTGAACTGTCTGAGCCCGGGTCCGTTTCCCAATCCGCGAGCGCCCGTGGAAATGGTCAAGCGGCTTTGCGAGCACAGCCCCATGAAACGCATGGGGCTGCCGCACGAGTTGAAGGGAGCCGTCGTCTTCCTGGCCAGCGACGCCAGCAGTTACATGACCGGCCAGAATCTCCTCATCGACGGCGGCTGGACCGCCTGGTAGGAACAGAAGGATCAATAACTGCCGCAGGACAGGTCTGTCAGGTCCGCAGCCTGTCGGGTGACACGCGTTTCTGCCGTGTCCCGCGGAGGATGCAATCCTGCCCTGCACCACGATCGCTGATCCCCGGATGATCCGGGAAGGGATGGTGAAATGAGCTCCTATTCCGATAATTCGCCTGCCGGCAATTGGATCGGCAAGCCCCTGGAAGACCTCGACACACCCGCCTTGCTGCTGGATCGATCGGCCTCCGACCGCAACCTCCGCAAGATGGCCGACTTCTTTCGGGGCCGGCCGTGCCAGCTTCGCCCCCATTTCAAGAATCACAAGTGCGTCACCCTGGCTCGCCGCCAGCTCGAGGCCGGCTCGGCCGTGGGTATGACCTGCGCCAAACTGGGCGAGGCGGAAGTCCTGGCCGAAGGCGGTATCCGCGACGTTCTCATCGCCAATCAGGTCGTCGGCCCCGCCAAGATGGCGCGGCTCGTGGAGGTTGCCCGTCGGATTGACCTCAAGGTGGCTGTCGACGACCTGGCCCAGGCGGTACCGATCTCACGGGCGGCCACCGCGGCCGGGGTTACGGTGGGGATCCTGGTCGAAGTCGATATCGGCACCGGCCGGTGCGGGCTGAAACCGGGCCAGCCGGTGCTGGAACTGGCCCAGGCGGTCTCCTCTCTCGACGGCCTGCGTTTCGACGGGCTTCAGGCCTACGAGGGACACGCGGTCTACATCAACGACCCGGTCGAGCGGGCCGAACTGGTCCGCAAAGCCTTCGATCAGGCCCTCCAGACCCGCCGGCTCCTGGAAAGCCGGGGCCTGAAGGTAAGAACCCTGAGTGGCGGCTCCTCAGCCACCCACCAGCTCACCGGCAGCATCGACGGAATGACCGAAATCCAGGCCGGCACCTACGCCACCATGGACTGGCGCTATGCCCAGATGCTCCCCGATTTTGAGGTGGCCCTGAGCGTGCTCGCACGGGTGATCAGCAAGCGACCCGGCGTGGCGGTGCTCGACGTGGGGTTGAAGGGAGCCGGCAGCGAGTTCGGCACGCCGCGGATCAAGGATCATCCAGCCGTGGAGATTCCCAGCTTCGTCTCCGAGGAGCACTGCATCGTTCGCAACGCTCCCGACTGGAAGATCGGCCAGCCAGTGCAATTGCTTCCCAGCCACGCCTGCACGACCTGCAACCTCCACCGCAGGATCTTCGTTCACGAGGGAGGCCGCGTGGTCGACGTCTGGGCGATCGAAGGCTCGGGAAGGATCGCCTGACGCGGAGAGTGGCAAGAATGAACAGCCAAACAGAAACGAGCAAGACACCGCAAGAGGCCGCCGGCGGATGCTTCGATTGGATTGTTCGTCTGTTATTCCTGCTCAGAAAACCGCTCTACCGAGCCCCTACAGGCCCCCTGATTGCCAATCGGGGGACTCTCGGCTATATTGATTGGCTGCGCCCGTCACGGTTTGTACGAGCCGAGAGCAGAATCACCGATTGGGCACTTCTGTGCCCGGGCAACTGCCTCGTTTTGTTGTCGTCTGTTGGGATCGCGCAACAAATAGCTGTCACGTTTTTCCCAGTAGCCATCACGCTCACCCGTGGTGTTTCCCGAGAATTACTGGACAGGTATTTGTTGAGCGATCCTGAAGCCGGGCGGGGCTGTCATAATCACTTCGAATCGATCCATTTGAACGAGAATCTCAAAGGGAGGATTGCGTGGGAACGAAAAAGACTGGGAAGGGTCGTCGGAAGCTCGGACGCAAGAAACGTCGTATGCGGTCCAAAATCCGCCATCGCAAATAGCCATGGGCCGCGAGTTGCCGCTGATTCTGCTGTCGGGTATGGGTGCCGACGAGCGGGTGTTTCGGCGGCAGCGCGAGCAGTTCGCCAATCTTCACCTTCCCGGCTGGATCGTTCCCCAGCCGGGCGATGATCTGGCTGGCTATGCGCGGCGCATGGCCCAGCACATCGATCCCGGCGGCCCCTGTTTTGTAGGCGGTGTGTCCCTCGGCGGCATGATTGCCCTGGAAATGGCCCGTCACCTCGAGTGCCGCGGCTGCTTTCTGATCGCCAGCGTTCGCTCCCCCCGCCAATTGCCCTGGCGGGCGAGGATCATGAAACCCGTGGCCATCCTTCTGCCACCGGCCAGTGGTGGCATCCCGCCCCTGGCTGCCCGTCTGGCCCTGGCACTGGCCGGACGCTTCCTCGGCCCGGTCCCCAGAAGTCTTCTACGGCAACTGGCCGACGCCGATCGCCGTTTCCTGCGTTGGGCCTCCATGGCCCTCCTCCGCTGGAAGCCCTGCCACGACGGCCTCGCGATCCCTGTCCGCCAGATCCACGGCGACCGCGATCGCGTTCTTCCCCACACCCTCACTACCCCCGATCGCCTTGTGCACGGCGGCGGCCATGTGCTCCCCATGACCCACGCCGAAGAGGTCAACGAATTCCTTCGGCAGGGAATGGCCGAACTGGCCTGAGTCGCCCCGAATCGCCAGCGAGGGTAGCGCACCGTCTGCCTCACCGCCCCACGGAACCTTCCATGCCCCTCACTCTGTCTGTTCTTTCAGCAACCGGCAGATCCCGTCGACCACGTCCCCGACCGTCTTCATTCCCTCGGCGGCCTCATCGGGAACATTCACGTCGAACTCCTCCTCCAGTTCCATCGCCGTTTCGATTTGGGCCAGACTGTCGTACATAAGGTCGTTGGTGAGCGAGTGGGTTTCCCGCACGTCGCCCGGGTCCATGCCGGCCTCCTCGGCAAGAATGGGAATCACGCGAGCAGCAACTTCTTCCCGCGTAAGCGGCCGATGGGTGGGAAATGCATTCCTTTGGTTCATGGGATCACTCCTTCTTCTGGGGCTGATTGGCAATCTTCTTTCGACTGGTCCTTTTTGGCAACGAAGCCTGGGCGGCGGTTTCCTCGGCTGCATCCATGGCGAGCACGAGTTTGCGGATGGTCGCAAAGTCGGGCGTCGTCCGGCCACGTTCGATGCGGTTGAGCGTCTCGGGCCGGATCCCCGCCTGTCTCGCCAGTTCCGCCTGGCTGAGTCCCGAGACCCTGCGCCGACGGAGGAGCTTTTCTGCCAAGGTCGCTCCGTCGAGTTCCTCCGAACGTGCGTTCGGCCCCGCCCCTCGCCCCTCCACCGGAACGTTTGCTCGTCGGCACAACTCCTCAAACACCGATTCGCGCACAATCACGTAGCGCACTCCATCGAGTTCGACTCGCCGGCATTCGACGTCGAATCCTCTTTTGCTCATAGGCTTACCTCCATGGCTCCAAGCATAGCCGGTATTGATCTCTGTGTCAATACAATTGCGTTGTACATCAATTCCAGGTGGGGTAAGTGCGTCGGCACCCTTCCCTTCCGCCCTACGGAGCGGGGAGTTCGGTCTTGCCATTCTGCAGGAATTCTCGGTTGGTATCGCCCAAGCCCGCTCGGAATAAGCCGGTCGTTTCGATCGGGCGGTTGAGGCAAAGTAGACTAACCTGCCGGCTTTCCCTCGTCGAAGCTAATCATGTCGAAACCGCAATTCTGCGGCGATGCGACATGTAAGGTGGCTCCGCTCATGGGCGGTCCCCCGCGCCCCCCAGCTTTTCGGGAAAGTTCAGAGGCAGATGAGAAAACAAGACCCCCCGTTGATTCTGGTTGTCGACGACGAACAGGAAGTCCTCGAAAACGTGGCCAACGTCCTCACCGAGGCCGGCTTCGATTGCCAGTGCTGCAACTCCGCCCAGGCGGCGATCGAGTTTGCCGCAATGCACACTCCCGACATGATCCTGTCGGATATCAACCTCGGCGGTCATAGCGGCCTGGAGATGTGCGAACGGATCAAGGAAGACGAGGCCCTCAAGGACGTTCCGCTCATGTTTCTCTCCGGGGCCCAGATCCCCGACATCATCCGCCGCAGCCATGCCGCGGGCGGTACCTATTACCTGCGAAAGCCCTTCGATCCGGGCGTTTTGGTCGAACTGATCGACAAGGCCCTCTGGATGCCACAGCTCGCCGAAAACCACGCTCGCCAGCATCAAACCACCGCCACCGTCACCTGAATGCGTGCCGGCCTGCCATCTCGGCCGAGTGATCCGGCTGTGCGCCCGAGCGACTCCATCGCGGGTCGCTCCTGCAGGCATGTCTGGGAAAACCAGAGAGAGCATCACGTGCGAAACACCGGCCTTTGATCAAAGGTCGGCCTGGCCGATCCGGAAGAGGGTGCCTGCCAGATCTTTCTTTTTGGAGCGACGCCCTATCGGCTTCAGCAGCGGGCGAGGATCCAGTTGGCAATTTCGGTGCAGATCGCTTCCTTTTCCGGTTCCCGGGGCAGGTCGTGATAGAGCCCTGGATAGAGGCGGAAGGTCTTGTCGCCCGAGCCGACGGCCTGGAAGAACGTCTCCGCGGTCCGGCATAAGATCACGGCGTCAGCCGTGCCCTGGAGAAGGAGCAGGGAGGTCTTGATCTCGGCCGCATGGCGGCGTGTTTCTTCGCCGACACGGATCACCTCGGCGCCGGTACGGGTGGGAATCCCGCCGTGATACACGAGGGGATCGGAGCGATAGTCGGCAACCACCTGCGGGTCGCGTGACATCGAGGAACAGCCCAGACGGGCAAGTCGCAGCCGCGGAAACCAGCGACTGCCGAAAGCGGCCAGCTTTCGCAGGAAGGGAATGAACTCGTCGGCCACATGGAGCGCCGGCGCGCTGAGGACCATGCCGACGACCCCATCGGCTGCAGCCAGCCGAGGCTGCAGTGCAATCAGACCGCCCATGCTGTGGCCGAAAAGGAAGACCGGCAGGCCGGGATGAGCGGCCCGAGCGTCGGCCAGGACCAGCGAGACGTCGTCGAGATACTGATCGAAGTGGCGGACCCAGACCCGACTGCCCGAGGAACGGCCGTGCCCGCGAAGATCGGGAGCCCAGACGGCAATCCCCGCCTGATTCAGACGGCGGGCCATTTCGGCATAGCGTCCCGCGTGTTCCATGATTCCGTGGACCACAATCACGATCGCTCGCGCCGCCTGCCCGCCGTCGCCATTGTCTGACCCTTGCCCCGACATCCAACGATAAATATTAAGGTGGAAACCGTCAGGGGTCACCCGCTGGAATGTGGAATCAACCGCTTCTCGATTCATTGCCTCGCATCCTCGCTTGCGGACTTTTCCTGCTGCGAAAGACACGCAACCGAGAAAGCATAGCACCGATTCGACATGACCGCCAAGGGTCC
Organism: uncultured Planctomycetaceae bacterium; assembly: GCA_964429355.1. Lineage (GTDB taxonomy): Bacteria > Planctomycetota > Planctomycetia > Pirellulales > Thermoguttaceae > JAAYAY01. Next base: position 16,792 of record CAYSCH010000076.1, on the reverse strand, counting down.
AGAACAGCGCCGGCAGTCAAACGACAAACCGTACCGACTGACATAACGATCGTATCGCCCCAGAAATCCGTGAGCCTTTCAAGCCGCGCGGCTGGAACTGGTTCCTCGGGTGGGACGGCCTCTTCTCGTTCCGGCCCCGGCCAGTGCCTCTCCGACGCCGCTCTTTGAGAGGCAACCGGCCAGACGGGAACCGGCTGCCTCCGCGCACCTGTGATGGATCAGAACCCGATCGAGATTCCAACCCGGCCGGTGTTGACGCTCACACCACCGTGGTAGTAGCCGTAGCCCCGGTAGTATCCGTAGGGAGACGGAGAGTAATAGTAGGGAACAACGACCTGCGGCCGAACATACACGGGCGGGTAGTATCCGTGGTGGTAGCTCGGTCTGTGATGATGGTACGATGGGTATCCGTGGTGCGGGCCACCAGGGCCCGGATAACCATGACCAGACGGACCATGGTGAGCCGCCAAGGTCACATTGGCCTGGTGATGGGGGTTGGCGGCCGTGGCTTGATCCGACAGGACCAGAACAGCGACTACAACTGCCGCAGTGAGAATCAGGGCTCTCATGGGTACATCTCCTGAAGCTTGTTGGGGGGCTGGATCGTGGCCTCCGTGCTCGTGGCCACTGGTGAATTCCTGAACGCACGTAACGTGCCAAAGAAAAGAATATGGACGTAACTCATTCCCTCGCCGAACCTTACGCAGATGGCATAGAGTGGGCCACTCTTGAAATTCTTGCCGAGTGTTGTCGATCGGATGACGCTCTGTCATCGGCATGATGACAGGTTTCGGGATCGAGATAAGCGGATACAACGCCACTGACCTGCTTGCGGGGAAATCATCGGTTCGATTGCCGAGCGGTGGAGAGCTTTTCTGGCGAGGTTCGAGATGTCGCAGGCTGATGGTGGCCCTTCGGAGTTCAATATCACTCCCAAACCGTCCGGGGGGGCAGGGAACACGAGGTTTTCCCGTCGTCCCAAGCGGCGCCGTTCGCCCATGGTTACCTTGGCGCCAATTCTGCTGGTCGGCGTACTGGCAGCTGCCGCGCTTGTGGCGATTTCCATGCGTAGAACGCCGAGTCGGCCTTCGCCCGTCTTGGCCCTCGACCCGATTGCCGATCAGGTGGTGGCCGAACACGAGGCTCTGGTGGTCGACGCCTTGGCCACCGTGCCGCCGGGTAATCAGGGGAATGTCGTGTATTGGCTGGTCGAGGCGCCCGAGGGCGCTTCGATGGATCCGATGGGCCGTTTCAAGTGGGTACCGGGTGAATCGCAGGGGCCGGGAAAGCATCCGGTCGTGATTGGCGTTACCCTGGATACAGACAAGAGCATTAGGGCGGAGACACGATTCACGATCTCGGTCACAGAGGCGCCGCAGCCGCCGGCCATTCAGGCCGTTGCCGACCAGGAGGCCAGGCCGGGCCAGTCGTTGACGGTGGAGATTTCTGCCCGAGATCCCGATCAGCCCGCGGCTTCCATCCGGTATCAGCTTGGTCCCGGTGCGCCGCCCGGCGCGACAATCGACCCGACCTCGGGGCGTTTCGAATGGACGCCCGGCGAAACCGATGGTGGCAAGACCCACGAGATTCTCGTGGAAGCGTCGGAAGTTGGCCAGGGGGGGCAGGTCGCCCAGATTGTCTGGCGTGTGACAGTTGCTGCGCCGGCCAAACCGGAAATGGCTGCCAAACCGGTCGTGATGGAGGAGAAGCCGGTCACCGAGAAGCCCGCCGAGGTCGCCCAAACGCCCGTCGACCACGGCAAGGAAACGATCCTGGAGTTGTTTGAAAAGCGAAAGCTCTTTCATCCCGCCGAATACACAACGCTCCGCAAGGTATTCGCCGAACGGTTTGCCATGGCCCACGCGGAGGAGATCCGTACCGCCTGGGGCGAAGACAACGAGGCCCTCACGGCGTGGCTTGGCAAACATGTCGATATCCAAGAGGAGTTCTACACGGCAATCGATCCGAAAATCGACAATCTTCCGGCTGCGTTGGCGCTGTTTCGCGAAATGTGGAAACTCTCGCCCGAGCGGTTGGCCGAATATGGCAACCTGGCGATCGCCGTAGCGGTGACATGGGACCAGGAAAAGGGAGTTTACGATTACGTTGGACATCAACGTCGCACGCGAAGCACGATGCCCGCGGACCTTCCTGTCGCCATCGACAACTACAAGTACATCGTCCAGGCCGAGCGAGTCATGCAGGGGCGAGGCCAGTTTCTACCGTGGGAGTTTCTGGTTCATGTCGTCAACCACAGGACCCCGCTGGTAGAGCGTCAGTGGGCACTGCAACGTTATCTGCCGCAACGTGCGATGATCGGCAAGTGTTATGGCCAGGTGCCCTACGACAGCGAGATGCTTTCGTCGGGCGGCGAGATCGCCAAACTGGCCGGCAAGGACTACACGCTGCCCAGCCTGCTGGTCTACGGCGGTGTGTGCGCCATGCAGGCGGACTTCGCTTCGCGTGTGGGCAAATGCGTGGGTTTGCCGGCCGCGTATGTGGGGGGCGAGTCGCGATACGGCGATTCGCACGCCTGGGTCATGTGGGTGGAGCTGAAGGATGTCACCAAATCGGGGATCCTGTTCACGCTCGAGTCGCATGGCCGCTACCGCGGCGATCACTACTACGTCGGAAATCTCAAGGATCCCAAGACCGCCGAGACGATCACCGATCGGCAACTCGAGTTGCGTCTCCACACCATCGGCGTGAATCCGCTGGCGAAGCGGCAGGCCGACATGATCATGGCCGCCTATCCCATGCTGAGAGATCATCACCAGATGGAGGTCGGCGACCAGTTGGCACTGCTCGACCAGTTGCTTCGGCTCTGTCCCTGGAACGAGGCCGCCTGGCGAACGGTGGCCGGCATGTCGCGCGGGGGGCTGGTGCCGAAAACCCACACGAAGATGATGGCGGGAATCGTCGACGGACTGTTCGTCACCTTTGCACCCTTTCCGGATTTCACCTGGGAAGTGTTCGACGATCTGATCGCCTTTCAGGACATGCCGAAGAAACGGGCGCAGCTCTACTCGCAGTTGGTGGACCTCTACGAACGATCGGGGCGTCCCGATCTGTCGTGCCAGGCCCGCATGCGTTACACCGAGTACCTTGTCGAAGACGGCCAGCAACCAGACGCCATACGCGGCCTGGCCGCTTCGATCATGCGATTTCCCGACGAGGGCCGCTACGTGCCGATGATGCTCGACCGGATGGAGGAATTGTGCGATACGATTGAAGGAACCGGGCCCCAGGTGATAGACTTCTATCGCCAGTTCCTTCCGCTCATTCCCGTGAAGCGAGGGAGCAGCCCGAGCAAGTACTGTCTCGAGATTTACCAGCGGGCGATTGAGCGGTTCCGCAAGTACGGCCAGGAGCCGGCGGCCCAGCAGCTCGAGATGCAGTTGGCGGCCCTCATGGGCACGGAGGGGCCTGCGCCGTCAGGCAACGCACAATGATTCAGGCCGTCAACGAGAACAGCAAACCCCGATCGAGGAATGCCACCCATGCAGCAAGTCAAACTGTTCAAGAGCGTTGAGAACCAGGTCGATGCGCTTGAAAAGGAAATCAACGATTGGCTCAGCCGCAGTGGAGCCAAAGTCATTTCTCTGACGGGCAACATCGCGCCCCAGAGCACGAAACTCGAATCGGGGAGCGGGCTGGGCAAGAGCACCTTCGCGCCCTCCGACGTGCTCGTCGTCGTGCTTTACGAGACGCAGAGCTGAGACGCCACGCCAAAGTTGGCCAATCAACTTGCCGCAGAGTCATCCAGCCCTCTGAGGCCTCGTCACGAATCCTTGAGCTTGGCAACCTCGGCCTCTGCCTCGGCAATCTGTCTTTCGAGCGCCTCGATTTCGGACGGATCGTCGGCCTGCTGGCGCGAGCCGGCAAGTTGCTGGCGGAGTTTCTGGATTCGCTGATTGATCGCCTGGATCTTCTTCTTGGCTTTCTTGTCCATGATTGGTCGCTGGGTTTCTCAGGTTGCCGATCGATCGGCTCAGGGAAAATGGGCGGCTGCCCAAGCTTGCGTTTCGGGTTGGTGCAGGGATGTCATTGGCCGGCCAGGATCTGGTCGACCAATTCCAGGGCGGCGGCTCTGGAATCGATCTGCCCGTCGAGCTGGGCGTTGCGGACGCGGTCGAGCAACTGGCGATAAACCGGCCCACGGGGAACGCCGTGGTCGATCAAGTCGGAGCCCGTTACCAGCGGGGCGGGATCGATCTGTTCTCGCGGCCGGGCCAGTTGATCGCGACACCAGCGGAGATCGGCATCGTCGCCACCGCCAGCCTCGCGCTCGGCCTCCATCCAGTCTAGCAGATCGGCCGCACCTTCGGCCACGAGCACACGTTGTACGGCAGACCATGGTCGGCGGTGTGCTCCAGCGAGCACCCCGTGGTGCTGGAGCAGCCAGGCGGTCCGGTCGATCTCCTTGTTGGCAAGCCGCCAGCGATCGCCGATTGCCTTCGCCTCCTCGGCACCGACGGAAGGCCAGAGCACGACGGCCAGGGCCAAAGGAAACTCGGGCCTCGTCAGCCCCTCGAGTACCTTCAACCGCCACTCGCCTTGCTCGCTGCCCGATTGAAATGCCCCGCCCACTTCCGGAAGGATCACCGCCCCCAATCCCGAATCGGCGAGCAGGCGGACACCGGCAGCCCGACGGGGGTCGGTCAACACCCGGCGCATCTCAGCCGAAATCCGTTCCGGACTGACCACCTGCATCTCGCCCGCCATCTGGCGAATGGCGTCCATGGTCGCTGGTTCGAGCTGGAAATCGAAGGTTGCCGTGAACCGGATTGCACGGAGCATTCGCAATTTATCTTCGGCGAATCTCTCGACCGGGTTGCCAATGGCGCGCACCAGGCCCAGGTGGAGGTCCTCCTGGCCGCCCACATAATCGATGACCCGCTGCTCGACGGGATCGTAGAACAACCCGTTGATCGTGAAGTCGCGGCGCGAAGCGTCGAGTTCGGCCGTGCTGAAGCGAACGCTGTCGGGGTGCCGTCCGTCGCTGTAACTGGCGTCTTCCCGAAAGGTGGTCACCTCAACCTGGCCCGCTCCCTTGGGGCCCAGAACCGTGATCACTCCAAAGCTGGCTCCGATGGCCAGTGTGTGGTGGTGCCCGAAAAGCTTGCGAACCTGTCGGGGTTGGGCGTCCGTCGCCACGTCATAGTCCTTGGGCTCCCGGCCCAGGAGTTGGTCCCGCACGCACCCACCCGCCCAAAAGGCCTCGTGCCCGCCCTTTCGGAGCGTCCGGACCACGTCCACGGCAAAACGGCGGGCCGATTCGGGTTGGACTGCGGCAGGATTGGCCATCGGCACGTGTCTTCAATCAAGGAACGAGGAAAAACCGCCCGCAGACGGCATACGACACTTTAGGGTGCCCCCAGGTTCAGACCCTTCAGACCTCGGCGGTTCGCTACTGACAAGGCTAACCAGTCCGCTCCTTGCCGGCAATCCGAGGCAGTCAGGTACCGCGTTGAGCAGGCTCAAGCCGGCTCAAGCCTGTGCTCCAGCCGCAGGCCAGGGACTGGACGCCGGCGGGAGGGAAAACGTCGAGCGGCTCGGGACGGGGGCTTGTAAAAGTGGGGCTCGTGTTCTAAAAACAAAGAAGCGCCGAAGTGGCGGAATTGGCAGACGCGCCAGGTTCAGGACCTGGTGGCCGTAAAGGCTGTGCAGGTTCAAGTCCTGTCTTCGGCACTCTTTCCGACCCACAGAAGAGGGCCTGTCGCGTGATGCGGCAGGTCCTCTTGTTCGTTTCGGGGCCAGCCCGGCTTCTAAACTTCGCAGTATCTGCTTTCTGGGGACTGGCCCCCAGCCGGCTGCCCCAGAGACCACAGCAACGACAGCCCGGGCTCTCGCGGCAGCCTCGCAACTTCGAAAGCCGCATGCTTCGGGAGCCCCTATCCGACTCCGGGTGTGCTTCGGCCGCACGCTCCTATGGACTGGCGCCTCAGAACTGCTAAGATGGGGGGATATTTTGAGTCAAAATCGGCGTTTCGGGGTGAATTGGCATACTTGCCGTTAACGATCGCTCAGCCAATAACTGTCCGCTACCGGCTGACCAAGGGTCACGACAGAGCGTGATGGCCGCTGTGGACTTGTGACAGTTGTTCGTCGAGCGATCCGAAGTCGGTAGAAGGATTGAAGCGCGAGTTGAACGTATGGGCAAAGAAAAAGGTATCGAAGTTGAAGGTGTTGTGACCGAAGCACTGGCCAACACGCGGTTTCGCGTCGAGCTGGTCAACGGCCACAATGTGATCGCGCACGTGGCCGGGCGAATGCGCAAGCATTTCATCCGCATCGTGCCGGGCGACAAGGTCCGCGTTGAGCTGTCGCCGTACGATCTCTCCAAGGGACGAATCACCTACCGCGAACGGTAGGTTTCTTGGTCGTTGAAGGTCGTGGGGAAACGGAAACCTCACGAGCTTCTTGCAGGATCGATTCGGCTCTCTCTTCGCGGTCCTGCCTGCGCCGGCCTCTGGCGTCGCACTGCGGGGTTTCCTCGTCCAAGTATCCACTTGAACGGTATGCGCACCGGCGCATCCCCTCAAGGATTGGCCGTCTCAAGCCGACCACTCCGGATTGGGCTGCTGGAGAATCTCCGGTTGGACTGCCTGCTGAATGGCCGCAACCGCCCGCTCTGCATCCGCCACCGAGTGCGCGTCGCCGCAGGCCGTCAGCTCGATCGCGAAAGTTCGCGACTCGCCCGGTGCGAGAGTGGCGACGCGACCCTTCTTCTTCTCAATTGATCTGCCGTTCGGGAAGTTGATCGCCGGCTCGAAGCCCGTCACGTACCCGTCGGTGGCGGCCTGTGGATTCTTCCAGAGGGTGAAGCACGGAAGCTGGCTCTTGTTGAAACTGAGCGAGACACCCTGGTCACCGCCGGCGCTCTTGAGCAACGTCTTGGTATTCCCCTGGGGATCGGCGGCAAGGTCGAAGTAGAAGGCCGCTTCCGGCGTGCCCGGGCTCTCGGGACCATAGGTATCCCATTGGGCCAGACTCCCTGCCGCTACGGCGTCACGCGGAGCCATCTTGGCAACAGGAATCACCGCCTTCGCCCCTGGGCTCAATAGCGGCACGCCGACATTGATGTGATAGAGCAGTTCCAGTTCGCTCGGCTCGGCCCAGAGATTGGTCACTGTGTCGGTGACCGTGAAACCGGGCTGGCCGATCCTGGTCGTGTAGGTTGTGGCAAGCTCGAGCTTGTTGAAGAACAGCCGGGCCTCATGAACGATGCCCGTCACTGTGATTTCGCCCGACTGGGCATCGACGGCCACTTCGACCTTGTGGGCCGGCGTGTTGGCGATCTTGCCATGGAGCGGGTAGCGGAGTTTGCCGTTCTCGAACTCGGGCGCCCCGTTCGATTCCAACCCGCAGCGGACGATCAATTCGTCGAAACCGCTCAGCCAGCCCACTCCGCTGGATTCCCAGATCGGAACGAACGCCGGGTTCACCGGCCCCTTGACGGGCGATTTCCAGCCCAGTTCCACCTGGCCACAGGTCGCCCTCCAGAGTCCCATACCCCGAGTGGGGAGGATTGTGAGTCGCATCCGCCCGTTGTCGACCTCGACCACATCGACTCCATCGGAGAGCCCACCCTGCAATCGGCGCTTGGTAACGGAAAACTTACCCGTTGCACCCTTCACGTCGTCAGCCGATATGCTGACGCGATCCACGTAGACTCCGGAGGTTGTGTCGGTCAGAGTCCAGGTTCGCTTGGCCATGGCAGCTCCTAAAAGAAAAAACGCATTGATCTGGCTGGGAAAAAAACCGGGTGACGTTGATTGTAGCGTCCGTGCCGGGTGAAGAAAGTGGGAAGGAGGATCCTCCAGATGCATGAGTACCCCTGCAACCAGGACAATATCGCACAACCCGCCACTTGCCTAATCTGACGGCATGATGAGGTTGCAGCGAGGCGTCCATGGCGTCCTCGTCGCGCGAAAACCTAGTTCTGTTGCGGGGAGCCGCAGACAATCGGAAAGGCGATTGGATCAGCAATCAAGCTGGGCAGATATGGCCCAATTACTTGCCATCCGCCGGGGAACACCGTAAAACAGGGGCTCCGGAGTGTCCGAAACCGGTCGTTTCGGCAGACGTCGGATTGCGGCAGCCGAGCCCGCAGACGAGGCGATTCGGACGTTCATGGCAAGAAAACCGGCCCCAGGCCGGCTGAAACGACCGATAGAACGGGAATTCGCGTTATCGCCCGGTGTCTAGATTGCCCGTCCGACGGGCGCTGGCGAGAAGTTTTCGTGCGAAACACAGTTTTGGAGCCGATCCCGAGACAATCGCCGACCCAGGCGTTTTCCACCCAGGGGAGGCCGTCTTGGTTGTTTCTGGGAAAGGTTGTTAGCCCATCGGCATTGACCGCTCGTTTTGCGACACGGTCATGCCCGAAGATCCTGAGGAGTCTGTGAAAAATGTGTGCATCCAAGATCGTTGCGAAAGATAACGTAGGCCAGATTCTCCAGCGAGCCCTGGACGCCGGCGAAGGCATCCTCAGGCTCACTCCGAACTGGGTCCCGCGCAATTTTCTCCATCCAGGCAAGCGGATCAAGCTGGCACCAACCGACTGGTACGCACTCGGCGTCCACCGTGGCGGCATCGACGAGCGCTGGTTTGCCAGCACCACCGAGGCCATGAACGACAACCGGGCCGACGACGAGGGACTGAGCTACTGCGCTTTTGAAGGGCAGCGGTTCCTGCTCCGCGACGCCGTCGCCGAAGGCCAGGGCAAGGTTGTCGGCGAGGCCATCTGGAACGAGTACAAGCGATGGCCGGTCTACTCGAAGTTCTTCGACAACATGGGGCCGATTCCCCATCACATGCACCAGCAGCAGCAGCACGCCGCCCTGACGAACCAGCAGGGCAAGCCCGAATGCTACTACTTCCCGCCCCAATTGAACGCAGCCGAGAACCACTTCGACTACACGTTCATGGGCCTGGAACCGGGCACGACCAAGGAAGACGTCCGCCGCTGCCTGGAAAACTGGAACAAGGGCGACAACGGGATCCTCGATCTCTCGAAGGCCTACCGCCTCAAGCCCGGCTCGGGCTGGATGATTCCGGCCGGCGTGCTTCACGCCCCCGGCTCGTTGTGCACCTACGAGCCCCAGTGGGGCAGCGACGTGTTCGGTATGTTCCAGTCGATCGTCGAAGGCCGGCAGGTGCCATGGGACCTCCTGGTCAAGGACGTTCCCAAAGACAAGCACCAGGACCTCGACTACATTATCGAGCAGCTCGCCTGGGAGAAGAACGTCGATCCCAACTTCAAGCAGAGCAACTATGTGGAACCGATCGTCGACAAGGCCGCCTCGGGCGACGGCTACACCGACCGCTGGATCGACTACGGCGGGTTCGACGGCCAGCAACTTGTCAGCGCTAAGGAGCTGACGATCCAGCCCGGCGTGAAAATGACCTTGCGCGATCCAGGCGCCAGCGGCTGGATCACCGTTCAAGGTTCCGGCCGGATGGGCAAGATGGCCCTGCAGACCCCCGTCATGATCCGTTTCGGCGAAGAACCCTACGACGAAGTCTTCATCACCGCCCAAGCAGCCGCAGGCGGAATCGAGATCGAGAACACCGGCTACGAGCCGCTGGTCGGCCTCCGCTACTTCGGCCCGAACGTCCACAAGTCGACACCGAAAATCGGTGATCACCGCAAGCAGTAGCCCGGAATCCGGTCCGTTGCCGCAGAGAGTCCGAGAAACGATGGCAGAATCGACCCTGTACGATTATGAGTACGTCGTAATCCACGGCGTATCGCCGACGGCCTATGAGCGCGTGCTCGAGGCCGTCGGGCATTGCCATCTACGGCACACCTGCGATCGAGGAGACCTGGAGATCCTTCGGGTGCTCCACGCCGTTGACTCGGAGGCCTATCGGAAACTGATCGAAGCGATTCCCGAAAGTTACCTGCGGCACACTTACGACGGGTGGACTCTGGAGATGATGACGCCAAGCCAGGATCATGAGTGGGTTACCGGGTTGCTGCGGCGAATGGTGGAAACGATGGCCTTCACCCTTGAAATCCCAATCAAGAGTACGGGTTCCACAACGCTGACCACCGCTTCGCACGAACGTGGCCTGCAGCCGGACGGCTCCTACTATATCCAGCACGAATCCGAGGTCCGAAGCCGAGATGATTACAGGCCGGGTATCGATCCACCGCCCGATCTTGTCATCGAAGTGGATGTGACAAGTTCGATTGTCCCGCGTCTGCCGGTTTTTGTTCAAGTCGGCATTCCGGAAATCTGGCGTTATGAGAAGGGCAAGATCCAGATTCTCTGTTTGAGCCAGGACGACGACTACGAGGTGGTCGATCGGAGTGCGGCGTTCCCGTTCGTGACGGTGCGCGATCTGGAGAGATTCCTCGAGCAGCGGCGAGAAACGGATGAGAACTCGGTGATTCGAGCCTTCGTCGACTGGGCACGAGCTGCCCACTCGCAACAGTAACCAGTCCGAAGCCTGGCCGGTCGCCGCGCCGTGCCCGGCCAGAGGGGCATGCAGTGTCATTGGTGGTAGCGAAGAAGGGAAACGACTCATGAGAATCACATCCGCATCGTCCGCCCGTGTTGTCGCAATCGTTGTGCTTCTGGCGGGCGCCCTGACCGCAACGGCCTCTGCCGGCGAAACCTACCAGAACACGCCGGTGCCTCGCGACCAATTGCCGTACCTGCCGCAAATCGAACGATTCCTCGAAGGTGTCGAGAGGGCCGATATCGGCACCGCCATCGACGCGCTTCAGTGGACCGGAGATGCATCGAATCAGCTCAAACAGCAGTTGGCAGAGACCGCAACGAAGCTCGGCAAGTCCGACGGGCACGAGATCATCGCGGTGCGGCGGATCTCGCCCCGTCTCCACCAGATCTACGGCGTCATTCACTTCGAACGGCAGCCCCTGATGTTCGTCCTGCACCCGCGACTTTTTCACGGCACGTGGAGGATCCAGACCGTCACGTTTTCCGCCGATCCGAAGGGGCTGAACGACCTGGCGCCGCTCGAACCGGTGGCAGTGGCAAGCGACCAGAAAGTGGCCTCGCGGTTCTAGGATCGCGCAGCGAATGGCCGTGGCTTTTTCGCGGCGGCCCCTCGCGATCTGCCGTGACAGGAATGCCGGATATCTGTCTGCCGAGCATTCCCTGGCCGAAACACAGAACCCAAGTTGTGTCGACGACCTTTTTCAGAAGCAACGGAGAGTATCTATGAGCGAGCACGTCAACAACTATCCCAGACTTCACAACGCTGCCTGGCCGGGGGTCGTTGGTAAAGGCGACGGAGGCGAACCGCCGATCGACCTGGACACGATGCTCGACCTGACCGCCGCCGCCGAAGTGGACGGCGTCAAGTTCGACGGATTCGATCTGTTCCTCTACCTGCCCCATATCGATATCGACGCAGCGGTCGAGAGCGACGACGCCATCCAGGAACTGGCCGACAAGGCCCAGGCCCGCAACCTGGAGATCGGCACGGTCGTGGCTCCCATCTGGCCGCCCACCGGCGGCGGGTCCGCCATGGGCGACAAGCAGGAACGGGCCAGGTTCCTCGGCCAGGTCCGCAAGGGCTGCCACGTGGGCCAGAAACTGCGCGAGATCGGAGTGCGGCCCAACGGTAACATCCGCATTGATACGGGGGGAGGAGTCGAGCCCTGGCTGGCCGATCCTGATGGCAACCAGAAGATCATCGCCGAGACTTTTCGCCAGGCCTGCGACATCGCCGAAGAGCATGGCGAGACCCTCGCCGCCGAGGGTGAGATCTGCTGGGGCGGAATGCACAGTTGGAAACGAATGCTGCAGCTGCTCGAAATGGTCGATCGCCCCCATACGCTGGGCTTCCAGGCCGATATGGCCCACACCCTCCTGTACCTGATGGGCTACAACGCTCCCGAAGATGCGATCGTGCCCGAGGACTTCGATTGGACCGACCAGCAGGCCTTCGACGCCGCCTACACGCAACTCACCGACGCCCTGCGGCCCTGGACGAACGACCTCCACATCGCCCAGAACGACGGGACCGTGCACGGCTCCGGCTCCCACGACAAGACCGGCCGCCACTGCCTGGCGACCGACCCCAAAGGGAAGCTCGACATCACCCGGGCCGCCGGCTTCTGGCTCCGGGAAGACGGCCAATTGACCAGAAAGATCCGCCATCTCTGCTGGGACGGCTGCATGTTCCCCAACGACGTGATGATGAACCCGCAAACCTGGAACGATATCCTCGCCGCCATGCTCGCCGTGCGGGATGCCCACGGATGGCAGGAATGACGAATGACGAAATTCAAATGACGAAAGAAACCTGATTCCACAAGGAGATCCTCCATGTCCAAACAGCTCCGAATCGCCGTCCTCGGTTGCGGCTTCATGGGTCGCACGCACTCCAACGCCTGGCTGCAGGTGAACCACTTCTTCCCACGCGAACACAAGCCGGTGCTCAAGGGCTGCTACGGCCGCGAGGAAGACCTCGCCAAGCTCAAGGACTTCCAGGCCAAGCGGGGCTACGAGTCGCTGGAGACCGACTGGCGGAAACTGGTGGAGCGCGACGACATCGACCTGGTCGACGTCTGCACGCCCAACTTCATGCACAAGGATTGCGTCATCGCCGCCGCCGAGGCCGGCAAGATGGTCGTCTGCGAAAAACCCCTCGCCATGAGCACGGCCGAAGCCCAGCAGATGGTCGACGCCGTCGAGAAGGCGGGCGTGGCCAATATGGTCTCGTTCAACTACCGCCGCGTGCCGGCCATCAGCCTGTTCAAACAGATCGTCGACGAGGGACGCGTAGGAAAACCCTTCCACTACCGCGCGACCTACAACCAGGACTACACCATCGGCCAGGACGTTCCCCAGGGCGGCATGGCCCTTTGGCGACTCGACAGCAAGGTGGCCGGCAGCGGCGTCACCGGCGACCTCCTCGCCCACTCCATCGATACGGCCGAATGGATCAACGGACCGATTCAGCGAGTCGTCGCCCACACGGAAACGTTCATCAAGGAACGCAAACACGCCGAAACGGGCAAGGTCGAAAAGGTCGACATCGACGACGCCTGTATGTTCCTCGCCCTGTTTGCCAACGGATCGATCGGCACCTTCGAAAGCACCCGCTACGCCCGTGGCCGCAAAAACTACAGCACCATGGAAATGAATGGAGAGCGGGGCGGCCTGTTCTTCGACCTGGAAGATCCGCACATCCTCCAGTTCTTCCGCTACGCCGATCCCGACACCGGCAAGAAGATCGAAGACCACCTCACCGGCTGGCAACGGATCCACGTGACCAATTCTGAGCACCCCTACATGAAGAACTGGTGGGTGCCCGGCACCACGATCGGCTACGAACACACCTTCACCCACGGCTTCGCCGATTTCCTCGCCAGCCTCGAGGGCGGCCCCGCCTTCCAGCCCAACATGCGGACCGCCATGCGGACCCAGATGGTCTGCGAGTCTGTCCTCCGAAGCGCCAAAGAAGGGGCCTGGGTCGATATCGCCTGACCCGGACGCTCCATCGCTGACACGCTCTTGAGCTTCCCTGGACCTCGAAGGATCCCTTCGAGAATTCCGGGGAGGCTCAAAACGCTTCCGGACCCGCTCTCCCGTTTCCGTCAATAATACCAGGTCACGTAGTGCAGCAACTGGCCGCCGATCCGCCAGACCTCCCAGCCCAGCACGGTCAGAAACATCAGGCCGCTGGCATTCTCACCGACCTTCCGCCACGACCACGAAATCGCCGGACTGCCGACGCACGGGACCGGCCGGATAGCGTCCAGTCTCCCGACTCCAGGCACATACTCGGCGGAAAGAATGGCACTCGACATGATGGGGCACTCCCTCTGGCTGTCTTTCGCGGGTCATCTCCACGAATACAAGCGAGGTAGGTGACCAAATATCACACCTTTGGGCGAAAAAACCTGGATTTTTGGCCGTCATCGGCCGCACAACCCCCGATTCGTGAAAAGAATCCCCACCCCAGAGGAACGGCGCGGCTCTCGCACGGCCCGAGTGGTCTGTCCAGTTTGACATTGCTAATCGTCAGAATGCACTATTCAAGAGGATTGACACGTAATCTCTTCCAGGGCGTGAGTTTCTCGGACCTGCTGACTCTAATTGGACAGACCACCAGGCCGCATCAGCCATGGCCTTACCTGATCCCCGTGATAAGCTCCAGGTCGGTTTTCAAACCGACCATATACTTGCGCCACTCCTCCTCCAGCGAATCCAAGTCGTCGCCGAAGGCTTCAATAAAGAGTCTCTCGTACTCGTCCGCTTCGAGGGGTTCCTCCGCTTCGACGGCAGCCACGAGCTGATAGTACTTGACCAATTGCTCGAAGTGGCGGTTCATCAGGAAGTGCGTAAGGGCCCAGGCCTGGCCGTAGCCGTGGAGCAAGGCGTCGAGCGTACCCGCCTTGGAGAAGATCCGATCCGAGACGATGAAGCGGATATTGCAGTGCTCGCGGTCGACGGCAAGCTCGCGGTAGCGATCGAGCCGCTGTTCGTTGACCGTGCCGATGCCGCTCCAGGCCGCCTCGCCGGGCGACTCGAAGTAGGTGGCCAATCCCTCGTGGGCCCACGTGGTCGCGGGCGCCTTGTTGGGAAACAGACCGGTCACCGCTGCCATGTGGTGGGTTGCTTCATGACTGACGACTTCAATATCGGCGTTCTCGCGGGCGACAAGCGTCAACACTCTCAGGGTATCGGCCAGGCGGACCGTGTTCTTCGCATCGGGCGCGCGATTCTTGATCGCATGCTGCTTTCTCTCCTGAAGCACGTTGCTGAGCGCTTCGAGCGTCTTGTGAATCTCGTTCGTACCCTGATCGTAGAAGACGGAGATATTGTCCTTCTTCGTGTAAAACCCGGCCGCAAAATCGAGGTCCTTTTCGCTGGACGCGAGAAAGTCGTCGCGCTGAGAAAACAGGGCCACCTTGAGACGTTTCTCCGGGACCTGAAGGCTGCATCCCTCAAGGCAAAACTTCATGAGAAAGCTCTCGTAGACCGTTTCGAGCAACTGGATCCGCTCTTCCACTCGGGTCTTCTTCGAATAGGGGTCTTTGTCGGGCGACGTATCATGAAGCAGGATGAAGTGCTTGCTCTGGACAACCGTCATCTTCTCGTCGTTCTTGAGATAGTCGCGAATCTCTTTTTCCAGGTCCGGCGAGGGGGGAATCGGTGCGTCGATCTTCTTCTTCATGGCCACCAGACGCACCACGGTGGGATGCTTCGGATCCAGTTTCCAGGCTTCCGCGGCAGCCCGATAGAAAACGGCAAGTTCGCCGTTGTGAAGGGCCCAACGGGCAGCCTCCAGGCAGAGACCGACGTTGCCGCTTCGAGTCGCCTCGCCCAGCTTGCGGTTGGCAAGGGCTTCGGTGGTCGGTACCTTCCAGTAACGGATGTTGGTCAGATCGAAATACAGATCCCCGAAGCGAGGATGACGCATGGTGACCGTTCGGCCCGGATGAACCGTCACCGTGCCCTGCACGACACAGGCCAGCGGCGTCTTGGGGATCGGGTAAAGGACGATATCGGCTCGTGCGGAACCCCGTAAGCACGACAAGAAAACAACCCACACCAGGACCCACGTTCGCATCAGAAACTCCTCCACCGAAGTCGCGAAAACAGCATCACCATCGCCAGCAGCCAGTCACATCACACAGGGCGGCAGGGCCGATAAGCCAAAGCGAGCTACCGCTCGAATGGAGATGGTCTGCTCCCGATGGTCGCGAGTCTTTGTGAAATACTCCACGATCGTTGAGGATAGCAGTACAGACCTGTGGACGGACTGGGCCCTGTTTCCAGGGTAGATCCTGGTGGGGTGGGCGTCAAGCAAGATGGGTAGATTCGCCGTACCGGATTCGGCGCGTCATCTGGCGCTACAGCCGTTCGTCAGACGGGGCGGAAATCGTCACCACATCCCCGCTGATCCGACGTTCCCAGCCGACAACCTGGCCATCGCCGTCGAGCAGGGGAAAAATCTGAACCGGCGCCAATTCGGCCTGCCATCCCCGCTCGGCACTGGGCGCAACATTGACCTCCAGGTGGCCGTAGTGTTTGCCGCCGGAGACCAACCGCTTTCCCTCCCAGACCTCCGGCGCGTCGTCGTGAGCGAGGTACTGGCGATGCGGATTGTCGAAACCGGTGGAGGGGCCGCGCAGCCCGTCACCGCCGACGCCGACGTCATAGAGGTGGATGCTGTGGGGACGCGTTGAGCCGTCGGGAAGGGTTTCGGTCCCTGCCACCACCGACCGCTCCTGCAGTTCGTCGTGCCCCGAGATGACCGCATCGACGCCGTATCGGAACAGGAGAGGGAGAACTACCCGCATGGCAATGCCGGCCTGTTTGGAGAAATCGGGGTGGCCAAACGGAATGCTGTGGGGCCCCGAGCCGTACATGGTGTGGTGAAACTGCACGAAAGTGAAGCGGCTGCCTTTCTGGGCCTCGGCCAATTGCAGTTCCAACCAGCGGTATTGTTCAGAACCGGGGTTGAAGTCGGGAGCATTGCTCCCTTCCAGGTAATGGTTCGTGTCGGAGGCCGTTTGGTGCGGCAAACCGTTGCTCGAGTCGAGAGTAATAAGTGTGATCGGCCCGTAGACGATCCGGTAGTACCGGCCGCGATGCTTCTCGTTGGCAGCCTGATTGGACGGAACCTCAAAATAGGTGAGGAACTTGTCGGTGGCAAAGTCTGCCCCTTCCGCCGAATAACCACCCCCCGGCCCAGCGTGGTTCTCATGATTGCCGAGGGCAGGAAAAATCGGCACACTGCCGGCCAGTGTGCCGTAGTCTCCCGCCATGTGCCGCCAGAATTCGTCCCAGTCGCG
>CAYSCH010000075.1:12820-30656 GCA_964429355.1 uncultured Planctomycetaceae bacterium | reverse complement strand
GATCCTTGTCGATGCTCTCCAGATCCAGCGACATGCCTCCGAGCCCGACCTTGGCGCAGATCGATTCGAAATCGAGCATCGGCAACAGGCCTTCCTTCTGGCGGAGGACGCTCGTGACCGGGCAGGCGTTCTCACCAAGCTTCGGTACGGGGCGAGTATCTTTCCACGAGACACGGTAGATCCGCTCGACTTCCTCCACTCGAAACGCCGTGTGAACGTTGTTGAACTCGAGCAACAGGAGGTTTTCGGTGCCGTCGGCGGCACGGTGTTCGGAGTCGTCGAACAGGAATTTCCGCAGGTTGACCAGGGGGATGACCATCTCGCGGACTTCGGCCAGCCCGTCGATCGCCGGATGACTGTGGGGAATGGGTGTCAGCCGTTCGAGAGGCACCACCTCTCGGACCTTGGCGACATTCACCCCAAATCGCGCACCACAGACGCGAAACGCGAGAACTTCCGCTTCGTTAGTACCTGCCTCAAGAAGGATTCCGTGGTCGACAGAAGAAACGGCCTTCGTTGTGCTCATTGACATGCTCCCGACTCGATTGCTTTCATCCTGTTTCTGAATGCGGATGCCCCAGGTCGTGTCGTACTTCCTCGCTCAGACTTAGTGATGCGGGAGGATCTCTCCGTCAACATGACCGCTGCCCGGCACGTGATGGCCGTGGTTATCACGGCATCCACTCTTCCATAACGTAGGTCGAATTTTGGCAACGCGTGGCAGGAAATCCTCAATTCATCCCCTTCCTTCGATACAATCGGACCGTAACGGCACTGGAATCAGCCGCATTCGATGCAAAGCGATTCATACGAGACGGCGACGCCCCCCAGACGCCCGAATCGACTCATTGTGAGAGTCGCCGACGAGTCCGCCGATTCTGCACATCCATGCCCGTGGAAGACGACCGGGTTGGCGCAAGGCGAGAAGGGATTGCCCTTCTCCGCCGTGACGGTCAGGAGTACAGTAACTTTGGGCCACCAAGAGCCGATCGACGATCGATCGACAGCGTTCGGCCAGAATGCGGACTTAATGAGAAGCACCGGATTCCGTTGAGGGGTTTCGCAAACAGCATGGCCGGCATCGCGGCCAGCCCTGATAATCCGGGCCAGTCTGGGTGGCCGTGGCGGACGGATGCAATCACCAAGTGTCCAACGGCCGCGTCGATCGGCAGCCGGTTTCGGCTCCACCAATTGTGGTCACGACCAGCCGCAAGAGTTCCAATCGTTCTGTCAAGGCATCGCAGATGAATCTTCCCTTGCTAACCATCGCCATTGGTGTCCTGTTAATGCTGCAGGGCGCAGGTTTTTATTTCGTCACCGAAACGAAAAGCATGACGGCACTGATCCCTGCGATGTTCGGCCTGCCGATTGCCCTGCTCGGCTGTATCGCCCTGAAGGAATCGCTGCGAAAGCACGCGATGCACGGCGCCGTCGTCCTGGCCCTACTCGGTATGGTTGCCCCAATTGGGCGGATCGCGTCGGCCGGACTGAAGTTATCGCCCGCCGGGGTGTCTCTGGTGCTGATGATCGTGCTTTGCGGGGTGCTGCTGGTGCTTGGAATCAAGTCGTTCGTCGACGCGAGGCGGCGCCGATCGAACCCGTCGTGATTGGTTCTGCGAATCGGATCCTATCTCTCCGCGCGAACCTTTTCCTCCCCACCTCCGTCTATGTCCTGTTCGCAACAGAAGGAGGATCGCCGTGCGCACACCGGACTGGCACTGGAACGAGTTTCAGCAAGTTGGCACCGACTACGCCGACTTGGAGGAAGTGGAGAGTTACGACGCGAGGATGGCCACGTTTCGCGACGTCGACGCCGAGAACCGCAAGAAGCTGGATTCGCTGGCCCTTAGCCCCGGCTCGCGGATCCTGGAGGTCGGTTGCGGGACCGGGCGTTTTGCCTGTGCGGCGGCCTCTGAGGGGCACCTGGTTACCGCGGTGGACGTCTCGCCCGTGATGCTGCAGTACGTGGCCCGGAGGGCCCGCCAGGAGGGCCTGGCTGGGCTTGAGACGCGGCACGCCGGCTTTCTCTCGATGGACCTGCCGGCCGAACATTTCGACGCCGCCGTGTCAACGGCTTGTCTGCATCACCTGCCCGATCTGTGGAAAATCGTGGGGCTGGAGAACGTCTGCCGTGTGCTGAAACCGGGGGGCCAGTTCATCCTGGGAGACGTGGTCTTTTCAATTCTTCCGGGGGAGGCGGCAACCGAATTCGAGAGATTCGTCGGCGGGTTACCTGAAGCCATCCGGCCGGGGGCCGCGCAGCACGTCGCCCGGGAATACAGTACATTGGACTGGATTATGGAGGGGCTCCTTGAGCGGGCGGGTTTCCAGGTGCTGGCGGTGGAGCGAGCGCCGGCCTCCTTTATTGACTACCATTGCCGGAAGCCGCAGCGGCCGGGCGATGGCCCGGAGAATCCCTGACAAAACGCGGGAGATTCCCAGGGGCATGGATATGCACAATCAGCGTCTTTGTTGGCGGCTCCCAGATGCTCAAGACGAATGAACAAGCCCGCGAGGCAAGAAAGGCACCATCGGCCGGCGGTGTCCGCGAGCTTCTGGCAATTGCGCTGCCGATGGTCGTCTCCCATGCGTGCGACACGGTCATGACCTTCACCGACCGGCTGTTTCTCTCCCGGCTTGGGCCCGACGAGATGAACGCGTCGATGTCGGGCGGATTGACGAGCTTCATGATGATGACATTCTTCATGGGGCTGATCGGCTACACGACGGCGCTCGTGGCGCAGTATCTGGGGGCAGGCCGGAGAGACCGCTGCGCCGTGGCGACGACCCAGGCTCTGTTGCTCTGCCTGGCGGCCTACCCGGTGATCCTGCTGGCCCAGCCGCTGGTCTACTACGGGTTTGAAAGGAGCGGGATTTCACCGGCCCAGCTCGTCCATCAGAAGGTCTATTTCGGGATCCTGGTTTATGCGAGCATCATCGGTCTGTTCAGAACGAGCCTGAGCAGCTTCTTCTCCGGTATCGGGCAGACACGAATGGTCATGGTGGCGGCCTGCGTGGCTATGGTGGCCAACGTGGGGCTCAATTACACGCTGATCTACGGCAAGTTCGGCGCGCCGGCGCTCGGAATCCGCGGGGCAGCCTACGGAACGGTGCTCGGCGGGCTGCTCGGCCTGCTCGTGCTTGCGGGGGCCTACTTCCGGCCTTCGATCCGGCGCCAGTACCAGGTACTCCGGTCGCTGCGTCTGGATCGGGAGGCGATGGGCAAGCTTCTCTGGTTCGGTTATCCGGCGGGCGTGGAGATGTTTCTGAACGTGTTGGCCTTCACGGGCATGATTCTGGCTTTTCATGCCCACGGACCGGTCACGGCCACCGCCACGACGATCATGTTCAATTGGGATATGGTTTCGTTCGTGCCATTGATCGGCGTGCAGATCGGCGTGATGAGTCTGGTGGGTCGTTACATGGGGGCCGGCGATCCCGATACGGCGCACCGTGCAGCCATGTCGGGGATCAAGATCGGCTGGGTGTATTCGTCGGTGATCCTGGTGCTCTTTGCGTGTTTCCCGGCAACGCTGGTCAACGTATTTCGCCCGGTGAGCCCGAACCCGGTGTTCGACCAGGCTGTGCCGACGGCCGTGTTCATGATCCGGCTGGCGTCGCTGTACGTGATGATCGAGGCGGTGACGACTGTGTTCAGCGGCACGTTGCGGGGGGCGGGAGACACGTTCTGGGCGATGTGTATCTCGGTCACGCTCCACTGGCTCCTGCTGCCGATCCTGATTGTAATGCTCCACGTGCTCGGGATGTCGCCGGAGGCGGGGTGGACGGCGCTGGTGCTCACGTTCCTGTGTTTCAGCTACGTCTTCTATCTTCGTTACCGCAGCGGCCGCTGGCGTCGTATCCGCGTGGTTCAGAGTCCGGAAGAGCTGGTGGCAGCCGATCACGAACTGGCGATTCACGAAGTGCGGGATCTATAGCGGAGTCAAGCGGGGCAAGCCACCCGAAGCGGCCGGTTTAGAGCCGCTAACAAAACCACCGGCTGTGCACATCCATGCTCGTGGGAAACTCGTACGTTTTGTGAGGGTTTCTTACAGCCTGGCAATGAACCCGCGACGTGAAGCATCCTCTCCGCTCATGGCTACCCTCCCAGTGATTCACCCCCCCGTAAACAGAATCTGAATGAACTGCGACGTCGTTTCCCAGTTCTCCGCCGCGAGGTCGAAGTCGACCTCCATTGCGTGAACCGTCTTGGGAGTCTCGACACGCACTTTCGTTTCGACTTTCGGGTTCAATGGGATCTGGGCACTGGCGCCTTGGGCCAGTCTGGCCTCAACCTCCGGAGAAAGCAAGTAATCGACCAGACGCCGGGCATTTTCCGGGTTGGGTCCCCTCTTGATAATTCCGACGGTGTTGGGAATGAACAGGGTGCCCAACTCTCCCTTGCCCTGATCGGGATAGACGATCGCCACCGGCATCGCGTTCTCGATTTCGATAATCGCGTCGTCCGTATCCGTAAGTCCGAACAGAGCACTGCCGGCCGCGACCGCGAGCGCCACCTGCTTGTTGCCTGAAAGGACCTGCACGTCGTTCTTCTTGAGAGAGCGGAAGAAGTTTTGAGCCTTGTCAGGCCCCAGGGCGGCAAACAGGCAGGCGGCATGCGTGGCCGTCGTGCCGAAAAGAGGCTTGCCGATGGCCGTCTTACCTCGCCACTTCGAGTCGGCCAGGTCATAGATCGATTTGGGGTGGTCGGCTTCCGCCAGGAGCGACGTGTTGACGATCAGCACCCGGGCCCGGGCCGCGAAGCCGTGCCAGTAGCCGTCCGGAGACCGGTACATGGCCGGGTAACTCTCGGCCGCGGGGGAGTCGTAGACATCGAGCATGCCCTGGCCACGCAGCCGAAGCATGTGAAGGATCTCGTTGTTCCAGAAGACATCACACCTGGGGTGGTCCCGTTCGGACAGGAGGGCCTCGGTCAGGCCGACAGTCTTGGTCGATTCCGTGTCGAATTTCGGCAGAACCTTGATGCCGCTCTCGGACTGGAACTCCGCGAAGATCGGTTCCGAGAACTCGGAATCAAGAGCCGTGTAAACGATCACTTCGTTCGGGCCACGGCTCCAGCATCCGGACAGGGAAAGCCAGGGCAGAACCAGAAGCATGGCAGCAAGTCGAGTCGCCGTCAGTTGCATCGTCTTTCCTCCCGGAAAAGTACCCGCCAAAAGCTACGCGCCCCCACGCGGTTCAGCCTAGAATATTGGTATCTATTCAGCCATCTGCAGTAGCAGGACTGCCGGTCGGAAGGCGGGCAACGTGGGTTGGACTGGGGAAGCGATGTCATGCATTTGAGCATGCTCGTAGTCGACCGAGGTTCCGCCGCCTACCGACCTTTCCAGCTACTTCACCTGGCTGGAGTGTTACGAATATTGTAATCACTCGCATCAAGACGAGGGAGTCCCCCGAGAACGCCGATGTATGGAAACGTGCTCCCCATGGAATCATAGAATGATGGGCGGAAGATCGCCAAACGAACAGTCTCCATGGACTTGCCTTCACAGCCATCCGCCCTGGCGGCGAAGTCCAATGCGTCGACGGAGAGTGAAGATCAGGTGGGCCAGGTGATGCCAGATTCACGTTGCGAGAGTATCGGGCCTCGATTTCGAACACTCGTGGTCGCGATCGTCTTCTTGTTGGGGTTTGGTGAGAACGGATTTGTTCAGGAGCCCAAGTACGAACGGGCGGAGCGGTCGTTGGCAGATCTGATGCACGGCGACGACGGTCCCGGCCGCTTCATGCCCGACGCCCCACGTTCGACGGTCGACGAAGCCAAGGCATCCAAGGAAGGGATTCGCAAGATCGCGGGCCAGCGGATCACTCTGTTCACCGACTTGCCCTCCGATCCGACGATCGAGGAGTTGCCAGGCGTCTTCGATCAGGCTTTTCCTCTGTGGTGCGAGTACTTTTCCATCGATCCAGCGGAACATCGCCAGTGGCGCATGACGGGTTTCCTCATGCGCGACGGGGACCGTTTTCGCAGGGCCGGCCTGCTGCCGCGGTATCTCCCGCCCTTCCCCAACGGTTACTCCGTCAACTACGACCTGTGGCTTTACGAGCAAGCGACCCCCTACTATCGTCGCCACTTGATGCTCCACGAGGGTACGCATGGATTCATGAACACGATTCTCCGATCGTGCGGGCCGCCGTGGTACATGGAAGGAATCGCTGAGCTGCTGGGCACTCACCAGTGGAACGACGGACGGCTGGCCATGGCGGTGATGCCGAAGTCGCGCGACGAGGTGCCCGGATGGGGGAGAGTGCGAACTATTCAGGACCTGTTCGCGCAAGGCAAGGCATTGCCGCTCGACGAGATACTTCGCTTCAGCGGCGCTGCCCATCAACAGAACGAGGCCTACGCCTGGAGCTGGGCGGCCGCGGCGCTGCTGGACTACCATCCCCACTATCGAGACCGGTTCCGTTCCCTGAGCCGCTCGGTGGAGGCTCGCGACTTCACCGAGCAGTTTCGCAAACTGATTGGCGGCCAATGGAGTTCGCTGGCGGCGGAATGGGAGATCTTCGTGGCCAACATGGAGTACGGTTACGATGTGCCGAGGATGGCGATCGACTTCGCGCCTGGAAGGCCGGCCAAGCCAGGCTGGAACCTGGTGCGCATCGATGCGGCCAAGGGCTGGCAGAACACGGGGATTCAGCTTGAGGGGGGCGTGCCCTGCGAGATTCGTTCCCAGGGACGGTACCAGGTGGCCGACGCGCCGGTTGTATGGTGGTGCGAACCGGGAGGCGTCACGATCCGCTACTATCGCGGACGGCCCCTGGGTGTGCTTCTGGCCACTGTGGTGCCGGAGGGCGACGACAAGGGCCAGGCATTTCTTCAGTCGGAAACGGTGGGGTCCAGTGCCACGCTCACCCCCCGTTCTTCGGGAACTCTCTTCCTGCGAATCAACGAATCGGCCGCCGAGTTGGCCGACAACGCCGGCTCGCTCGACGCAGCCGTTCGCGTAGTCGCCCATCCGCAGAGGAACTAGCCCGAGCTGGGACCCGCTCACCCGAAATCCGGGCAGGGCACTACCCCGCGGCAGCCGCTTCGGGCGCCTTGGGCGGATTGGGGTCGTTGATCTCCACGTAGAGCACCTGGATGACCATCGGCTCCGCCTCACCCACTTTCCGTTCCTTCCTGTAATCGGTTCGATCGATGATGACGTCCATGGTCGTTCTGCGGCCGGGCTGCGGACCGGGCTTGCTTCCGTCGATCCACAGGCCGTTCATTACCAGGCGTTCCGTCCCCGAGGGAACCGCGCGTTTGTACGTCCCTTCAACCTTATTGTACAGGCCGGTATCTTCGCATCGCAGGTAGTAGATCCGCATGGGGCTGACGAGGCCTCCGCCCAGGCGGCTCCCAACGCTTTGCTGCCAATCCATGGCGTAGACGTGAGTGACCGCGTCTGCCGAGTGTACCGGGAAGGGCAGTTTCGCGATGAGTTCGGCCTTATTGGCCATCTGGTTGTCGGCGGCCTTCTGGAACTGTTCACAGAACCCCCGAACCGTGCCGTAAACCGCCTGCATCCAGGCGTATTGGGCATCCTGTTCCTTGTTCGGCTCCACCTTCGCCGCCTTGGCCGGCGGTTCTCTGCGCGGCAAGGATTTGATGATTGCGATGAAGCCGGGGTCGCTGATTCCGATCTCGTTGGTTACGTTGGCAGAGGCAAATGCACCAGGCCCTTCCGTCCAATGCGTCTGGAGGGTCTTGAGCAACTGGGCCCGCATCGCATCGGTCGGGATGTGTCCGGCAAGCATGACCAGTTGGGCTCCGTCCGCAAGCGTTGGAAGAGCGTTCATTTTGGCGGCCAGGGTATTGCCGAGCTCGTTGCTCCAGAGTTGCTGGGCCAATTCGTAGGGCAGGTTCGGGTTGGCTGCCGCCACATTCTGGAACTCTTTGACGGATGCTTGATCGACCTTGCCCGGTCCCGCGAGCGGTTTCGCAGCGCCTCCCTCGCCACCACTCCCCATCATTCCTTCAGCACTCGGCATGGCCTGTTCGCCGTACATTTGACTCGCTCCCGGTGGAGGACCGGGACTGGAGGAGCTTTCCGGCGGCATGTAACCTTCTTCGCCCGTGAGGCCCTCTGTGGGTGGAGGAGCTCCGCCGTAGGCCCCGCTGCTTCCTGAGAGGGGTGGGCCGTAGGCCCCGCTGCTCCCTGCGGGCGTATCGGGCCGCTTCGTGGTCTTGTCGCCAAAACCAGACCAAGCCTTCTGCTCGCCCTGTGACAATCCGCCCGGCCCTGCGGCAGCCATTGGTTCCTCGATGCTGACCCCTTCATCGGTCGACACGGCCAGCATCCGCCCCAGGGTGCACGAGGCGTAGCTGGTGAAATAGCGTTCGAAAGAATCCCTCATTTCCGGGGGAGTCTTGGGATAACGATAGAGCCCGATCTGGGCCTGCACGTTGAGCGGATTGGTCACGGTCACGAGTTCCTGCAATCGCGGACCGAGGCTTTCGGATGGCTGGCCAACCAGGTAGACGGCCAGATCGTATCGCAGGCGCATGGAGGCCGACTTCTCGATCAGCGGCAAGGTGGTATCGCGGATGTCTTCGGCCGTGACCTTATTGGCCAGCGCCGCGGCCACCAGTGCGTCGATGTCTGGCGCCTTCTCGGCCGCTTTCGGCCGTTCACCCTCGGACGATTCTTCGGCTTCTTTGGGCTTTTCGGCCTCCTTCGGTGCGGCGGCGGTTGCCCCAAGAGCCAGCTTGAACGCGGCCGTCAGTTTTTCCCTGCTGGGGCGATAGTTCTCGGGAACTGTCAAGGCCTTTTGCAGCAGGGCATCGTTTTCCGCGCTGGAATAGTCGACGAGCGTTCGTAACACGGCCCCCACGGCGGCGCGCTCATTGCCCGCCGGCAGTTTGCCCATCAGCAACTGTTCGAAAACGGCTCGGGCTTCCTTGGTTCCATTGGCGCCGAGGGCCCGAACAATACCGCCGGTCAAGCTGACGTAGCTCGCAGCCAGCGGCATTTTCACTTCCGTTTTCCTTCCACTTGGCCCGCTGTATTCGCCGTACATATCTTCCTGGGCACCCATGTACCCCGCCATCCCACTCATATCTTCCATGCCCGACGACGTATCTTCCATCGGCGGCATATAGCCCGCCGGTCCCATATAGGAATCGTAGCCCGATGGCTTTGGCTCTGGTTTCTTCTCGACCTTGGGTTCCGGTTTCGGTTCCGGTTCGGGGTCCTCGGGCATGACTAACAGCTCTGCCAGCAAGCTGGCCGCTTTGGCATCACCTGACTTATTTTCCCCCAGGTAGGCCACCGCATCGAGCAGTTTGGGATCGCGATCCTCTTTGGCGGACCGATAGTCGTCGTCTGTCCAGGCAACGACATCGTCTGGGCGCGGCTTTGCCTCCTGGGCCGACTCGGTCGCCTCCGGGGCAGGGGCGGTCTCTTCAGGGGCTTTGGCGGCTTCTTCTTCGGGCGTCTTCTTGGTGGCGGGAGGAGGCGTGCCCTCGGGAGCTGCTGGCTCAGTCTTCTCAGGCGAGGGTCCTTCGACCGGTGGGACGGGTGCCTGCTTGGCCGCTTCGCTTTCCGGTGTCGGATCGCTCGGCGCGGCCGCCGGTGCCCCGGCAGCATCGGCAGGCGCGGCAGGCGCAGGAGCCGAATCGGGGGCTGGGGGCGGGGTATCGGATCCGCCGCAACCCAGCAGGAAAACCGCACCCAGAACAACGATCGATCCGAGCACTGCAAACCGCCCGGAACCAGACAGGATGGGCATTGATTTCTTCACCGCGTTCTCTCCCGAGAAAAACGTAACACTTCACTCCGATCGACGGCACTGGGCGTACCACGAACCCCGAGCCGAATCCGGGCGATGCCGGTCGGCGCCGTACAGTATCGCAAACTGGCCCCTCCGACACAAGCAAATATCGCAAATCACCGGCTCAAAGGTCCTAACCCATTCTGGGAAGAAATGCCGGGCTCTCCTGAAGGCGAGGCGACTTACCCGCGAATGCTGCGGCAGGAGGCCGCCGCCACGTTGTATGCCTCCATAGCGTCGGGGAACGGCTCAAGGGCTCGTTCGAAGATCCCCAGCGTGTAGGCGATCGTGACCCCGTAGTTGCAGATCGGCACTCCCGCGACGCGGCAGCGGTCAATCCTGGAGAGGACTTCACGACGGTTCCACATGCAGGCACCACAGTGGATTACCAGCCGGTAGCTGTCGAGGTCCGCGGGGAAGTCACGGCCCTGCATGTGCTGGATGTCGAGCTTCCCGCCCACGAACTGAGTGAGCCAGCGGGGGATCTTGACCCGGCCGATGTCGTCGCCGATGGGGTGGTGGCTACAGGTTTCGGCAATGAGCACACGATCGCCCGACCGAAGCCGATCGATGGCGGTGGCACCGCGAACGAACTCGGCCAGATCGCCCTTCTGCCTCGCGAAGAGAATGGAGAAGGACGTCATCTTGACGTCCGGCGGCGTATCGCCCGCCACCTTGAGAAATGCCTGCGAATCGGTGATCACCAGGGCGGGGGGCCGGCGGAGGCGGGCCAGCGCGTCGCACAACTCACGTTCTTTGACCACCATGCAGTAGGCGTCGTGGTCCAAGAGGTCGCGAATGGTCTGCACCTGGGGAACGATCAAACGCCCCTTCGGAGCTTCCAGGTCGATGGGGACCACGAGCACGGCCAGTTCGCCGGGGGGAACCAGATCGGCCACCAGCGGCGGGGTGTTCAGAAACTCTTCGGGTACCGCCTGGATCAACTCGCGGCGAAGGTCGAGGAGGCCTTCCCCGCTGGCGGCCACGGTACGCACCGTGGGAATCTTCGCGGCGGCAAGGCGATGGACCGTCGCTGCATCAGGTTCGGCCAGGTCGGTCTTGTTGAAGACGACGATCAGCGGCGTCTTGCGGTCTTGCAGTACCCGGAGAATTCCTTCTTCGAAGGGCCCCCACATGCCGGACTCCGTGACGAGGAGGGCCAGATCGGTGCGATCGAAAACCTGCCGCGACTTTTCCACCCGTTGGCGCCCGAGCGCACCCTCATCATCGATGCCGGCGGTGTCGATGAACAGCACCGAGCCGATGGGCAGCAGTTCCATCGGCTTCTCGACCGGATCGGTCGTGGTGCCGGCCACCTCGGACACAATCGAAGCATGTTGCCGCGTGATGCCGTTGAGCAACGACGATTTTCCCACGTTGCGGCGTCCGAACAGCCCGATGTGAAGACGCAGTCCTTTGGGGGTCGAGTTCACGAGTCTATTCCGATTGTGTGGAGTTTTTCTTATCCCTGGCAAGTGGTTCGGAACCGAGCCGCGCGACACGCTCGGGGGCGACGAGGGCGTCGAAATCGGCTTCTGTCAGCGACGTTTCTTCGAGAACGACCTGCCGGATCGGTTTGCCCTGGTTCTCGGCTTGTGTTGCCAACTGCTGGGCCTTTTCGTAGCCGAGCACATCGACCAAGGCGGTGGCAGCGGTCGTAGCCGTGTTGACGAATTGCCGGCAGCGTTCTCGATTGGCCACGATGCCGTCGACACACAGCCGGGCAAAAACGTCGCAGGCCCGGGTGAGCAGATCGATCTGGCTGAGAAGGGCCTCGGCAATGAGCGGAAGGAACGGGTTGAGTTCCAGGTTGCCCATGCCGGCCGCTTGCAGGATCATCTGATCGTAACCGGCGGTTGCGATGGCTGCCTGGGTGACCGCCTCCGGAATCACCGGGTTGACCTTGCCGGGCATGATCGAGGATCCTGCCTGGCGTGCTGGGAGGCGGATTTCGCCGAAACCGGCCACGGGCCCCGAGGCGAGGAGTCGCAGGTCGGTTGCGATCTTCTGCAGGTTGGAGGCGAGGGTGCGAATGATCCCGGAGACCTCGACGAAGACGTCGGCATTCTGGGTGGCCTCGACCAGGTTCTCCGCCCGGGCGAGGCCCTGCCCGGTGATTTGCCGGAGGTGTTCGACAACGCGGAAAATGAACTTTCGGGGGGCCCCCAGGCCGGTTCCGACGGCCGTCCCGCCAAGATTGACAACGCGGAGCCGCTCCCTGCATTTGCAGATTCGCCAGCGGTCGCGTCCGATGGCCTCGGCATAGGCGCCCATCTCGCGTCCCAGGGTAATGAGCACGGCATCCTGCAACTGGGTGCGGCCGACCTTGACGACGTCGGCGAATTCCTTTTCCTTGTGCTGAAAGGCTTCGAGCAGCGTCACGGCCGACAGCTCCAGCCGGTCGAGGCAGGCCAAGGCCGCCACCTTGAGGGCTGTGGGGAACGTATCGTTGGTCGACTGGTGCAGGTTGAGGTGATCGTGCGGGCTGATCGAGGCGTAGTCGCCCGGCGATCGGCCCGAGAGCTGGAGGGCACGGTTGGCAAGCACCTCGTTGACGTTCATATTCGTGGAGGTACCTGCCCCGCCCTGCAGAGCGTCGACAAGGATGTGCTCGTCGAGACGGCCGTCGATCATTTCGCGGCAAGCGGTTTCGATGGCGGGAAAGACGGCGTCGTCCAGCATCCCCAGTTCCCGGTTGGCGAGGGCAGCCGCCAGTTTGACGGCGCCGAAGGCATGCACCAGTTCGCGGCGAACGGGGCGGCCTGCCAGCGGGAAGTTCTCAATCGCCCGTAGTGTGTGAATCCCATGGAGAGCCCCGCGCGGCAGTTCGCGGGAGCCGAGGAGGTCGGATTCAAGTCGGGGGTCAGTCATGGCGACGACCTGTACCAGCTTGCTTGGAGGCAGTGCAGGTACGTAATGGTGTGCTACTGCTTACTTGTAGTGCAGGAGGTGGGTGGTGTTTCTTTCTGACTCACGCCGGAGAGCCGGACGAGGGGGGCCCCGATCGCTTCTCTCAGAAGTACAAATCGCGCTGGTCGGACTGGCGGATGCGCTCGAGTCGCTGCTGGAGTTCCTGTTTGCGGGGGCCTTCGGGCAGCCGCCCCAGTTCTTTCTCGATCAGTTGGGCACCGGCGGCCCGGGTCTCTTCAGAGCCGTAGTCGCAGAGATATTCCTGAAGCGTTGTCAGCGCGTTGGGAGTGCAGAGATTCTGGATGAAGCCTGGGATGGCAAACTCCATGAAATGTTCGCCGGTTCGGCCGGCCCGGTAACATGCCGTGCAGAAGCTCGGTACATAGCCGTCAAGGATCAGCTCGTGCATGACTTCGTCGAGGGAACGGAGATCGCCCAGCTCGAATTGTTCCTTTTCGATCTGCTGGACTCTCTCGGCGGCAGTGTAGCCGGCCAGTTCGATGCGGCTCCCCGCGTCGATCTGGGAGACACCGAAGGCCATGACCTCGCGGCGGACGTCGGCGGTCTCTCTTGCGGTGAGGATCATGCCCGTGTAGGGCACGGCCAGGCGAAGTATGGCCACAACGCGTTTGAAATCCTCGTCGCTGACGGTGTACTTATCGTCGAGCCGGACACCGAGCGCCGGGCGTAGGCGTGGAAAGCTGATCGTGTGGGGCCCCACACCGTAATGCTTCTGAAGGTGGCGGCTGTGGGCGACGAGCGAGAGGACCTCGAACCGCCAGTCGTAGAGCCCGAAAAGGGCTCCGATTCCCACATCGTCGCAACCGGATTCGATCGCGCGGGCCGGCGAATCGAGTCGCCAGAGATAGTCGCCCTTCGACGACTCGGGAGCGTGCATCTTGGCGTAGGTTGCCCGGTGGTAGGTTTCCTGGAACACCTGGTAGGTGCCGATGCCCGCCTGCTTCATGATCCGGAAACCGGCATGATCCAAGGGCGCGGCGTTGATGTTGACGCGGCGGATCTCGCCGTGCCCGGTGCGAGTTGCATAGACTCGCCGCACGCAGTCGGCGATGAACGCCGGGTCGTAGGCCGGATGCTCGCCGAAGACCAGGATCAGCCGTTTATGCCCGTGACGCTCAAGGGTTTCGATCTGGGCGGTCAGTTCTTCCGGGGAAAGGGTATGCCGCACAACGTCGCGATTGGAGCTGCGGAAGGCGCAGTAGAGGCAGTCGTTTCGGCAGTAGCTACCGACGTAGAGGGGCGCAAAAAGAACGATGCGATTGCCGTAGACGTCGCGTTTGAGCTGACGGGCGGCCGCAAAAATCTCTTCGACGAGTTCCGGATCGTCCGCGCGCAGAAGAATGGCGGTTTCGTCCGGTTCGAGCGGCACCTTGGCCAGGCTCTTGGCGATCACGTCGCGGACAACGCCGTGATCCGGCCTGGCGAGCAGGAGCTGGCCAAAGAGGTCTTCGTCGATGAAATGGTACCCACTCGTGCTGAGCGTCTTTCGGTCACTGGCCGTGGTCATGATGGTACTTTTCCGGAAGCGACTGGGTCGACTTCCAATGAATCCCGCGAGTCTTGAATAGGGGTCGCCAGCGAGATGGTGAACGTACTGCCTTCGTCCGCTCGGCTCGAAACCGAAACGTCGCCGGCATAAAGATCGGCAATCTTCTTGATGATCGACAGTCCCAACCCGCTGCCGTGGATGTTTCGCGTTTTCTCGTTCTTGATGCGGACGAATTCGCCGAAAAGCTTCTCCGCTTCCTGCTCGGTCAGACCGATTCCCGTGTCGGCAACGCGGATCTGGACTCGGTCGATCTCAGGGACAATGGTGATATCCACTCGGCCCTGGTCACGATTGTATTTTACCGCGTTGGAAACGAGATTATTAAAGACCATCTCCATTTCGCCGCAATCCGCCAGGATCGCGACGGGATCGACATTTTGGACAGTGCAAATAATGCCTCGCCGATCGGCTTCCGCACGTTGCAGTTCGATGGCCGAATGCGCGACTTCCACAAGGTCGATTTTCTCGAGGTGCCGCTCCATTTGACCGGATTCGATGCGGGTCATGTCGAGCAGGTCGGCAATCAGCTTGAACATTCCCTGGAGACGGTCCCGGCTGCGGCGGAGAACCTCCTCGTAGGCGACGAGATCGTTGCCCAAGGTTCGATTCTGCACGAGTTGCAGAAAGCCGTCGACGGCGCTGAGGGGCGACTTCAATTCGTGGCCCAGGACCCGGACGAACTGAAACCGCACCTGGCGGCGTTCCTCAGCGAGTTTGCGTGCCTCGCGGGCCAGCGCAATCCGAACCGTTGCCTTGCGGACGGTGTTTCGCAGTTCGTCCGGTGTGAACGGTTTGGCGAGGAAGTCGTAGGCACCCTGTTTCGTGGCCGCCACCGCCGTTTCGATCGAGGCGTAGGCCGTGATCATCACGGTGAGGATGTCGGATTTCCTGGCCGCCACATGGTGCAACACATCCAGCCCGCTGATTCCGGGCATCTTGTGGTCCAGAAGCATGATATCCGGCGGCGAGGCAGCGATCCTGGCAAGCGCGACCTCTCCCGATTCGGCCTCTTCGATCTCGAAGCGAACGGCTTGCTCGACATTGGGAACGGTGACCGTGAAATTACGGAGCGTCCGGGCTACCCCGCGGCGCATTCCCGGTTCGTCGTCGACGACCAGGACTCGGAGCTGGTCCATTTCGCTCATTCTCGCTCTCCGTCGGGTTCGAGGAGTCCCTTGGGTTCGTCGTCGGAGTCGTCTGCGACATCACGCGGGAGGATCAACGTGAAAGTGGTACCGGTGGGCCCCGCCTTCGGATCGGCGTTGGACTCGACCTGGATATCTCCGCGGTGCATCTTGACGATCCCGTAACTGACTGCAAGCCCAAGTCCCGTGCCTTTGCCGATATGCTTGGTGGTGAAGAACGGCTCGAAGATCTTCTGGCGATTCTCCTCCGGGATTCCACATCCGGTGTCGGTGACGGAGATCGTCACTTTCTCGGCATCGCCGGCTGTCCGAACGATCAGCTTGCCACCCTCCGGCATGGCGCCGATCGCATTGCTCACGAGATTTGTGAGCACCTGGCCCATCTGGTCGCGGTCGATCCTCGCCACCGGGCTGTCCAGGTTGTGGTTCACACGGAGCGAAATGCTCTTGGGAATCTGGACCACTTTGAGGAGCCGGTCCACCATATCGCAAATGTCGGCCTCGGCACGAATGACTCGGTTCTGGCGTGCGAAGTGGAGGAGGCCGGCCACGATCTTCTTGCAGCGATCGGCCTGCTCGACGATCAATTGCAGATCCTCGCGGGTCTCAGCGTCGGGCGAACTTTCGTCGAGGAGCAAGTGAGCGTACATGAGCACGACACCCAGGGGATTGTTGACCTCGTGTGCGATCCCTGCCGCCAGCTGGCCCATGCTGGCGAGCTTTTCGGAGTGCATAAGTGCTTCCTGAGCGCTGGCGAGTTGTTCTTTCGACTGTTCCACCTCTTTCAAGGCGATGCGGAGCTGGTCGATCGTATTGGGCAGGCACATCTCGTGCTCGGCGAGGCCCTTGTAGATTGCCACCGCGTGTTCCCGACAGCTTTCGTAACCACAGGCACCGCAGTTCAACTCATCCTCGACGGAGTGCTTGCCCAGCCGCAGCAGGATTCGCGCCAGGGTCTCGTCGGCCGGCGCGGCAACTCGCTGGTCGTTTGGCTCAAAGCCCCGGCCGAGATCCAATCCGTCAAGTTCGGCCATGGCCTGGTTCCACGCCTCCCGGTCGAGTTGGCGGATTCGCTCGGCGGCAAACAGGCGAACGTGCCGGCGGCGATTGAACAAGGGTAGATCGCTGCTGATCCCGGCGCCCATGATGCAGCCTTCGCAGCAGAGCGTTTCAAGGAGGCGAGCGCCGAGGTCCCCGGCGGCAAACTCGCGGATCGCCTCGAACGTGCGCATCCGACCTTCGGTGGCAACGACGTCGCCGGTCATCAGGTCCTCCTGAAGATCAGCCGTTTGCAGCATGCCGCGACCGATCGGAAAGACTCCCCCGACGGCGCCGTGGGGCGGATCGAAGTCCGACGGGTCCACTTGCGACGGATCGACGCCCGCACGGGCCAGCATGCGGCGCAACTCGGGAAAGGTCAGCACGGCCGAAACCTCGCCTCTCAGAAGCGGGCTATCCGCCTCCGCTTTCTTGGCGATACACGGGCCGATGAAAACCAGGGCGATCTCTTCTCCCGCGAGATGGCGTACGGCCCGGGCGGTGGCAACCATCGGAGAGACAATCGGAGCCAACGTGCTCGTCAATTCCGGATGGTACCGCTCCACGTACCCGACCACGGCTGGACAAGTTGTGGCCATGAATCGGCGATCGCCACGGTCGGCGAGCAGTCGCCGATACTGACGGGCAACGAGGTCCGCACCAAACGACACCTCGTGTACCCGCGCGAATCCCAAAGCCCGCACCATCCCCACCAAGTGCCCATAGGGGATGTTCGTGAACTCGGCTGGAAAACTGGGAGCCAGAAGGGCAAATACCGGTAACGGGCCCGCCAGCAGTTGATCGACCCGGTCGATCGATTCTGCCACCCGTTTTGCCTGCTGCGAGCAGACACGAACGCAATTGCCGCAGGCAATACAGCGTGCACCGACCACTTCAGCCTGTCCGTCGACGATACGAATCGCTTTGGCCGGACACTCGCGGACGCACGTGTAGCACATGCGACATCGCTCTTTTACCGTCGTGATCAGGGCCGTCGTCATCGTTTTGCGCCACCACGGGAAAGGACCTCAAGCAGCCGGGACGAATCCGTTTCGTCCGACTGGCACGGCGCCCATGCAAGCATAGGTTCCGCGGTCCCGCGAGTAGGGGAGGGGACGCTCCCATCCTCGTTGGAACGAGGATGGGAACAATCCCCAGGGAGCATTCTCGATCCGATCGGTCTGAAAGGACAGACCGATTCGGAAAACCGCCTCAGGGTCGTTCTCTTCTCTGTTCCGGCCCCGAAAGATTCAGCTCCACAGTCAGTTGCGATGATATGTCCAGGATTTTGGGCGTTGCGCGTTCCAGACGGTTGCCTCGTCGGCCACGACGATCCCTATTTCGCAGGCCGTTCGACAGGGGGTAAAAAAGAAGTGGACGTTGCGGCTGGGGA
>CAYSCH010000075.1:0-12810 GCA_964429355.1 uncultured Planctomycetaceae bacterium | reverse complement strand
GTGCCGCAACGTCCGAAACAACGGGGTGCAATTGGCGTGCCGTTTCGATCAGTCTCGTGGCTTCCATGGCACTGCAACAAGCTCCCTCCCCTGGTTTCGTGACGCAAATTATTTATTTACAATCTCTTGCAACGCCAGGCGAGTCTGAGCACATTCTTGCCGAGCAGCAGCCAAGTGGCGAGGAATACCGACCAGAATGGTCGCTGCGGAGCCATTTGTGTATGTTTGCGCCATACACTGTATAGTGACTCCAGCCCGATTCGAGGCTTTTCCGACCCCAGTTCCTCTTCCCAGCCAATCACCGCCGGTTGTGCAAAGCCCGGTCCTGTCGCGAGGAAGGCTCATGGAGCGTTGATCGACGGCGACCTTCAAACCAGCGCCGCGCTACCTTTGGGTGGGTGGTTCGG
This sequence comes from uncultured Planctomycetaceae bacterium, assembly GCA_964429355.1. GTDB lineage: Bacteria > Planctomycetota > Planctomycetia > Pirellulales > Thermoguttaceae > JAAYAY01. The sequence continues at coordinate 12,403 of CAYSCH010000075.1, read as the reverse complement.
CTGTTGGAAGAGCGGAACCGGCTCCCATGAAACGTGGTGGACCGCGTTTGCTCGAATCGCTATGGCTGGGTCAATCGGATCCGGCCGCTTTATTCTTCGTGCGGGTCTTCCAGATAGGTGTAGCCTTCCAGGCCCGCTCGGTAGAAGCGGAGCAATCGACCGGCCTGGCGATCGTCGATGTGTTCGGCGTGAACGGCTCGCTCAACCGCCGCCTGCATTTTCGCGAACAGCGCGTCGGCGTCGAATTGCACGTAATGAAGAACCTCGCGGACGGTGTCTCCCTCCACAACCGTCTCGACGTTCACTTGCCCCTCCGGCTCGATGGCCACGTGGACGGCGTTCGTGTCGCCAAACAGGTTGTGCATATCGCCGAGGATTTCCTGGTATGCTCCCACGAGAAAGGCGGCGAGGTAGTAGGGAGTTCCGGTGAAGGTGTGGAGGAGAAGGGTTCGGCAGACATCGCGACGGTCGATGAAACGATCGATCTTTCCATCCGAGTCACAGGTGATATCGCCGATCACGGCGCGGTGTGACGGCTCTTCATCGAGCCGATGGATGGGCATGATCGGAAAGAGTTGCTTGACCGCCCAACTGTCAGGCATCGACTGAAACAGGGAGAAGTTGCAGAAATAGGTTTCGCTCAACATGGCGTCGAGTCTTGCCAGTTCCTCGGGCAATTCGTCCATGCCTTCGAGGAGTCGCTGGATCTTCCGGCATATGGCCCAGAACAGGTTTTCCGCCTGGCTGCGCTGCTCGAGGGGCAGATAGCCGCCGCCAAACAGGCTCATAGCCATGTCGAGGGCCTGCTGGGCGTCGTGATAGCTTTCCAGGATATTGCGCACCGTCAGGTCGCGGTGGGTCTCAAACAGGGTGTGCAAAGGCTGCTCGAAATTCTCGTCCATCTGCTCTGGAACTCGAACTCCCGCCCGCGTCGACACTCCGAGCACGTTGAAAACCAGCACACTGTGGTAGGCGACGATCGCACGGCCGCTTTCGGAGAGAATCGTGGGGTGAGGAACCTCGGCGTCGTCACAAACCGTTTGCACGTGGTAGATGACGTCGTTGGCGTATTCCTGCAGCGTGTAGTTGACGCTCGACTCGAAGTTGGTCTGCGAGCCGTCGTAGTCCACGCCCAATCCGCCCCCGACGTCGAGATACTCCAGGCCGGCGCCGTTTCTGGCCAGGTCGACGTAGATCCGGGCGGCCTCGTTCAACGCCGCCTTTACGTGGCGAATATTGGTGATCTGGCTGCCGATATGGAAATGCAGCAGCTTGAAGCAGTCCTCCATTCCCCGCTTCTTGAGCAATGCCAGGGCGTGCAGAATTTCGATGACGGTCAGGCCAAACTTGGAGCGATAACCGCTGGACGACTGCCAGCGTCCCGAACCACTCGCTGCCAGCTTGACTCGCATTCCGATCGTCGGGCGGATCCCCAGTTGCTCCGAATACCGAAGGATCAGGTCGAGTTCGGTGAATTTCTCAACCACCACGAAGATCCGCCGGCCGATTTTCTGTGCCAGGAGCGCCGTTTCGATATACCGGTCGTCCTTGAATCCGTTGCAGATAATGGGAACCTCGTCATCGGCCATGGCAATCACGGTCAGAAGTTCCGGTTTGCTCCCTGCTTCCAGGCCATAGCCGAAAGGTCGCCCGAACTCCACGACCTCTTCGACCACCTGCCGCTGTTGATTCACCTTGATCGGATACAGGCAACGGTATTGGCCGCGGTACCCCTGCTCCTCAATCGCTGCAGTGAAGGCGTTGCGGATCTGCGTGAGCCGGTCCCGGAGAATGTCGGCAAACCGGATCAGGACCGGGGTCTGGATACCCCGTGCCTCGAGCCGGTCGGTCAACTGTTTGAGGTCAATGGCATGCTCGGGAGAGCGTGTGGGATGAACGGTCACGTGCCCCAATTGATTGATGGAGAAATAGCCATTGCCCCATCGCATGATGTCATAGGTCTCGGCCGCATCGGTGATCGACCATTGAGACACTTGCTGCCGAGTATCGAGCATATGCCACAGCCTCCGACACGTCGCTGCCCCAAACCTCGAAGAGCGCGTTTCCAATTCCGATATCGCGGGAACACAAAACCTTATCCTAGCTTCTGACCACGGCATCCCGGAAGGGGGGATGTATGGGAGATTGCCACAAAATGGCGAGTCTCCCACGGGCGGCAGGGCCGCTAATCAATACGAGCTACCGCTCGGCTGAAATGGCCTGCTCCCGGCAAGTCGCGAGTGTTTGTGAAGAACTACACGATCATTGAGGTTCGTAGCACGGGCAGCGATGACCACGATCAGCCAGGGGGTTATCGGCTCCAATTCAAACCTCGATCCGCTTCCAGTTCCCTCGCGAGAAACGGTGAAGGATGAGGAGGGCCCGCACTGCAAGGTCGGTTGCCATCGCATACCAGGCGCCGACAACGCCCAGATTCCAGCCGACCACGACGATCCCGGCAACGGGCAGACGAACGGAGTCCAAGGCAAACCAATAGGCCAACGGTAGCCGGATCCCGAGCATGCCAATCATTGAGAAAACCAAAGGCCACCGTGTGTCGCCAGCGCCGCGCAAGGCTCCGCTGAGGATCATGGTGACCGCCAGGGAAGGCATGGCCGACCCAACGATCTGTAAGAGCGGTGCGGTCATGGCCGCGACGTCGGCGTGCCGAGCGGCCAGGAACAGGAGGGGAAGGTGCTCAGCCTGGCAGAAGAACAACACGCCGACCATGGTCATCAGACCGCCTCCTACGAGGCACGCCATGGACGTGCTGCGGGTGGCCTTTCGGTGGTCTCCCGCCCCCAGATACTGACCGGCAAGGGTTGCAGCGGCCGCTTGGAATGCCACCCCTGGAAGATAGGCCAGCGACTCGATTCCGATGGCAACGCCGTGGGCGGCCGCCGCTGTGTCGCCGAGCCCGTTGACGACTGAAACAAACCATAGTTGACAGGTGATAATCGAAAGGGTGTCGGCGCCGCCGGGCAGCCCGATTCGCAGCAGGCGCCTGATCAGGTCCCAGTCAGGTCGTAGAAGGTCGGGTCGAATGGCCAGTCCGCTTCGTCCTTTGGCGAGAAGCCACAGAACGATGAGTCCACCGACCGCGTACCCCGTGGCCGTACCGAGGGCAACGCCTCGCCAGCCCAGTGCCGGCAACGGGCCCAATCCCAAGACCAGGCTCCAACTGAGGGCGATGTTCACAAGATTCACGATTGCCATGGTGACCAATCCGGCCACCATGTCTCCCGCCCCGCGAAGGCAGGCAATCCCAACCGCCTCGACCATGATAAGGGGAATCACGGGCAGTACGTAGCGGATGTAGAGGATCGCCTGTTCCGCGGCCGGTCCTTCAAGACGCAGGAGACTGACCGCCCAGCCTCCAGCCACTGCCCAGAAGGCCATCCCGGCCGCCGCCATGACGGCTCCTATCAAGAGAGCTTGATTGGCAACTCGCTGGGCTGCGTCCCGGTCGCCTGCTCCGACAAAGCGGGCGACCATGGCGGTGCCTCCGATCGCCACCACGGCGAACGTCTCATAGACCAGCCACAGGACGTAAGCCATCGAATTGATCGCGGCCAGGTGGGAAGTCTCCAGATAGTGGCCCGTGATGGCCCGATCCGAGAGCCCGACCAGCATGGACAGGACCTGCTCCAGCAAGACAGGTACCGCCAGCCATAGCATGGGGCGGAGGGTTCCCGATTTCTGAGGAAGTGGAGTAACCAAGAGATACCACGCCAAAGGGAGCGACGGACATCGGATCCCAACCGACCTATGGAGAAGACCTGACGGACAGCAGGTCCATCCCACGGGCATCGGTGTGCACGAGACGGACGGACAACGGGTCCCGTGCGTCTTGCGAGGGCTGTCGGCCAATCAGGCTCTCTGCTGACAGGCCGCCGACATCTCATAATAGTCCCTTCGGGTACTGTCGACAGAAGAAGACTTCTCAGAAACGCCGAGGCTCGGACTGCCCCCCCTGAAAAAGCGGACTGAGGAGCTGCAAAAATCTGCTATCGGGCTCTCACTTCCCAACCAGAGAGGCATTTGAATCGCCACTTAATAGTGGCCTCAGGTTGATGCAGAATGATACATATGTACGATTTTGCTGTAGCATAATAAAACAGGCGAGCTGAAAGCATCCGTTTGTTTGCCTTCAGCTCGCCTTTCGCTACTCGGAAGTTGGCACTTCCCGATCGTCGCTGCTGGAAACCAGCCCAACGAAGACCCTCTGATCTCTGTCGCGCCTCTTCCGTTGACCGGCCCCTGAGGAACAAGTAGTTTGCCTCTGCTCTGTTCCAAAACCCAGCGGCCCTAAAGGGCCGCTGGGTCTCTGGGGGGGTGACTGCTCTGCATGAAACAGAGACGCTGTAAGAGAGGAGCAAACGGTGTGCCAATCAGGCAATGACCGCTGACGCAGGACCTGTCGGGTCGGGCGGCGGGTCATGCCGTTTCGCGCAGATCTGCATTGTCGATTTGATGGAGGTGACCGTAAAACCCACATCGGGCCATCAGCTCGTCGTGAGTGCCGACGTCCAGGACACGTCCGTCCTGAATGACAACGATACGATCCGCCAGGGAGAGGGCACTGAGACGGTGCGTAATGAAGATGGTCGTCCGTCCCTTTTTGAAGCGTTCGAGCACGCGCTGGATGATCTGTTCGCTGTTCAAATCGATCTGGCTGGTCGCCTCGTCGAGAATGAGGAGGGCTGGATCGCGGAGGATTGCCCGGGCCAAGGCGATTCGTTGCCTCTGTCCGCCGGAGAGCTGCCCTCCCATGGGACCGACGACGGTTTCGTATCCATCTGCCAGTTCGTGTTCGATGAACCAATGGGCGTGGGCCTGTTTGGCTGCCTCGATGACTTGTTCTCGGGTGGACTGGGGGGAGCCATAGCGGATGTTGTTGAGCACGGTATCGTTGAACAGGAGCGGTTCCTGGGTGACCAGGCCGATCTGGCTGCGGAGATCGCGAAGTCGCATCTCCGGCAGGGGAATGCCGTCCATCCGGATCGTACCTTGATCGGGGTCGGCAAACCTGGGGAGCAGGTTGGCGAGAGTGCTCTTGCCGCAGCCGCTCTCGCCCACAATCCCGATCGTCTCGCCGAATTGAATCTCAAGATTGATATCGTGCAACACGGGCCGATCGGGTGTGTAGCCAAAAGTGACGTGATCGAGGACCAGGTTTTTGTGGTGCCGGCCTGGGGAGCGAGGGTTCTCGGGATCGAAGACCTTGGGTTCCCGGTCGAGCATGGCATAGATCCGATCGCTGGCCGCGGCAGCCCGCTGCATCTTGGTGAAGATATCGGAGAGTTTCCTGGCCGGATCGGCCGCCCCGGCCAGCAGCGCGTAGAACAACAGCAGCCAGGGGAGGCTGAGGTCGTGCGAGACCAAGGTACCGGCGAGCACGGCGAGACTGATCGTGATGATTCCGAGAATCTCCGTCAGAGGATGGGTGAGCGAGTCATAGCGAACGATCCTCATGGAGCATTTGTAGTATTTCTTGCTGTCGTTGTGGAAGCGGTTGCGTTCCTGGGGTTCCATGGTGAACGCCTTCACGACCTTGATGCCGCGGAAGACTTCTTCGAGAGTGCTGTAGAGTTGGGCCATTCCCTCGAGGGCACGGCGGTTGGCCCGTTTCAAGGTTTTCGACAGCCAGCGAATGGAGATCGCGGCAACGGGGGCCACGATCAGGGTGAGCACAAGAAGCCTCCAGGAAATCAGGGCGGCCCCGACGAGGCAGGCTGCTGCTTTGATGGGTTCCCGGACGAGTTTCCCGAAGAGTGCGGAGAGGCCTTCGCCCACGCTCTCCATGTCATGGGTGAAACGGCTCATCAGGTCGGCGGACCCTTCGTTGGTGAACGTGCCGAGGTCCATCCGTATCGTGCGACGGAAGAACTGTTTGCGAAGGTCGAAAGTCGCCAATTGGGTCAAGCGTCCCACCAGAATCGTATGGGCAATGAGAAACAGGCTTTTGAGCACGGTGCCCAAAAAGACGAAACCGATGAGAAGGGCCAGGGTTTGGAAAGCGCCGTCGGGCAGATAGCGTTTGACCCTCGGTTCGGCCCAGAGGTAACCCTGTTCGGTCCAGAGTTCGGTTCTCAATCGGGAGGCAGCGAAACTCAGTTCGCTCTGCAAACGGGCCTTCTGCAACTCGGAGGCGGTTGCCATTTCCATTGCCGTGGAGACGACGGTGGCCGATGCTTCCGTCTGCTTTGCCCTGCACTCGACGATCTGTTCGTCTACCCAGTCATGGAGCGACTTGTTTTCAAACACGATCTCTACAAAGGGATAGACAATCGTGATATTGCCGCCCCAGAGGAGTCCGACCATCAGAGCGCAAACGAGGGCCGCGACGACCGAGAACCGATACTGCAAGGCGAGAACAACGACCCTGCCGAAATTATTCATTCTTTGTCCATCCTTGAAACAGCGTAGCTCTTCAGCCAACCGAGGCAGCCGGAAAACCGGCAGGAGGTCGATCGAGAAGCCGGGGACGCCGTGGCTGATGAACGCCTTGCCGGCTGATTCCGGTCTACGCGTCTTCCGGCCTGGGTGCTTCTCTTTCGGGCGGCTGAATGGATACGAAACGGCTTCCGTGCACGGGTCCGCACCAGTTCTGGCGGCCGCCGGCTTTTGTAGCAGATCGCTCCCAAAACGCCAACATCGATGCAGGTTTTCGGGCGTCAACCCCTCGGTCGTGTTGCGAATTGGGCCGAGCAGGGGATGCCATGGTCAAACGAGGGAGGCTTGGGGATATAAGTAAACAGAGTAAGCAAGGACACTTTTCGAGTCGCTCAGGAGCGGCTTTCGACAGAAATACCAGCCAGTCTCAGAGTTTCACGACCATGCACTGGGTTGTGGGCATGTCGATGATCTGCTCCGGCTTATTGTGGAAGAACTCCTGGAAGGCCTGCTCGACTCCGGCCAGCAGGCCGTAGTCGTGGGAAACCATGATTCCGCCGGGGATCATGCGAGGATAGAAGTATTCCAGGCAGGCCTTGGTACCCTCGTACAGGTCGACGTCAAAATGGCAGAAGGAGTACTGGCTCTCTTCAATGCCGCGGGCCGAATCAGGAAAGAGCCCCTTGTGGAAAGAGACATTCTCGAACCCGGCAACATAGGCCTGGACGTTTTCGAGACTGCAAGCGTACTGGTTTTTCTTGTGGATTCCACGATCCTCTTTGCTGCTTTCGGGGAGGCCTTCGTAGGTGTCGAACAGGCGGAGGAGCTTGTCGCCTTTGGCCTTGCAGATCAGTTTGGCGGAGCCGCCGCAAAAGACGCCCACCTCGGCCATCGCCCCGGGGCGCCGGCTTTGGGCCAGGGCGACCGAGTAGATCAGATAGAGTTCGAAGGCGCTGCACAACGAGCGCTTTTGACGGACGATTTCGTGCAGCAGGCGGACGATTTCCGGGTCTTTGCGCGACCTTAGCGACGTGAGCTGCAATCTGGACCAGAGCCCGAGGCCGAATCGTTCCAGCCTGCCGCCACCGAGTTTCTGAAACAAGCGGTTCTTCATCCACATGACGATTCCTGCCTCTGTAACACGTTGAACGTTGCCTCAACCGAAGACTGCCGTGGTTTCTCCATGGCTACTCTGCGATGGCATCACGGGGTGGATTCCGGGATGCCGGAAGGGGTCACCTTATGCAGTGTGACCGGCCCGAGCAATCCCGATGGGAGGAGCGGGGAATCGGCCTTGTATGGCTGGAAGGTCGACCAACTGATGCGATCCTCCAGGGGGAGGGCCTGATCGCCGATCAGCCGATTGGGCCACAGGTTGGCAATGTCGATTTCGAGGCGATTGCCTTCGGGCTGGACAGAGTCGGTCACGTCGACCTGCCAGGGGGCACACCACACCACTCCCAGATCCCGGCCGTTCAGTCGCACCCTTGCCATGGAGTGAACAACACCCAAGTCGAGGAGAATTCGCCCGGCCCGGCTGGACAGTTCAGGGTCGATTTCAGAATCTGCCGTCCGTGGGAGGCTTTCATGATGGCTCTGAAGGTGCTTTTCGGGCAAATCAAAGGCTTTGCGGTAAGCGGCGATACCGGAGTAGTACTTGATGGCCGGCTCCGGCCTCTGACTCCAATCTTCCAGGGCCGGGAAGGTCACATCCCGGGGGCCGCCTGACTGGGGATCGAAGGAAATGGCCCAAGGGCCGGCCAGTTCGTGGATCTTCTCGCGTGCTGGGAAGTTCTGGACTCCAGTCGCCGCTGCGTGAGACGATGCCTCCTTTCGAAAGACGACGAAGAAGCTCTGGTACGGCTCAAACTGCATGGGGACGGATGTGCGGTCGCCCTCCGCTTCGAAGCGGGGGAGATCGCGAATCTGGCCGGTGAGGGGATCCCAGAGCTCGGGCTGCATGCCTGCCACACGGAAGACACACGCCGCCTGGACCGCTTCGGCGGTCCGGTTGGCCACGTAGTACAGGTCAAGGCCGTCTGCCTGGCGGTGCGTGTAGCGGACAGGACCACTGGACTGGAAATCAGGTTGGACGCCCATGCCGTTGAAGAGCCGTGCCGTGGCCTCGTAGTGGGGATACAACTCGGGGCAGGCTTCCGGGGTTGGCTTCAGGAGCCAGGGCGCCATTCCGATCGGACCGAGGTCCTTTGCGCCGGCCCAGTCGCCAGCCGGTTCGGGGCTCTCTTGCCAGCGTTCTGAGACCTTGCGAGCGGTTTGCCACTGGCTATCGGTGAGCAGGTTGATCGACTGGCCGTCGTCGTAGTCGACGTGCAGGGCGGCGATCAGCCCTGCCGGATTGGGATTCTCGCCTCCGTTGGCAGCCTCAATGGCCACGAGGTTCTCGCCGGGCTTCAACAGGTCGCGAACGTCGGTCGAGCTGACCCGATGGAAGTTGTCGGCCTGGGCGGCGGGCTGCCCGTTGACCCAGACCTGGCAGGTATTGTCGACGGTTACTTCGAGGCGTGCCGTGCGGATCTTCTTTGCGGGTGGGAGGGAGAATTGGCGGAGGAAGTACCGTGTGCCGGGACCGACAGCGGCCGCGGGGTCCTCTTCCGGATACCAGATCCAACGGGCGTGCTCGATTGCGGACGGGATCGGGGTGCCGGGGGGCGCGATCACCAGGTCGCCACCCCATACAATTCGCCCCAAGCCAAGCGTGCGATGTTGCACATCGGCAGGTGGTTTTGTGCCTCCCCAGAGGCCGTTGGCCAAGTCGGCCACTTGCTGATCGCACTCGGGGTACCCTACCAGGCTCGGGGACTTTCGCGGCGGTAGGCCAACGATCGTGGCACCTGCCTCGGCCAGCTCCTTGATTTTCTGAAGCAGCGCCGGGGTCATGGTGTCGAAGGCGGGCAGGACCAGCAGGCGATAGGAGGCGCCCCCGGGGAACACGATCCGGTGGTCTTGAACGGCCGCTTTGGAGATGAGGGTGGACGGCGGGCAACCGTCGAAGTTGTAGCCACGCCGATCACGGGTGCTGCCGGCCCCCTGCAGTGCCGACACGGGGGGCCGGAAGACATGGGGTGCTCCTTCGGGAGCCAGGTAGAGGACATCGGCGACCGAATGTCCCTGCCGCAGCATGAACTGGCAGCGGGTGACGTAGCGATGGTAGGCCGACACCATGGGCCACCAGGTCTGGCCACGATCCCAATGGACTCCGTAGGGGCCCATCACCATTCCGGGGCGTCGCTCGTCGGGCTTGTGGGCGAAGGTGTGGTAGACGAACCGATTGATGCCGAAACAGAAGGCCCAATCGCCCTGGTTCTTGACGGCGGCTGGAAAGAGCTTCCAGGCTTCCGTGCTTTCGGCAGTAAAGGCTTCGGCGGCCACGACGGAGCGGCCGAGGGTATGGGCGATCGAGGTGGCTTCGGTGCAACTGTAGGCGGTGTCGAAACCATAGCCTTGGCTCCAGAACTCGCACATCGGCAGGTCGGCCACGGACCCCAGTTCGAGATCGGAGGTGGGGTTCATGTCGTAGGGTTCGATCGAGAGGCCGAACCCGTGCTGGTGGGCGAGCTGTTTCAGCCGTCCGGCGTGGTTTTCCAGCACCAGTTCCTGCGCGGTCAGACGCATGTCCCAGAGAAAACGCTCGCTCAACTCCAGGCTGCCGACGACACGGCCCGTGTAGGCAGGGAGGTATGGGAGGAGATCGTAGCCCCGCCGGCGGAGGAATTCCTGGCGGAACTTGCCGGTCCAGTTCTGGGCCCCCATCTCCCAACTGTCGATATGGAGCATGGTCCAGCCGCGGCCCTGTTCGCGGGGCCCCACCTTCTCGAGGAGCTTGCCCACGTAGTGGTCGAAGTGGGCGTTGAAGGCGTCGGCGTCGAGCTTGTCGCACTCGAACCCCAGTCCGGGCTGAGGGGCGGGGCGGGTTGTGGCGCCGTTGTTACGACGGCCGAAACGCATGACGGTCCAGTTGCCCGGCGGCACCTGCCACTGGAGGCTGCCATCGGGTTTCAGGCGATCGGTGAGGTCGATGATCCGGTCGGGCGGAATCGCGGCGCCAGCCGGCGGCTTCGCGAAGTCGGCAGAAGCGGGCAGGTAGGGTTTCACACCGGGCTGGGACGAATAGGGAGCACGGTAGTAGAGGGCTTTTTCGTCGACGTCGGCGATGGTGGCCTCGGCAGTCGGGGTGGGGAAGGCGAGGACGGCCACGTCGGCATAGTACGTTTCCCACTGGCGGAGCATATCTTGGGACATAGGCGCCCGTCCGAAGAACGGCTCCCGCGGTGCCGGGGTTGGGAGGACGGCGGCGAACGATGCGGGTCCTGTTACATTCACGGAGGCGGCGACGAGGTGCTGCATGGACTGTTCCGGCTTGACCCAGGGGCCGCCACTGCCGGCCCAGCCGGGCCCGGAGCCGAGGGTGATCTCGATGCCGAGCCGTTCCGCTTCGCGGACGGCATGGGTGAACAGTTCCTGCCACTGGGGGCTGAGGAAATCGACCGGCCCGCGGGGCACACCGACATTGACCTCGAGGAAGACGACGTTGCCGATGCCCGCCGCCTTCATGGATTCCAGGTCAGCGGTCATTCCGTCGCGGCTGAGGTTCCCGTCCATGAAGTACCAGTAGACGCCGGGGCGCGCTTCCGGGGGCGGGTTGAGGAAGTTGTTTTCGAGGGGGCCGGTTGCCAGGGCGGCCTGACCCGCAAGCATCACGATCCCCAGCGCGAGAATCTGGAGGGGGGCAGTCCATGGATGTGGCATTTCAGCATTCCTTCTCGGTGGAAGCAGTCGATTCGAGCGGATGATGGAAGAGTGAATGATGAAGAGTGAAAGGGGAGCTGGTCAACAGGGGAGGCATTTTGCCAAATCCGTAGCTGGTGGGGGGGTCGGTCAGGGAGCAGGGAGCAGGGAGCAGGGAGCAGGGAGCAGGGAGCAGGGAGCACGGAGCAGGGAGCAGGGAGCAGGGAGCACGGAGCAGGGAGCAGGGAGCACGGAGCAGGGAGCACGGAGCAGGGAGCGGGGAGATGCGAGATCGGAGGGGATGGATTGGGGGCTTAGGAAAATCAGCGAGTTTGGCTAAGTCAACTTTGCACGAGAATTGAAGTTTTCTGACACTTTCTCCCCATAAGTGGCACCTCTGTTAAGGGACATGTGAGTTTCTTTCAGGAGGTCAGTTTTTCGAGTTTCTGTTTGTGATCCGGGAGAGCCCAGTACCAGTTGGCAACGCAGTCGATATTTTGTCGGGCGCGGATGGCATGGAGTTGCCGGAAGGCGCGGCGGATGATGCGATCGGAGAAGCCGGTGACTTTGGCTTCAAAAAGGATGTTCCCGGCTTTGCGAGGGCCACGAGAGAGGGCCTCGTGCAGCCAGTCTCGGGCGTCGATCATGTCTTCGTGTGCGGCGATTCGATTGAGGGAGAGGTTGGCGGAGATTTCAGGGGGCTGGGAGTCCCAGGTCAGGGCGGGGGCATGGTGCACATCGGAGTGGAGGATCGAGAAGGCCCAGGGCATGGAGGGTTCGGAGACGATGTTCGGGACGTGTCGGCGTGTGCGGCATCGAGTCGAGGCCGAACGGTGTCGTCGAGGGCATCTTCGGCAGAGAGGATGACAGCCCCGGCAGGCTCGTTGGGGGCGTCAGGGGAATCGGGCCAGGGCCGGCCGTTGGAGACTCGGGCGGCGAGGTCGAGTGCGAGGAGGCTCTTACCGACGCCAGGTTCACCGAGGAGGAGGGTGAGTTTTCCGAGCGGGATGCGTCCGGGCCAAAGCCACTGGAGGGGGGCGGGTTGGATCTGTGAGAGGGGGACGATGATAGCGGAAGTGGGTGCGGGTGGGAGATCGGGGACGACGGGGAGGGTTTCTGGCTGATTCATTGGGGGAGACCTGGGAGAGGGGTGGCAGGGAATAGTCATGCGTACATTAGCAGATATCTGTACATGTGTCAAGAGTATTTTTTTCAACGTTCCGCTTAATTATTGGTTTTCTTGCTCTGGCGTCCATCCGGG
>CAYSCH010000074.1:0-30687 GCA_964429355.1 uncultured Planctomycetaceae bacterium | reverse complement strand
CTACCTGCAGGTCTTCCGCGTTCGTAGAATCCGCCGCGTTGACGTTATCGATTTGCTTGAAACGCAGGTCATCGGCACTATTGGCGGCGACCAGCAGTTGCATCTCTCCCGGCCCGGGTAGCGCGACCGGAACTGTGCCAAACCCCATGTCCTGCAGATCTGGTGTCGTGATGCTCAACAGCACCCGAGCCTCGAACTGCTCCAGACGAAGGCCTCGCTCGCGAAGCCGGTTCTTACCGGCGCCTCGGCGCTTCTTCGTCGAGGTGTCCCGACCGGTTGTTCCGCGATTGGAGAAACGGCGCAGTGAGTCCCAGATCCCCATCGATTGGTCTCCTTCAAATGGATCTCGGCAAGCGGCCGAAGCCGAATTTTTTGCTCGGATGAATTTGTGCTTTCACCGGGTGTTGCGCCGGCGAAAACTCATGCGTCCTGAGTATTTAGGGAATATTTGTCTATTCGAGTCGATTAAAATTGGGCAACCAAGGAAAGTCAACACCTAAGTTGCCTAAACCACACACCTTCACTATCCGGACGAAGAGCGCAGGCAAAGGTGCGGATGGCATTTTTGCGTTATGAGCCAGCGAGCCAGAGGCCCGTAGCAATGGTCTCAGGAAGAGCGCAGAAAGACTGCGTGCGCGCAGTGCTAGCAGAGCCAAGATGGGACCCAGAAGAAGGAATTGAGCCCACACTTTTGTCGGGGATTCATTCCCACCATCTTGCGGCGGAACCAGTTCCACGTTGTTCTCTCGCCAAATCTGACGATTAGAGGATCTGTGCGCACAATACGGAGTATAGAGGCGCAACGACTTCTGAAAGTTCCAACTTTTTTTGCACACTCTTTGAGGAAAGAATCACCAGCTCCCCAGCGACTCCGCCTCCCGAAACCACCCTCGGATGTTAGTACAAACAGGTGGTTCACCTTCCCGTTGAACCGATTCCGCAGGCTCTCCTGCCGAATAACCCCCTCAGTGCGGGGAGAGCCCTGGCTCCGCGGATTGGTCCTTAACCATTCAGCCTAACAAGTACAAACGATTAACTCAACCATTTTTCGGTCCGTAATTTGACGTCCCCCGTCCCCGAGCGGTCAAATTCGCTAGAATCGATCTCTTCCGAACCATTGCGAAATGCTTCACTTCCGGCGTCTCTGGAGGGTGATATGGAATACGGAATCCAGGTTTTCTTTTTGCCACCGAGCACCTTATGCGCCTGCCCAACCGAATTGGTCCTTGGTACCTTCTCTACCTCTTTGTGCTGGCCACACCAGTCCGAGGCTCGGAGCCTTCGCCCAATCTTGCCTCGATGAACACGTCGCTCCTGCGGGGCTCTGCCGGTCCCTTCCACGTCGCTTCCGATACAAGCTCCTGGTACGATGATGCCCGAGGCAGGATGGTGCCGATCAAGCTGTATTACCCCACCGGAATCGGGGCAAAACGGTGTCCCGTGATCATCTTTTCCCACGGGCTCGGCGGATCCAGGGATGGATATGCCTACCTGGGGCATCGATGGGCCAGCTACGGAATCCTTTCCGTACACCCTCAACATCCTGGAAGCGATGAGGATGTATGGCGAGGGAAGATCCGCCCGCTGCACGCACTGAAGTCGTCCTTCGAAGATCCCGCCAATCTCCAGGCACGTGTGGCCGATCTGCGATTCGTCGTGGACCGGCTCGAGAAACATGTCGCCGAGAACTCCCCCTTGGGCCAGATGATCGATGCCGAGCGGATCGGAGTCGGCGGACATGCCTTCGGCGCCTTGGCCGCCCTGGCATTGGCCGGCCAACATGCCTCGGTTCTCGAGGTGGCGGCAACCGGTCCGGATCGTCGAATCAAGGCTGTCCTCGCCCTCAGCAGCCCGATACTTTTCGACGGGCTGGACTACGAGCAAGCGTATGGAGATATCAGGATTCCGGTTCTGCACATGACTGGAACGAACGACGACAGCCCGGTCGGGCCCACCCGTGCCCCGCACCGGCGGATTCCCTTCGACAACATCCATGGTGCGGACCAGTTCCTGATTACTTTCTCCGGTGCCGACCACCTGACCTTTTCCGGCCACTTGCGGGACCGGGCCGCAAAGAACGACCCGTACTTTCAGAACAAGATCGCGGCGGCCTCGACCGCCTTCTGGCTCGGCTATCTGGCAGACTCACCCCAGTTACAAACAGAGCTCGCTGCGGGCGGCATCGACACGCTCGTCGGCAGTATCGGTCGCGTCGAGTACAAGGCCTCGGGCGAGATTGCCAGTTTTTCGCAGCGGGGTCGCATGCCCGTCGAACAGGTTTTGAAGGACAAGCCGCCCGCGTTGAACCCGTCCTGGGCAAGATGAACTGCCGGGGTCCCGAGGGCCGATCAGCCCTTCAATTTGGCTGCCAGAATCGCCAGCAACTGCTCCTGATCCACCGGTTTCTGCAGCACGCCGGCCAGTCCGAGGCTCGTGTAGTCGGTGGTCATCGTGAGGTTATTGCCCACGCTGCTGAGCATATAGATCGGCGCCCTATTGCCCAGCAGTCTGAGCTCTTTCACAAGCCGCGTGCCCGCGTCGACCTCCTCCATCATCAGATCGACGATCAGGAAATCCGGAGCCATCGACCTGAACGACCGCAGGCCTTCTTCGGCCGTGTTCGCCGTCACCACCCGGTATCCATTTGCCTGGAGGACGGCCTGCAGAAAGAAGAGGATGTCGTCATCGTCATCGATGCACAAGATCACATGTTTACCGTCTTGCATGGCGGGTCCTTTTCGGCAATGAGCGGTGAGCAGTGGGCGATGAGGTTCGAGCAACGAGCGGCGAGGAAGTGCATAGCGTCATCCAGGGCGGCCCGGGCCTCGGTGGACAGGCCCACTTCCAGTTCGCCGAAATGCCGTCCTCGCATCACCAGCAGATAGCCTACGGGTTCCGCTGAAAACAGGTCGCGGGCGAGGGTCAACACGTCGGCTGGAGCCAGGTGATGACTGGAGAAGCGGATCCCGGCTCCGTGCGGCTCGATGCGACTCCACGTGAATGATTCGCCTACATCCGTCGTGGCATCCGCGAAAACGACAATGCGGTGACGGGCGGCCATCTCGGCATGTTCGACGGTCAGCTGGTAATCGCTGTCGACCGAAACGCCTGGCAGCCCGAGCCGCTCCACCGCCTCGGCCAGCGCGGGGCCAAGGCCATCGTCCTGGCGCCCAGGGTTGCCGTAGCCGATAATCAGGATGTCAGAACACTGGTCGTTCATGATTTGGCTTTTTGATCGACCATGGTTCCCTGGGCATCGATCAACATGACCTCCAGGGGCATCCGGCCCAGGGCGTGGGTGGCGCAAGACAGGCAGGGATCGTAGGCCCGGATCGCCACCTCCAGATGGTTGAGCAGGCCTTCGGTGATCTCCGGCCTGCCTGACAGGTGAGCCTCGGCCACCTTGCGGACGGCCCGGTTCATAGGCTCGTTGTTGCTCGTAGTGGAAACGATCAGATTGGCCATCACTACCTGGTCGTTGGAGTCGACGCGATAATGGTGGAATAATGTACCCCGCGGAGCCTCCAGAATCGCGGCCGCCTCCTCGCGGCGCCGACCTTCGACAACCAGATCCTCGCCCTGGAGGTCGGGGTCGTTCAGGAGAATCTCGATCATCTCCATCGCGTGCAGAAGCTCGATCATCCGAGCCCAGTGATAGGCCATCGTTGCGTGGCACGGTGGGCCGCCTAGGGCCGCGAAGAAGGTCTTTCTGGCGGCCTCCGCCTTCGGTGTTTCGATCCGGTCGCACGTATTGAGCCGGGCCAGCGGGCCAACACGGTACCACCCTTCTTCAGGACCGAGGGGACGGATGAAGGGGAACTTCATGTACGACCACGGCCGGACCTCTTCGGCGATCATCGTGTGGTAGTCCTGGGGGTCGACCTGATCGAAGATCCGCTCGCCGTGCGAATCGATGGCCCGCAGTTTGCCGTGATAGAGATCGAGGGACCCGTCTTCCGCCACGATCGACAGGTGATTGGACTGGAAAGAACCGAACGGGGCCACCGTGGGCAGGTTCTCGGTCGTGTAATCGGCGGCGACCTTGACCGCCCCTTCGGACCAGGCGGTCATCTGCTCGACCTGGGGCAGGAACTCGTCCCGTTCGGAGATCGAGAGGTTTTTGTTCACTCCACCGGGAATGGCCCCCGTGCCGTGGATCTTTTTTCCGGCCGTGGCCCGAATGATCTCCTGGCCGAACTTCCGCATGAGAATGCCCTGCCTGGCCAGTTCCGGAAACCGGGCCGCCACACCCAACACGTTCCGGATGCCCGGGTCGGCATCGAACCCGAACAGCAGGTCCGGCGAGGCCAGGTGAAAGAAATGGAGCGCGTGCGACTGGAAGGTCTGCCCGTAGTGCATCAACCGCCGGATCTTTTCGGCCGTCGGGGTCAGGTCTTCCCCGCCGACGATCCGATCCATCGCCTTGGCCGCGCACAGATGATGGCTCACCGGGCAGATTCCGCACAGACGCTGCACAAGCACCGGCACTTCCCAATAGGGGCGGCCCAGGATGAATCGCTCGAAACCGCGAAACTCGACGATGTGCAATCGCGTCTGCACTACGCGATTCTCTTCATCCAGCAGGATCGAGACCTTACCGTGCCCTTCGACACGGGTCACGGGCTCGATCACAACTCGCTTTGGGCTCGTCGTCATGACATTCACACCATCGGCAGATGTGCAGGAATCTCAGATGTCGGTTTGAGAATCCGAAACAAACCTTCTTGGAGCCGTTAACAAAACCACCGGCTGTGCACATCCATGCCCGTGGGAGACTCATACGTTTTGTGAGGGTTTCTTAGTCGTACTTGATCAGTTCGCAGGGTAACTCAATATTCTTCCCGCTCAGGAGGGCTGTGAGGGCCTGCCAAAGGGTCTCGGCGGCGGGCGGGCAGCCGGGGAGGTGGTAGTCGATCTTGACCACCTCGTGGCACGTGTAAACGCGGTCCAGGAGGAGCGGAATCTCCGGATCGTCGGGAAAGCGACCCGAAGGGTTGTGGACGGTCGGGCCCTTGCAGTAAGCCTCGTCAAGACATTCGAATAGCGGGATGTTGTTTCGCATGGCGGGAACACCGCCCATGGTGGCACAATCGCCGATCGAGATCAGCAGATCACAGTGCTCGCGGAAGTCTTTGAGCACCCAGACATTCTCTTCGCTGCAACAGCCTCCTTCGACCAGTCCGAACTCGACCCGTCGGTCGAACTCCTTCTTGTCGTTGATGGGCGACTTGTCGAACTCGACCAGCCCAGCCAGGTCAAGGATTCGCTCGTCGATATCCAGAAGGGACATGTGGCATCCGAAACAGCCGGCCAGCGAGGCGGTCGCAATTCTGGGTTTGGCCATCGCTAACTCCTGTCCATCTGCTGAGGGCGGCGCTGGATATCCGAACCGATCGGCTCGATGTCGTAGAGCCGCTTGCCGATGGGCACCCTGAAACCCACCCGCTTGACCATCAAGGCCCCGACCGGGCAAGCCGTCATGGCCCGATCGCCGACAGCCACCGTCGTGTCGGCCAGATCCGCCTCGGCGTTGACCGCAATCCGCCGCGAGGCACCCCGGCCGGCGAAATCGAAGACGTGTTTGCCGTCCAGGTCCCGCGAAGCGCGGACGCACCGCCCGCAGAGGATGCATCGATTCCGGTCGAGGAACAGGCCACTGTGGCTGGCATCGATCTGCCGCTCCGACCAAAGATAGGGATACTTGGGGGCCGTGATCCCCAGCCGATAGGCCATGGCCTGGAGCTGGCAACTACCGCTCTTTTCGCAGAACATACAGAAGTGATTGCCCTCGACAAGAAGCATCTCAACGATGTCGCGCCGAAGGGATCGCAACTTCTCGGTCTCATTCTCGACAATCATCCCGTCGGCAACCGGCTGGGTGCAAGCCGATTGAAACCTCCCGTTGGCCACAACCGTGCAGACCCGGCAACTGCCGAAGGGCTCCAGCCCCGCCATATGGCAGAGGCGTGGAATGTAGATCCCCGCCTCATCGGCCGCTTCCAGAATCGTCTGACCGCAACGGCCTTCGATCTCGACTCCATCGATCGCCAGGTGAATCAGGTCAGCCATGGCACCTCCTTACTCCCAGGCATAACGGGAAGGACGCCCAGCGAGTCGTTCGGACTGGCCGATCGCGGCTCGAATGTCGAACGCCGGCTGGATCGCTGAATCCAGCGGGCGGATCTTGTCGCGGCAGGCTCCCGGAAAACCTCGCAGAACCGACAGCACCGGATTGGGCGACGTTTGCCCGAGCCCGCAGCGGCTTCCGATCTTGATCGTGTGTGCCAGTTGCTCCAGGTAGTCCAGGTCCTGAAGAACACCCTGTCCGGTCAGCAATCGTTCGACACGCTCCTTCATCAGCACGTTGCCGACCCGGCAGGGAGTGCAGTACCCGCAGCTCTCATCGGCAAAGAACTCGAGGAATTGATCGACGACAGCCCATAGATCTCGCGTGGAGTCGAAAATCATCACCGAGCCGCCGGTCGTCAGATGGTCGTAGCAGATGGGCCGATCAAAATCGACCGGCCCAACGAGTTGCCCGCTCGGCCCTCCCATCTGCACCGCTGCCACATCGGATGTCCCGCACCGCTGGAGCACCTCCGCCAGGCGAGTCCCAAACGGCACCTCATAGACGCCCGGTTTCGAGCAGTCGCCCGAAATGCTCAGCAATTTGGTGCCCTTCGAAGCAGGAGTTCCCATCTTGGCAAACCAGCCGGGCCCGCATTCGAGGATTCGGGCTACATTGCAGAAAGTCTCCACGTTGTTGACCGTTGTCGGACAATCGCGATAGCCCTTTTGGGCGGGGAACGGCGGCCGAGTCTTGGGATCGCCCCGCCGCCCCTCGCAACTGCGGATCATCGCCGTCTCTTCCCCGCAAACGTAGGACCCAGCCCCCATGCGGATTTCCACGTCGAAGTTAAACGCCTTTCGACCCAGGATTCCCTCGCCGAGGAGCGTCCGATTCCGCAGATCCGCAATCGTGTGTTGCAGGAACCTGCGCAGATAGGCGTATTCAGCTCGCAGGTAGAGGATTCCGTGCTGGGCGCCTATGGCATAGCCGGCGATCGCCATCCCCTCCAGAAACAGCTCCGGCCGCTCGGTCAGAATCACCCGATCCTTGAACGTGCCAGGTTCGCCTTCATCGGCATTGCAGAGCACGTATTTTTCGTCTCCGTCGGCCGCCCGGGTGAACTCCCACTTCAGCCCGGTCGGAAAGCCGGCCCCGCCGCGGCCCCGGAGTCGCGAGGTTTTCACATCGTTGATCACTTCCACCGGGCTCATCGCCAGGGCATTCTTGAGTGCGGCTCCCGGTTCCATTCCCGCCAGAACCACTGCGTCAGTCTGGCGGATGTTGTTCTGAACCATCGAACGGACCAGGTCGTGGGCGTTATTGCCGTCGCCCAGCCGCACGGCAAGCTTCGAGGGATCGGGATCCTTGAGCAATCGCTGCACGATCGTTCGCGTCTGGTCGGCTCCCAGATCGGTCACAACCGTATCGTTGATCAGCGCCGCCGGTGCCTGATCCGACATGCCGATGCAGGGCACCCGCTGGAGTGTGAATCTGTCGTCAGGAGACGTCTGGCCGAAATCGATTGCCAGCGTGTCGCGAAAGGCCGCGGCGACCTCGTCGGCTCCCTTCATGCGGTCGATCACGTCCTTGCAGAGACGAATCACGAGCTTTCCCTGGGGATGTTCCGACAGAAACGCATAGAACGACACAACCCCTTCCACCTCAACCCGCTGGACGCTCATGTCGCTGGCGATGACGTCCATCGCGGCCGAATCCACGCAGCCCAACTCTCGCTGCACGGCCTCGACGGCGTCGAGCATCCGATAGCCGCTCCCCCCCAGTCCACGGCACAGCGCACGGATCCACTTTTCGGTTGCTCCGCTCATGAAGATGAGTCTCCCGCTGCGTATGTCGACAACTGTACGGGCCTCGAGAAGAGCTGCCGACAGTTTGTCGACTTCCCTCCTGCAGGTCAAGTGGTTCGGCTGGAGCGGCAGAGAAGGGCTCGACATGCCCCGCTCCAATCGCTACCCTGACTGGCGGTTCGACGCGGTGGCAGAGAAGGTTAATGGGCACGCGAAGCCTGCGGCCGAAATGCAGGTACTGTTGGAAAAGGATGTGGCATGGAATCCGGCTTACGCAAAGGCATCGTGCTGGCCGGCGGTTCAGGAACGCGGCTCCATCCGATCACGCGGGTCGTCAGCAAGCAGTTGTTGCCGGTGTACGACAAACCGATGGTCTACTTCCCCCTGTCGACGCTCATGCTGGCGGGTATCCGGGAGATACTGCTCATCACCGCGCCGGAACATCGGCAGAGTTTCGAAACCCTTCTCGGTGACGGACATGAACTCGGGCTCTCGATTCAATACGCCGTTCAGCCCCACCCTGAGGGGATCGCCCAGGCCCTGATCATCGGCCGCTCGTTCATTGGGGATGGGAGTGTGGCCCTCGTCCTGGGAGACAATATCTTTTATGGAGGCGGCCTCCACGCGATTCTGCTGAAAACGGCCGCTCGGCCCGAGGGGGCGACCATTTTCGCCTACCCGGTCAAGAACCCGCAACGCTATGGTGTGGTCGAATTTGATTCGAGCGGTTCCCCCCTGCGGATCGTCGAGAAACCCGAGCATCCTCGGTCGAATCATGCCGTCACCGGGCTCTACTTTTACGACAACCGCTGCCTTGAGATCGCCGCCGGATTGCGTCCCTCGGCCCGTGGGGAACTCGAGATCACCGATGTCAACCAGGCCTATCTCGAAACAGGAACGCTTCAAATTCAACGTCTCAGCCGAGGCACCGCCTGGCTCGACACAGGGACCCACGAATCACTCCTCCAGGCCGCCAATTTCGTCGAAACGCTCGAACACCGCCAAGGACTGAAGATCGCCTGCCTCGAAGAAATCGCTCTTCGCAAGGGTTTCATCTCGGTCGACAAGTTTCGCGTCCTGGCCGACGCCCAGCCAGGCGACTATGGGCAATATTTGCGTTCGATTCTCGAGCGGCCCGACGGTCCGCTCGTCGTGGAGAGCACGTAAACGCTTGATTTGGAGGTTTGCGACACTGGCCGAGAGAGGCGCACCCCACGGTGGCAAACTCCAGAAACAGGGCTGCATGTGGCGCGTTCCACAGGCAGGATTCGCTTTTGCTGCTGGTCGACTTGCGGAGTTGAGAAGAGAAGAACCGAGGTCTAGATTCTAACTGATCGATATATGCCAAATCCTGAACTGCGCATATTTGCGCCCACACTGGCAGAGCCTGCGATGTACAAAGAAGGGCCGATTGAAGGTCTGGTGATTCGCCAGCTCACGTTTCACCAGGACTCGCGGGGATGGCTCACCGAGTTGTTTCGCTCCGACGAACTCCCACTCGGTTTTCAGCCGGCGATGAGCTACGCCAGCCAGACCCTGCCCGGTGCCAGCCGGGGTCCCCACGAACACCGCTATCAGACGGACCTTTTTGCGTGCTTCGGCCCGGGAAACCTGCGATTGGTGGCCTGGGATGCCCGTCCTGACTCCCCGACCTGCGGAAACCGAACAACACTGGTCATGGGTAGTTCCAGTCCTCTGATCGTTTTCATTCCGCCGGGGGTCGTCCATGGCTATCGCAACGAAGGAGGGGAGCCCGCCCTCCTCTTCAACGCACCGGACCGGCTGTTCGCGGGATCCGGACGCCGGGAAGATGTCGACGAAATCCGCCATGAGGAGGACCCCGACAGCCCGTTCACTCTTGACGAGGTCTGAGCTGCTGTGTTCCAGCGTCCAATCCTCGTTACCGGTTCCGGGGGCCAACTGGGGAGCGAGCTCTGCCGGCAATTGGGCCCAAGCGCCGTCGGCCTCGACCTGCCCGATCTGGATATTACCGACCGGGAGGCGGTCTTCGCGGCCGTCCATCGGTACCGTCCCGGAATCGTGGTCAACACGGCTGCTTACACGCAAGTGGATCGGGCGGAGCTCGAACCGGCGGTGTGCCGGGCCGTCAATGTCCAGGGCGTGGAGAACCTGGTCGCAGCGTGCGAGAGGTTTGGATCGTCAATCGTGCAAATCAGTACGGATTACGTCTTCGACGGAGAGAAGTCAGCCCCCTATTTGGAGACGGATGGTCCGAACCCGCTGAATCTCTACGGGCAGACGAAATGGGAGGCCGAACAGGTGGTCGCTCAGCATTCCAACCACCTGATCGTCCGCACCGCCGGTCTGTTTGGTGTTCGAGGCTTTGCGGCGACCGGCAATTTCGTCGATACGATGCTCCGCTTGGCACGGTCCGGAAAGCCCCTTCGTGTCGTGAACGACCAAATCACGTCCTTGACAGGTACGGTCGACCTGGCAGCCGGCATCCGGTCGCTCCTGGCGGCAAGGGCTACAGGTCTGTTCCATCTCACCAACAGGGGATATGCAAGCTGGTACCAGTTTGCGGTGGAAGTCTTCCGGATTGCCGGGATCCAGCCGCAGGTTGAACCCACTGCCATGGCCCAATATGCCTCCCGGGCAAAGCGCCCTCGATTCAGTGTCCTCAGCGGGAGCAAATACGACGCCACCGAAGGACGACATCCCATGTCGGCATGGAAGCAGGCACTGGCCGCGTATCTCAAACATCGCGGTAACACATGTTCTTGCCACAACACGGTTTAGAACGATCTGATTTCTCCCAGCCGCGAGTCTAGCCCGGCAAAGCGGGCTTTGATAAGCTGGAAGCCCTATGGCGGCAGGCTGCGCATTCCTCCCAGGACTCCTAATCGGTTCCTCTGGTCCATTGCGTATAGGCTTCGCAAGAGGGCGCAGCGTCGCAATCCTAAACGCTTCTGCAATTTACGTCGACAACTACCAAATGGGAGACTCTGTTTCCAGATGGAAGATAGCGCCCATTGGTGCAGATCCTCTCATGTGAGATACCTTTTGCACCGGCCGGAAGGCTTGCCGCTCGGCATCCCAGACTTGTGAAACTCGTATTCAGTTGGGCGATAGCTCGCATGGGTTGGCGGCCCTGCCGCCTTGACAGGAGTCGAACGTGAGCATTCAAAATCTCAACAAGATCTTCGATCCTCACCGTGTGGCCGTAATCGGAGCCAGCGATACGCCAACAAGCGTCGGTTACACCGTGCTGCGAAACTTGGTTGGTTCGGGGTTTCGCGGAGTCGTTTACCCGGTCAACGCCAAGCGGGAATCCATCCAGGGTATCCACGCCTATAAAGACATCGCAGCCCTTCCGCACGCTCCAGACCTGGCAGTGATCTGCACCCCGTCACCGTCGGTCCCGGAACTCGTTCGCTCCCTGGGCGAGGCCGGCACCCGCGGCATCGTGATCATCTCCGCCGGTTTCCGCGAGATCGGAGCCGAAGGCCGCAAACTCGAACAACAGGTTCTCGCGGAGCAAGCCAAGTTCCCCGGCATGCGGATCCTCGGCCCCAACTGCCTGGGAATCATTGTTCCCGGGATCAGTCTCAATGCCAGTTTCGCCGCATCCACACCGCAAAAAGGGCACATCGGATTCATTTCCCAGTCAGGCGCACTGTGCACCTCCGTGCTCGATTGGGCTATCGACGAGGGAATCGGCTTTTCGTACTTCGTTTCCGTGGGCAACATGCTCGACGTCAGTATGGCCGACCTGATCGACTATTTCGGCTCGGCAACCGAAACCCGGTCCATCATCCTTTATATTGAATCACTGGCTCACGCACGGGAATTCATGTCGGCCACACGGGCTTTTTCCCGCACCAAGCCCATCGTGGCCTACAAGGCCGGCCGATTCTCGGAATCCGCTGCGGCAGCCGCCTCCCACACCGGCGCCATGGCCGGCGTCGATGCCGTCTACGAGGCCGCTTTCCAGCGCGCGGGAATTGTGCGAATCTTCGAAGTCGACGACATGTTCGACTGCGCCGAACTCCTCGCCCGTCAGCAACCGCCGCGCGGCGATCGGCTCGCCATCATCACCAACGCCGGCGGGCCCGGTGTGATGACGACCGACGCCCTGATTGCCCTCGACGGTGAACTTGCCAAGATCTCCGACGACACGATCCAGAAGCTCAACGAGTGTCTGCCCCCCTTCTGGTCCCACGGAAACCCGGTGGATGTCCTCGGCGACGCCCCCCCCGACCGGTTTGCCAAGGCCCTTGAAATTGTCATCAAAGACGAAGGCGTCGATGCCGTCCTCGTAATATTAACTCCCCAGGCCATGACCGATCCCACTGCCACGGCGCATGCCGTCGGCAAGGTGGCCGCCAAGGCCCACAAGCCGGTCCTCGCCGCATGGATGGGTGGGAGCATGGTCCGAGAAGGTCTGCAGATCCTCAACGAGGCTGGAATCCCCTCCTACACCGCCCCGGAGAAGGCCATTCGGGCCTTCATGCACCTGGTCTCTTACGCCCGCAACCTGGAAATTCTGCACGAGACTCCCCGGGACCTGCCGGTCTCGTTCAGCCTCGATCGCAAACGACTCCGCGGAGTTCTTAACACCATCCTCACCGAGGGCAGCGAGATCCTCTCCGAGCATGTGTCGAAATCGTTCCTCGAAGCCTACGAGATACCGGTCACCAAGCCCCATTTGGCCCGCACGGCTAACGAGGCGGTTGAGATTGCCGAGGCCGAAGGTTACCCCGTCGTACTCAAAATCCACTCGCCACAGATTACGCACAAGACCGACGTCAGCGGAGTACGTCTGAACCTGAGCAACGAACAGGCCGTTCGAGCCGCTTTCGACAAGATGATTGCCGACGCCTCCGACAAACGCCCCGACGCCGTGATCGTTGGCGTGACGGTCCAGAAAATGGTCAGCTACCCCAACAGTTTCGAACTCATCCTGGGAACGAAACGGGACCCCATCTTCGGCTCCGTCATACTCGTCGGCATGGGCGGAACGGCGGCCGAGGTCTTCCAGGACCGGGCCCTGGCCTTGCCGCCGCTGAACGAATCCCTCACCCGCCGTATGCTCAGATCGCTCAAGTCATGGCCGCTCCTGAAGGGTTACCGCGGCAAGCCGGGCGCGAATCTCGACCGGCTGATCGAGGTCATCATGCGGTTTTCCTACCTCGTGGCCGACTATCCCCAGATCAAGGAACTCGACGTGAACCCCTTGCTGGTCACTCCAGAAGAGGTCATCGCGCTCGACGCACGTGTCGTGGTCGATCGCGACGCAGTCGCTCACAGCATACGCCCCTTCGCACACCTGGCAATCCGCCCCTATCCGGAGGAGTTCGTCACCGTCCGGCAACTGAAAGACGGTACCGAAGTCGTTCTCCGGCCCATCAAGCCCGAAGACGAACCGATGTGGCACGATCTGCTGGGTAGTTGCTCGACCCAGTCGCTCTGGTTCCGTTTCAGCTATCTTTTCAAGGAAACCACCCACGAAATGGCCGCCCGTTACTGTTTTGTCGACTACGACCGCGAGATCGGCATCGTGGCGGAAGTCGAAGAGGACGGCCAGCGAAAGCTTATCGGGGTCGGACGACTCGTCGCCGACGTCAATCACCACGCGGCCGAATATGCCGTCATCGTGGTTGATCGCTGGCACGGCCACGGCCTCGGAGGACTTCTGACCGGCTACTGCTAAGAAGTCGCCAAGCGGTGGGGCGTCAAGAAGATCGTCGCCGAGACCTCCAAAGACAATGCCCGCATGATCGCCACCTTCCGCAACCGTGGCTTCGAACTCAACGATGACCAGGAAGAAGACGTCGTCATCGTCAGCAAAGAAGTCCTATAGCCGAGCCCCGAGAGCCCCGAGGCTTCCTTCCCGGCTTCATTCGGCTTCCCGCCTTGTTCGTCTGGGCGACTCGGCCGTCGCGACGATCGTTGCATCACCTCCCCAAGCTTTGCGTGGGACTCGGCTCACCGCCGCTCGTTGGTTTGAATGTCTCCCACCCTCGTGAATGATCCGGCCCGGATCGCATCAGGGACCACCATCGACACCCCCCGCTCCAGGGGCGGCTGCACAAAAACACCCCTGATATTCATCAATCATCGGTGTAAATCCTCTACTTTCGTGCAAGTTCTTGGTTCCCCCTAGTTGATCCGTTTCGTTCGCCTACTAGAATCTGGGGCTATTTGCGGGCTGCAAGACAAACGATCGTTTGCATGCATCCCTACCCTACCTCCATTCTCATGCGGGCGGCGTCGATGATTGGCACGGACTTGCTGCGGAGTCTTCGGTCGCGGTTGGTCACCCCTGGGGGTTTATTGCCTCCACGGCGTCTGCAAACGACTCTTCGGACCTGTGTGCTCCTCGTTCTCAACATCGCCACATGGAGCGTTGCCGCCGATTCGCCCCAGTCGAATCAGCGCTCCCCCACCACAACTGCTCAGGTGATTCAGGGCCACGTCACCGCCATCGTCGACGGCGATACTCTGCATCTGACTGCAGACAGCATCGTCTACATCGTCGACCTCGCTGGTATCGACGCCCCCGAGAAAGGGCAACCGTCGGGGGACATGGCGGCGCAGGTCCTCCACTTGAGGGTCCTGCAGAAACCAGCCCAGTTGCTCGTTCTCCCCCACCTTGCCGCATCTTCCAACGTTCAGCCGATCACCCCCGCACCGGTAGAATCTGCCCGGCCCGAACGCCAACCGGTACGCACCCGCGTTCGTGGTATTCTCTACAGCGACGGCTGCGTAAACACGCTGCTCGTCCGTGAAGGAATCGCATGGTACGATCCGGCCGGCTGTCCTTCCACCACCCTGGCTCGGGCGCAGGAGTCTGCCCGCAACGCGCGGCGCGGCCTGTGGCAGTCCGAACAGCAACCCACTGCACCATGGCAATGGCGTCAGGAGCAGAGCAAGATTGCCGGCGCAATCCCGGTGACGGAAGGACAGCCGGTCAAGGATCTTTCGCGCTTTTTCGAAGCCAGCACGCCTCCCGCGGTCATCGAAGCGGCTGTGCAGACTCCGCCGGCACCACCCGTTCCTTCCGCAACCTCCCCACCGGTCTCCGTAGCCGGCGGCGACTATTGGCTGACCGCCAGCAGCGGCGTCCGTCACAACAGCACCTGCCGTTACTATAAGAAGAGCAAAGGTCGTCCCTGCACCGCCAACGAAGGTCAACCCTGCAAGAAGTGCGGTGGGTGAGAACTTCCTTGGATATCAACCTTGACCACGAACCACGCAGAAGGGCCCCAACGGCCAGAAGACAGCCAGCGCGGCAATCGTCTCACCGGCTTTAGAATGAAGGAAATCAGAATGCCCAAGAAACCAGTTCACGAGGTACGATTCGGTCGGGTCAAAGCGGCGATCTGGGAGAACGAGACCCAGAACGGCGCGATGTACAACGTCACGTTGTCCCGTACCTACCGCGATGGCGACCAGTGGAAAGACTCGACGAGCTTCAGCCGCGACGACCTACCCCTGGTAGTCAAGGTCGCTGACCTATGCCACACCTGGATATTCCAGCACAAGCCCGACGAGAATGGCAACGAGTCTAATAAGCGCCGGCCTTAGTTGTTCGCAAGGCTATTCATTTAGCGAACCAACTTGTGCACCCGCAGCATGCTCGGTGGCGGCGGATCCCCAGGATAAGGACGATCGCGGTTGGCAGGGCGTGTCTCCCATTGCAGAATGTAGCGGACGCGGCCATCTTCCGTGGTGCCGGCGTCTTCCGCCCGGCGAATCGCCAGCCCGGGAAATCCGGATTCCACGCGCCCTAGCGACGCCGGGTAACTCGGCTCACCTGGTGCGGGGCCGACTGGCTTGAGCGTTGCCGGATCCAGTTGCCAGTGCCCTCCGCGTTGCTTGGCGTGACCGTGAGTCTGAACGAGCAGGCCGTCGTCCGTCACCGAAACGGCGCCCACGTGGATCTCGAACACGATCGATCCTCCACCCTGAAAATCCCAGCGATAGTTCCAGTCGCTGGCCTGAGTGATCTTCCAGCCGTCCAGCTCCCGCCGGGCGTTGTAGATTTGCGTATGACCTTCGGCGTCGTGCTTGTGGTAACTGAGGATGACACGGTCTTCCGAATCAAAGCCGATCCTCGTGTTTCCATTGATGATCCCACCGCCGGCCGGCACCGGATCGACCACTTCGGCCGTCGCCAAGGTAATGGGAAGTGCCAACGGCTTCCCGTCGCTCCTTTCCCAATGAATGAGGTCACGGCTGCGGGCGTAGCAGAGATCATGGTTCGATGCGCAGTCCGGCGTGTCGCGCCATACCCAACAGACGTGGAACGTGCCCTTGTCGTCCTACACCGGCCCGACGAAGTAGGCGTTCATCCTGGCAGGGATGCGCATGGGAGGTAGGAACAGGAGGGATCGTTGTTGGACAGGTTTCAGAGATCACGAACATAGGCCGCGTAGCAGTTCTCGATCGCCTCATCGGTTGGACTGGCGAGAATCTGCAACCGGCTCTTCGCGCGAACCGTATCACCCTTTGCCAGATCCTTGCCGAACAGCGAGAGGTAGAGCGATCGATGGTTCGCCACGCCGTCAGGAGGATCTTGATTGTAGGGGGTGGCCACGGCAAAGCAGTCTTCCGGCGTAGCCATCACGACTGCCGTCAGGCCAGTCTCCTTGTGACGGCGCACGCCGATCGGTGCGGCCAGGTAGCGGGTGATGCACCACTCGACCGGACTCGGCGGCTGCTCCCAACGCCCGTCGAACACGGTCAGCACCGACTGGCGATCCCGCGGAAAGAGGAGATAGTTCCCAGCCACGAGCGGGTTGTGATCTCCGCGGAGGAATACGGGTTTGCCGGGCGATCGAAGAGACTCGACAACGTAGACCGACACATCGTATCCAGCGCCGAAATAGTTCGACAGGAAGACTTCGAAACGTGACAGGTCTTCTTTGGCCGTCACGATCGTCTCCACATCGATCGCATCGGCCGACGCGAGCCGAAAGACGGCACTCAGCGTAAACGGGTAGCTCCCTTCTGGCTTGAAGACTGCCTCAACGGCCCCGTCCGGCAGAACCCTGCATTCGGTGGGCCAGTCGCGGGCGGCGTCTCCATAGCGCAAGCCGGTCGTAAACACACGGTAGTGGCTCATCACGGAGAGCTTTCTTTCACCATACGTAACTTCCTGCCCCGACGGGACATAGATCAGTTCTTCAATTCCCTGATTCTTCCCGTCGAGCCGCAACCGGCCACTGAGCGTGCCGGTATGGAAGGCATAGATGCCGTTGCCTTCGGATTGAAAGGTCAGGCCCGGCTCGGCCGCTGCAGCGGCCGAAACTGAAACAAGAAATAGGAGTGCGAGAACTCGACCCATAGGTACTTCTCCGAAAGGGTTCATTACAGCCGCCTGGTCACCGCACTTTCGCCCGGGGAACTGGCCCTCATCGGCCGATCTGAGAGAAGTTCGACTTCCCCTCTCTCCCGGGACACAGCCCATTCTAATGTCGCGCGGTCCGACAAGCACCTCGCCTTGGAGACAGCTGACATGGCACCCCCAATCGGGCAGACTGCGTGTACCCCTCGGCATGCCCGGTACGCCCCATCCCGCCAGTCTTGCCGTGACTGACGCGCAACGAATCGATCGGGTTCAGTACTGCCGCTCGCTTTCCGGCGAACCCAAGCGAAGTCTCACCAAATCTGAACGTGCCGTGTTCGCAACCGGCGACGCGTATCTCGCAAAGTTCGTTGATTCGGTGGCCCCGTAAAGGAAAGCGACTTTCGTCGACTTTCATTGCCGCGGGGAAAACCGGATTGCGTGCATTGAATACTGACTGGCCGGTCATTAGGATGGGTAGCTTGGCATTTCGTGGGATGATTCCCGTTGCGTCGCGCCGTTTGCGCTCTGAGAACTGGTGCGGCCGACCACTCCAAGGAGGCCTTGCTGCCCCTCCTCGCCAGGCACCCGGTGGCAGGGAGCGAACTAGACCGTG
The DNA here is from genome assembly GCA_964429355.1 of uncultured Planctomycetaceae bacterium. Lineage (GTDB taxonomy): Bacteria > Planctomycetota > Planctomycetia > Pirellulales > Thermoguttaceae > JAAYAY01. The sequence continues at coordinate 12,883 of CAYSCH010000074.1, read as the reverse complement.
ATTCGCAGCCGGCTGGTTTCGCGGACCGTGACTCGAATTCTGCATGCTACGGAGACCGTTTCGTGCCAGAAATGAAACCTGCTGTTTGCTCCCCCGGTCGCTGGATGACCGCTGCCGGCATGCTCCTGGGCGGTGCCGTCCTCTTGAGCGGATGTGGAATGTCCAGTGCCACTCCGCTCAAAGCCCCGGCCCTCCCGCCGCCGGAGGTTGAAGTGACCCATCCGACGGTGAAAAACGTGACCGACTACTTCGAGTTTCCGGGCCAGACGGCGCCGGTTGGAGAAGTTGAAATCCGCGCCCGGGTCACAGGCTACATCGTCAAAGTGAATTTCGAGGACGGCCAGGAGGTGAAGCAGGGCGACGTGCTGTTTGAGATCGATCCACGTCCCTACCAGGCCGCGTTGGATCAGGCACGGGGGGATTTGGCCCGATTGCAGGCCACCCTCGTGAGGGCCGAAACGGATCTCGCCCGCACGGAGCGGTTGCGTCCGTCCGGAGCGGTGAGCGAGGACGAATACGAAGACAATGTGGCGCAACTGGCAGTTGCCAAGGCGTCGATCCAATCGGCCGAGGCCAACTTGCGCAATGCCGAATTGAACCTGGAGTTCACGAAGGTCGTCTCCCCCATCGATGGTCGCGTCAGCAGAAGACGGATTACCGAGGGCAATCTCGTCCAACCCGGGTTGGACGAGGCCATGGTTCTCACGACGGTTGTCACCACCAAGCCGGTCTACGCCTATTTCGACATTGAGGAACCGGTCTTGTTGAAATACCTGGGCTCGCTCTGGCAGGCCGAAGGGAAGTCGCTCCTGGACCAGATCGAAAAGCTCGACGTGCCTGTGGAGATCGGTCTGGACAACGAAGCCGGGTTTCCTCACGTCGGCAAACTGGACTTCGTCGACAACAAGGTCAACCGGGAAACGGGCTCCATCCAGGCCCGGGGAGTGTTCGAGGACCCCAACGCCTGCCTTTCTCCCGGACTCTACGTGCGAGTGCGGATCCCGTTCGGCCCGCCCCGCCCCGCCTTGCTCGTGCCGGACCGGGCGATCGGCACGGACCTGAAGACGAAGTTCTTGCTGGCGGTTGACGGGAAGAACGTTGTCGTGCGTCGTTCTGTGGAGTTGGGGTCGCTCCACGACGGACTTCGCGAAATCCGATCGGGCATTGGTCCGGAGGATCGGATCATCGTCGAAGGTCTGCAACGAGCCCAGAGTGGATCGACCGTGAGTCCGAAACCTCTGGCGGGCGGGACGCTTGCCGTGAACGTTGCCGCTTCCGCGGAGGCCAGGCAGGGGGCCGATCCAGGAGCGGGCGGCCGTGCCCCATAAGAACGTCGCCGATCCAGTGGAGACACGAGACTGGTTCGAACGGGGCGTCAAGAGGTAGCGGCTGATGTTTTCGCGGTTCTTCATCGATCGTCCGATCCTGGCCTCCGTGCCTTCGATCATCATTACTCTGCTTGGGCTGGCAGCAGTGTTCCGGTTGCCGGTTTCGCAGTATCCGGAGATCACGCCCCCAACGGTGCGGGTCACGTGCACCTATCCCGGCGCCAGCGCCAAGGTCGTTGCCGACACGGTTGCAGCTCCGATCGAGCAACAGGTGAACGGCGTGGAAGACATGCTCTACATGTCGTCCCAGTGCAGCAACGACGGCTCCTACAGCCTCATGGTGACCTTCAAGGTGGGAACCGACCTCAATCTGGCGCAGGTCCTCGTCCAGAATCGCGTCGCATTGGCGGCGCCCACCTTACCGGACGTGGTCAGGGCGGTAGGCGTGACCACCACGAAGCGATCTCCCGACCTGATGTTGATGGTCAACCTCGTCTCACCCAGCCAAACCTACGATCAGCTCTATCTCAACAATTACGCCACGATCTTCGTCCGCGACGAATTAGCCAGGCTCGACGGAGTCGGCGAAGCCATGGTCTTTGGGCAGCAAGCCTACAGCATGCGGATCTGGCTCGACCCGGATCAATTGACGTCGCGAAACATGACCGTGGGCGACGTCGTGCGTTCCCTCCGCGAGCAGAACGTTCAGGTCGCGGCGGGCCAGGTCGGGCAGCAGCCCGCGGCCCCGGGGATCGACTTTCAGTACACGATGACCACCCTGGGACGGCTTGAAGATCCGGAGCAGTTTGCCAATATCATTGTCAAGACCGACGGCCAGGGAAAGCTCGTGCGGCTCCACGACGTCGCGCGGGTCGAATTGGGCGCGAAAAGCGCCGACGCCACCACGCGTATGGACGGCATGCCCTCCGCGGGTATCGGGGTGTTTCAACTTCCGGGCTCCAACGCGCTCGAGACCTCGGATCGCGTCAAGGCGAAAATGAAGGAACTCGCCGAACGATTCCCGGAAGGCGTCGAGTACCGCATCGTTTACGACACCACCCCCTATATCCGCGAGTCGATCCGCGAGGTCTTCAAGACGTTGCGCGACGCGGTGATCCTGGTAGCGGTCGTCGTGCTCGTGTTCCTGCAGAACTGGCGTTCGGCGCTGATCCCGCTGGTCGCCGTGCCCGTGGCGATTATCGGCACCTTTGCCGCCATGGCCGTGATGGGCTTCAGTTTGAACATGCTTTCCCTGTTCGGGCTGGTGCTGGCCATCGGCATTGTGGTCGACGACGCGATCGTCGTGGTCGAGGCCGCCGAACACCACATCGAGCAGGGACTCTCGCCGCTGGCGGCCGCGCACAAGGCCATGGAGGAGGTTTCCGGCGCGCTGATCGCCATCGGCCTGGTGCTCACCTGCGTGTTCGTTCCCTGCATCTTCGTCTCGGGAATCACCGGATTGTTCTTCCGCCAGTTCGCCTTGACGATCGCCGTTTCCACGGTCCTATCGGCGTTCAACTCGCTCACGCTCAGCCCCGCCTTGTGCGCCATCCTGCTGAAACCTCGTCACACGCAACTCGATCCGCTGGCAAGGCTCCTCAATTTCTCGTTCGGCTGGTTCTTCAAGCTCTTCAACATGACGTTCGCGTTCTCCACTTCCATCTACACCCGGGCGGTGGGGCGATTACTTCGAGTCAGCGTGCTTGTACTTGTCGTCTATGCCGGACTGCTCTATCTGACCAATTGGACGTTCCACCGGGTTCCCACCGGCTTCATCCCGAACCAGGACCAGGGTTACATGTTCGCGGTCGTGCAGTTGCCCGACTCCGCCTCGTTGGAACGGACAGAGAAGGCCATGGAACACGTCGACGAAATCATGCGTTCGACGCCGGGTATCGGCCATACGATCCGCATCGCGGGAATGTCGTTCGTCTTGCAGGCCAACGGATCCCATCTGGGAACGATGTTCGTCATTCTGGATCCTTTCGAAGAACGGCTCGCCGCCGGCCTGAGTGCCGACAAGATCATCGCCTCCCTCCGCAACCAGCTCTCGCAGCAGGTCAGCGAAGCCAAGGTCACGGTTCTTGGAGCTCCGCCCATCCGAGGGCTCGGAACCGCCGGGGGCTTCAAGATCATGATCGAAGACCGTGCGGGCGTGGGCGTCGATACGCTTCAGGCTCAGACGGACAACCTGATCTCCCTGGGCAACTCCGAGCCCGGATTGGTGGGACTGGTCAGCGTGTTCCGAGCCAATGCGCCCCAGTTGTTTGTCGACGTGAACCGCACCAAGTGCGGGGCGATGGACGTTTCCCTGGACGAGGTATACGACGCGCTCCAGGCCAACATGGGAGGGCTGTATGTCAACGACTTCAACTTGTTTGGCCGCACGTGGCAGGTGAATGTCCAGGCAGATACCCGCTTCCGCATGGATCGCAACGACGTTCGCCGCCTGCACGTGCGCAACCGCCGGGGCCAGATGGTCCCCATCGGAACTCTGCTCAGCGTTGAAGACGCGAGCGGTCCCTTTGTGATCAATCGCTACAACCTGTATCCGGCAGCGTCGATCAACGGCGCCACCGCGCCCGGCGTCAGCACGGGGGATATGATCACCATCATGGAACGCCTTGCCAAACAGAGCCTGCCATCGACCATGGGGTTCGAATGGACCGAGGTCACCTATCTGCAGATCCTCGCCGGCAGCACCACGCTGTTTGTCTTTGGCGGCGCCGTGCTCCTGGTGTTCCTGGTCCTGGCGGGGCAGTACGAAAGCTGGTCCCTGCCGCTGGCCGTGATTCTCGTCGTTCCGATGTGCATCCTCTGCGCCGTGACCGGCGTGGCCATCGCCAAGATGGATATCAACATCTTTACGCAGATTGCCTTCATCGTTCTCGTGGGGTTGGCCAGCAAGAACGCGATCCTGATCGTCGAATTCGCCAAGGCCAAGCGGGAATCGGGCATGCCCCGCTACGACGCCACCATTGCCGCTTGCCGTCTGCGGTTGCGGCCGATCATGATGACGTCGTTCGCTTTCATCCTCGGCGTGGTTCCCCTCATGCTTTCCAGCGGAGCAGGAGCCGAGATGCGGCGCACTCTGGGCGTCGCCGTCTTCAGCGGCATGCTCGGCGTGACGGCCTTCGGGATCTTCCTGACCCCCGTCTTCTACTACGTCATCCAATGGTTCGCCGACCGCAGCGAACGGAAACGCACGCCCATCCAGCCCTGACGAAATCCAGCGCTGACAGCGATCCCATCAACCCCTGCCGATGTCCCGCGACTTCGACAGCAACGCCTGTTCAGAACTCGATCTGGTAGCGTTTGGTCAGTTCCCGACGGGCTTTGGCCATGTCGTCGTCGATCTGGCGCCAGAGGTCGGCCCGGTTTCCGGAGACGTTGGCCCGGCCAACACGTTTGGCAACTGTGCTGGAGGCCAGTGTCTTATGAGGAAACTCCCAGCCGTTTCCGTCGTACCCGCCCCAATAACCACCGGAGTAGCCGTAGCCATAGTCACCGTCGAAAATTCCCCCCTCTCTTCCGGCGTTGTTCGAATACTTGCTGGCTTCGATACCGACCCCGCGATACTGGAAACCCATATCGCGAAGTGCCTGGGCGATGGTGGCCGAAAAGTCAACCAATTGCTCATCCACACCAAGGATCGGCAACTGGTCGATCTTCCTGGCGTAGCGATCCATCCAGATAGCCACCTCGCCGGTACCGACCACGTTTTTTGAATTCGAGTCCTTCACGTCGTCGACGAGTGCTTCCATCGCCTTGTAGTACTCGAGCGTCTTCTGGGCGGTCACCTGCGCTCCGGACGTGCCGGCGGTGCCCGCTGCCCCGGAACTGCCCGCCGCAGCGTCGGAACCGGTGGAGGCAGCCAGTTCAGGAGTGGGCGGGTCGATCAACAGGGATACTCGGCGCAGCCCTTGCGCCGAGAGTGTGCCGCTCAAGAACAGCGTATTCTTGGTTACTCGGGCCTCCCATTCGTAGAAGTCGTCGATCATTGCTCCGAACTTGCCAAGCTTCTCGAGAATCAGGGGTTTCGCGTAATCGGCCGTCATCGTGATGTCTTCGCGAAAATCGATTCGCAAGCTTCCGCTCACATTGGTCGTCACACGCAATCCGAGCGTCACCCCCCGTATGCTCGCCAGCACTTGGGCGAGTCGGTCCAGATCGACGTTCTTTCCCTTGATCGCCTGGGTATCCTCGAGATTCTGGCGGACGACGCCGGGATCCATGGCGTTTTCCAGATCGAGGGCCATGATGATCTCCGTGCCGACCGTCTCGGGGTAGGTGGCCGCTTCACGCAGATAAGGCGAAAGGGCACTGGTGTCGGGCAGGGCCGGATGATTGGCCCAGTTGCTGACGAATTGGCGATCGGCGGGGAATCGCATGCCGATGAGTCGTGACGTGAACGGGACCAAATAGGCGTTCATCGGCAGCCAGACGCCCTGCATGCTGCCGAGCTGCTCAACCCGGCCATTCTGACGTTGGGCGATGTCGGCCAGCACAATGTCGACGTTGGTTTCGATGGCGGCCGCTTCCCAATTGGGCGCGAGCCTGACGAGATCCAGGTCGGCGGCGAGCACGGCTTTGTCAAGTTCCTTGCCGCCAAAAACATAGCGACTCATCTGAGCTCGAATCGTCTTCTCGGATGGCGGCGTGTTGACCATAAACAGGCTGCTTCGAATCGCTTTGACATCGAGCATGATCAGCGTGTTGGCGCCCGCCGGGACTCGGCCGAGCAGGGGACCGAAGCGGGCAGGCTGCTCGGCTGCCTGACCTCGGGTGACGGCCGTGAGCATCAACAGAAGAGCGAGCGACATAACCGGGGCAGAAGCAGTTTTTCGATACATGATGGTTTTCTCCAGATAGGTGAGCCGGTTGGCTGGATCACGATAGAAGAGGCGTTCAAAGCATATCCGTGAGAGACTCTCCCGTTCGGTTAGGGCGCATCCGTTGAGGGCTCCTTCAACCGCACCATCAGCCATTGCTGGGTCGTGCCGTCCGCGAAATGGACCAGCGCCGGTGCAGAATCCTCGGTCAGGTTCATGATGCCCGTTTCCATAATCGGCCGGGTCTTCCCGACCACGTTCCAGGCCACACGCTGACTGGCCTTGTCGGCCATGCCTTCGATGGTCTGTGTGCTGTTGGTGGCCGAGTTGTTGAATGTACCGCTGATGATCCCTTCCTTGCTGATCGCCAGTTGCAGAAACAGGGTTGGTTCCGGGCCGGAGGCCTGGCCATCGGGCGTCAGCGCGAACACGCCCAGCGGCATCCATTCGGCTTGGTCCGGGGCCACCTCCGGGGCGCTGGCGGCGATCTGTTCCGCCTGCATCGCGTATTCTTCCGCCGTGGCCACGACCTCGTCGCCATAGTAAACGGAATTGTCCTCATAGTAGATGTTCTCGCCGTAACCGTAGGCGTAAGGATCCGTCCAGCCGTAACCGACCCAGCCCGTCACCGCGCCCCACGTGGCCCAACGGAACGGACGGGTGATCGCCCATGCGCCCCACATCGGATGATCGGACCAGAAATCGCGGATCGGATGGTCGTCGATGTGGTTACGAATCTCGTCGCGCCGTTCGACGCGATTCTGCTGCCACTCCTGGCGATTCTCGATTCGGTCGGGACGGTTGGAGGCCAACGGGCGATCCCCCGGAAGCTGACCGGCGATCGGCCGCTCCCCAACACCCGGACGCTCCCCAACACCCGGACGCTCGCCAACACCCGGACGCTCGCCAACACCGGGACCGGGTCGCTGGCCGGTGGCCGGCAGAGTACTGGGACGGGCGCCTGAATCTCGCAGGAATTCGGCGGCCGCACCGCCCGCGACGCCCCCCGCAACCGCGCCCGCCAGGTTACCAGGCCGCGTTGCCGGAAGCGTGCCCGGACGAGCCCCACCACCGCCCGGCGCTCCAAGGTCCAGGAAATTCTGCAATTGGCCCGCCGAAGGCCGTGTGGCCACGCCTGTGCCCGGCCGTGCCCCCGTGCCAGCCCCAGCACCGATGCCGGGGCCTGGCCGTGCACCCGCACCCGCACCCGGGCCAGCGCCAACGCCAGGGCGTGCACCAGTACTCGGACCCGGACCGACGCCGGGGCGTGCGCCGGGGCTCGGACGTGTCCCGACACTCGGCCGTGCGCCGCCACTTGGCCGCGACATACTGGGAGGCCTGACACTCGGCCCCGAAACACTGGGACGCGACGCGCTCGGACGCGACGCGCTCGGACGCGACGCGCTCGGAGTCGACAGGCGAGGGCTCGGCCTGCTCACCGACGGCGTGCGGCTCGCCGAAGGGCGAGACATGCCCCCCCCACCGCCGCCACCTCGAGACATACCTCCACCACCACCGCCGCCACGACCGCCGCCCCCACCCCGGGCCAGCAAGTCACTCGCCGTCAGCAGATAGGCCGCTGAGAAAACCATCAGTAGCAGAGATAACCGTTTCATGAATCCACCTCGTGTCTGGTGTTTTGATTTGACTTTCAATCCGCAGGCTCCAGGGCATATCCGCCCCATCACTCGGCCGCCGGTTGGCGAACCACAACCACTTCGTCAACGTTCGGCAGGAGCTCGCCGCCCGCCTCGCAGTTGATCGACTGCCAGGTGAACGTGTTGTCGTCAAGGCAGGTCATGATGTTCGTGGACGAGGATTTGCCGCCGTCGGGCAAGATGCCGGTGGACTGGATGTACCAGCGGTTGCCCTGCTTGTTCCAGACGCCCTCGCCAAACGCACCATCGGAATCGAAGACCCACGAACGGATCTGCTTGGCTGCCGGATCCCAGCCGATGATCTGCATGCCGGCCATATCGATCCGATCCTGAACCGACATAACGAAGGAACGGGTGATGAAATTCCGGTTCTTGGTCCACTGGCAGACGGTTTCAATCCGGGATTGCTCGTCCTGGTCCACCCAGGTGCCGATCATCCACTCCAACTCTTTGAGCTCTTCGTAATGCGACGGGGGTGAGACCACATCTTCCTCAGTCACGCGATCCAGCAACCATTGGCCGTCGCGCTTCACGTAGACGGCCGTGTATTCGGACGGCTCGGGTGTCTGCTCCGCGCCAGTGACCTTGGCCGTTCCGCGTTCGATCGCCACATTCGGCGAGACCAACTGCACGGAATCCGTCTGCACCTCCAGCTTCGCTCCTTTCATCTCCGTGAAAATCCCCGCAAACTGTTTCTCGATCTCCGTGCGGCCGATGACCTCTTGGCCTGTGATCGGGTTCATATAGACCGCCTCCGGCGACCAGAGGGCCGCCAAGGCCTTTGCGTCCCCTTGGTTGAATGCCGCAACGTACAACTGCACGGCGGCCCGGATGGCGTTGTCTTCCGGGCTACTCTCGGGTGCCGGTTCCGCGGCGCCAGCGGCAAAGGCCAGGACCAGGCTGGCCATGACCGCCGCCAGTCCGCAGCGACCCCATCGTTTGAATCTGGTGCAGCACATTCTTTCTCTCCTGGGAGGTTGTATGATTGGGAAAACGGCGTCCAACCGACGGCTTCAATGTCAGTCTTGCCCCGCATCACTCCTGTTAAGTGGAACTTCCGGTGTGCGAGACGGAGTGCAAGGGATGTACCAAATCGGCCAGATCGAGGACCAGAAACGGATAACTCCCTCCCAAATAAGACTTTGCGCAGCCTGCGCTGTAGATGGCCGGTGAGACGCGGAGGTTGTTGCCTCCAATATTTTGGAGATATTGTCATCTCCCTTGTTTCCGGTTTGCCTGCGGAGGCGTACGATACGGGTGATCAAAAGTCGTTCGTGGCCTTGGTGCGCGATCAGGCGAACCGCGCCACCTGCCGGGCAGTCCAGAGGGCCGTGTATGGTTGAGAAAATCGCAACGATCGTTGCCGGCGACGCAGCAAGTGATCGCGACGTCTCCGAGTTCAGGCAGGCCTGGGAGGAGCCGACTGGCATGCACGAAGAACTCGAAACACCCTTGGGTTTTGAGGCGCTCATTGCCGGTCTTTCGTTGAAGTTCATCAACCTACCCCCTGACGAGGTCGACCACGAGATTGAAGACGCTCAGCGTCGCGTCTGCCAATGCCTGGGGCTGGACTTGTCGGCGCTTTGGCAGTGGTCGGCCGAGTCTCCCGGATTCCTTGCGCTCAGCCACCTCTATCGATCGGTGGAAGGGCCGCCGGCTCCTGAGCCGATGGATGCCGAGGAGCATTTTCCCTGGTGTCTCCAACAACTGCGAGCCGGCAAAGTAGTCGCCGTTTCATCCATGGAGGAACTCCCGCCCGAGGCAGCCCGAGACCGGGAAGTCTGGCGTCATTTCGGCATCAAGACCACGTTGACGATTCCGCTCGCGGCGGGAGGTGGACCGCTCGTCGGCGCATTGTCGTTCAACGACATGCAGAAGGAACGGCCCTGGCCGGAAGCACTCGTACAGCGGCTGCAACTGGTGGCGCAGATCTTTGCGAATGCCATCGCCCGGAGACGATCGGATCAGGCCCTGCAGGAGAGTGAGGAGCGGCTGAGCCTGGCCACAACGGCGGCCGGCGTCGGTGTCTGGATGTGGAATGTCGTGCGAAACGAGATTTGGGCTACGGAGAATTGGCGCCGGATATTTGGATTTCCTTCCGACGAAGACATCCACTTTGAGACCGTTCTCCAGCGGATCCATCCGCAGGACCGGGATTCGGTCCACCGGGCAGTGCAACGTGCGATTGAAAACCGGACGGATTATCGGGGCGAATATCGGGTCGTCCTGCCGGACGGGGCCCTGCGCTGGATCGCAGCTCGGGGCCGGTATCATCCGGCCACCGGAATTGCCCAGGCAAGGATGCTCGGCGCGTCCGTGGACATCACCGATCGCAGACAATCCGAGGCAGCGATGGAGGAACGCTTGCGGTTCGAGAAGCTGCTTGCAGACCTTTCAGCCGATTTTGTCAACGCGCCTTCCGAGCAACTTGACGAGACGATCGACCGCAGCCTGAAAGTGCTCGTGGAGTTTTTCGGAAACGACCGAAGTACCGTATTCGAGTTCGCCGGCAATAAGCGACTCGCGCTCGTGACACATTCCTGCGCGGTTTTCGACTGCAAACCGTTTCCCGTGGGATCGTTTCCTTTCGAGCGGCTCCCCTGGTACATGGAACAGCTTCGCTCCGGCAAGCCCATCTTTTTGAGGTGCCTGCCCGAGGACCTGCCGTTGGAAGCAGAAGCGGAACGGAGTTATTGCGTTACGCACAGAATCAGGTCCACCATCGGCATTCCACTCAAGGCGGGCGGCACGATTCTGGGTGCGCTCACCTTCTCTTTTCTTCAACGCTGCTGCGAGTGGCCGGCGGAAGTTGTTTCCCGTCTTCAGATGATCGGCGAAGTGTTTGCCAATGCCCTGTTGCGGAGGAAGTCGGAAGAGACGCTTCGCGCCGCCTTGGCCGAAAATGAGGCCCTTCGCGCTCGCCTCGAACAGGAGAATCTCTATCTGCGGGAGCAGGTTGTCCTGAAGCACCATCACGGGCGGATCATCGGCCAGAGCGACGCCCTTAAGAGGGTCCTTTCTGAGGCCGAACGTGTGGCGGCCACCGACGCCCCCGTACTCCTCCTCGGCGAGACAGGAACCGGTAAGGAGTTGCTGGCCCAGACGATTCACGAGTTGAGCAGCCGCAAAGACCGCCCGATGGTCATCGTCAATTGTGCGTCGCTGCCTGCCACACTGATTGAAAGCGAGCTTTTCGGAAGGGAGGCGGGAGCTTACACTGGTGCTGCCTCGGCGCAGGTTGGGCGGTTTGTGATTGCCGACGACTCCACCCTGTTCCTGGACGAAGTCGGCGAGTTTCCCGTTGAATTGCAGGCAAAACTGCTGCGAGTCCTCCAGGATGGCCGGTTCGAACGCCTGGGAAGTCCCAAGACCATGTCGGTCGATGTGCGGATCGTCGCGGCAACGAACCGGGATCTCGAGCAGGCCGTGCACGAGGGCAAGTTCCGAGCCGACCTCTATCACCGTCTGAATGTCTTTCCCATCCACGTGCCGCCTCTTCGCGAGCGGCGAGAAGACATCCCGCCGTTAGTCTGGGCGTTTGTCGAGGTGTTCGGTCGGCGGATGGGCAAGATCATCAAGAGCATCCCGCGGAGGACTCTCGAACAGTTGCAGCGCTATACATGGCCGGGAAACGTGCGCGAACTGAGCAACGTCATCGAGCGGGCCATGATTCTCAGTTCGAACGACATCTTGCGGGTGGAAATGCCTGCCCCCGCGCAAGCCGCGTTGGCGTCTCGAACCACCTTGAAAGAGATCGAGCGGGCGCACATTCTTCACGTCCTTGAAGATGCCGGCTGGCGGATTCGAGGTGCGCAGGGAGCCGCCGAGATCCTCGGGATCAAACCAACCACGCTCGAGGCACGCATGGCGAAGCTGGGCATCAAACGTGAGACGCAGTACCGGCACTGATCCGCAAAGCCTCTCGCTATCAAGTGGGCCAGACAAGTCTCCAATATTTCGTAGAGAACTCCAATATTTTGGATACTTCCACGCCCGAGCGCACGGAAGCTGTCCCCACCCCGGGCTCGCAAGTGCCAAGAATTCAGCGACTTAAGGCACGCTCTCAGGACCATTTCACCGAACGGCATGCGCCTTGCTCTGAGCGGAAGGCGATTCTCGGTCGTTCTGCCAGATCCACCTCCGGGCTGGCTGACCCGAAAGTAGGGGCGGAGACGGAAGAGTGAAGATCGCATGATTCAAGCCTCCTTTCGCATTGTGGCCCCCCCGAGGAAACGCGAAGAGATTCTGGAGGTCCTGCTGTGCCTGAAGGGTCCGACCGAGGTAACCCGAGGATGCCGATCTTGTCGGGTCCTTCAGGACGCCGACCACCATGATGCTCTGACCTACCTCGTCCAGTGGGAGAGCGAGGAAGAGGTCGAGAGCCACCTTCGCTCCGAACGATTCCGGAGGCTGCTCCCCTACATCGAGATGTCCGTCGAGCCTCCCCAGGTTGATTTCAGCACCATTGACCAGGTCCGCGGAATCGAATTCATGGTCGAGGTGCTCAGTGCAAGAACAGAGTAGCGAGAATCGATAATGTCGTCCCAAGACCTCCTGACAGCATCCAGCGTAATCCTCGATTCCCTCAGCGACGGGATTTACGTCTGCGACACGGACCGGAAGATTGTCTATTGGAGCAAAGCGGCCGAAAGGATCACGGGCTGGAGCCGAGAAGATGTGATCGGCCGTCGGTGCCTGGACGACGTGCTCTGCCACATCGACAAGGACGGCCATCGACTCTGCGGCGAGGAGTTCTGCCCGCTCCACCGTTCGATGATCACCGGCGCCTCGAGCGGTGTTCCCCTGATCGTGTTCGCCAAGGCGAAAGACGGGACCCGGGTGCCGATGCAGGTCTCCGTGGCCCCGATCCGAGACGCCGAGGGTACGATCGTCGGCGGCGTGGAGAATTTTCGCGATGTTTCCGCAACCCTTGCCGATCTGGAGCGGGCAAAACGGATCCAGACACTCTCGCTCGAACAGGAGTTCCCTCAGGATCCACGGATCCGGTTTTCAGCCATTTATTCTCCCCACGATATCGTCGGCGGCGATTACTTCGCGATCCGGG
>CAYSCH010000073.1:26189-30776 GCA_964429355.1 uncultured Planctomycetaceae bacterium | reverse complement strand
ATCGCTGTCTTTCCCCTCACCCCCGGCCTCTCTCACTGGTGGGAACATAACCTCAACAAGTTCTACATCGCCGGCGGACTGGCCCTGCTGACACTGCTCTACTACCTGTTCTTTCACGAACTCCCGATCGATGGCCACTTCCCGGCCAAACACGCAGTTTCTCCCAACCCCGCCGGGCCGAACCTCTGGACCTCGCTGACGGTCTTGAGCAACGCCATGCTGGCCGAGTTCGTCCCCTTCATTGTCCTCCTTTTCAGCCTCTATACGATCAGCGGCGGCATCCGCCTCGAAGGCGACCTGAAGGCCCACCCGTCCACCAATACCTGTTTCCTGGCCATTGGCTCCCTGCTGGCGAGCATCATCGGCACCACGGGTGCCGCCATGCTGCTGATTCGGCCGCTGCTGGAAACGAACCGCGAACGGAAACACATCAAACACACCGTCATCTTCTTCATCTTCGTCGTCTGCAACTGCGGCGGCTGCCTGTTGCCCACCGGCGACCCGCCCCTGTTCCTCGGCTACCTCCTTGGTGTGCCGTTCCTTTGGACGTTTGCCCTCTGGAAGGAGTGGCTGTTCATCAACGGCTGCCTCCTGGTGATCTACTACGCCTGGGACCGCTTCCTCTGCTACCCGCAGGAGGCGAAAGCCGACATCACCCGTGACGAATCTCAGGTTCGCCCCCTGCGGATGGTCGGCCTGTGGCCCAACGCGCTGCTGCTTCTGGGCGTCATCGCTACGGTCGGCCTCCTGGATCCCTCCAAGCCGCTGCTGGGAACCTCCTGGCATCCTTGGGTCTATCTTCGCGAGATCGTGCAATTTGCCCTAGTGGGCGTTTCGTTGGCCCTCGGCGCTCCCGAGGTGCGACGGGCGAACAACTTCAGCTTTGGCGCCATCGTCGAGGTGGCGGCGTTGTTCTTCGGGATCTTCATCTGCATGCAGCCACCGCTGCAGATCCTCGAGATCCGCGGGCCCAGCCTCGGCCTGACCGAACCCTGGCACTACTTCTGGGCCGCCGGAAGCCTGTCCTCATTCCTCGACAACGCCCCAACCTACGTCGTCTTCTTTGAGACCGCCAAGTCGGTCACCGCCAGCCTTGGCCTCACCCCCACGGTGGCCGCCACCGGCGTCTACCTTCCCTACCTGGTGGCCGTCAGCCTGGGGGCCGTGTTCATGGGCGCCAATACTTACATCGGAAACGGACCCAACTTCATGGTGAAGTCGATTGCGGAAGGCTCCGGCGTGAAGATGCCCAGCTTTTTCGGCTACATGGCTTACAGCATCGGCATCCTCATCCCCCTGTTCATACTGACGACGTTCCTGTTCCTTTGAGAGGCGGCCAATGGAATTCGTTCAATACGTCGTCGACCTGTTCCTGCACCTCGACAAACACCTGGATGTGATCATCCAGAACTACGGGGCCTGGACCTACCTGATTCTGCTGGTGATCATCTTTTGCGAGACCGGCCTGGTGGTCACCCCCTTCCTCCCGGGCGACTCCCTCCTCTTCGCCGCAGGAACCTTCGCCGCACGCGGCGCCCTCGACGTCAACCTCCTGTTCCTTCTCCTGACCATTGCCGCAGTCCTCGGCGACACGGCCAACTACTGGATCGGTGCCTGGATCGGCCCCAAGGCCTTCAGCGGAAAGACCCGCTTCCTCAACCAGCGTCACCTCCAGAAAACCCACGAGTTCTACGAGCGCCATGGCGGCAAGACGATCATCCTCGCCCGCTTCATCCCCATTATCCGCACCTTCGCCCCCTTCGTCGCCGGAATCGGGGCCATGAACTACCCTCGGTTCATCGCCTACAACATCGTTGGAGGAATCGCCTGGGTCGCCCTGTTCGTCTACGGCGGATACGCCTTCGGCGGCCTCGAGACCGTCAAACATAACTTCACCCTGGTGATCCTCGCGATCATCGGCATTTCCGTACTCCCGATCCTGGTAGAATTCCTCCGGGCCTGGTACGCTCCAAAGCCGCAAGACCCGGCATAAGACCCTTGGCGACCGTCGCGGCTTTCTCGCGCAGCAGTGCGACAAGCGGACAGGCCTGCCCCCCTCCGACTTCAAAACGCGATTCCCTTCGAGAAGAACAACATGATCTGGATCTGGATCGGCTTTCTCTGCTTCGTCCTCTTGATGCTCGCCCTGGATCTGGGCGTCTTCCATCGCCACTCCCATATCATCTCGGTAAAGGAGGCCGTCGGCTGGACGATCTTCTGGATCATCCTCGGCGTCAGCTTCACCGTGTTCGTCTACTACGGATACGAGAACCACTGGATGGGCATGGGAGCAAAGCCCGATGCCGTCGACGGCCTGGTCAACGACGGAATGAAGGCGTCCGTCAAATACCTCACCGGCTATGTCCTCGAGAAGTCGCTCAGCGTCGACAATATCTTCGTCATCGCCATGCTGTTCAGCTTCTTCGCGGTCCCTCGCATTTACCAGCACCGGGTCCTGTTCTGGGGCATCATGGGCGCCTTGGTCCTCCGCGGCGTCATGATCCTCGTGGGGGCCACGCTCATCGCCAAGTTCCACTGGATCCTGTACCTCTTTGGGATATTTCTTATCATCACGGGCCTCAAGATGCTCGTGGCAAAGTCCGGTCACACCGATCCGAACCACAACATCGTCGTTCGCGCCGTCCGCCGGATCTGGCCCGTTACGAGCCGATTCCACGGCGAGCACTTCTTCGTGCGGGCCGGATCGACCGCCTCGCACGAAAGCGAAACGCCCGGCGCCGTCCTGCTTGCAGACGAAATCGTCGAGCGGACCCGCCCCGGAACCCTCATGTTCACGCCCCTGGCACTAGCCCTCGTCGTGGTCGAAACCACCGACGTCGTCTTCGCCGTCGACTCGATTCCCGCCATCTTCGCCATCACGGCCGACCCCTTCCTCGTCTTCACCAGCAACGTCTTCGCCATCCTCGGCCTCCGGTCGATCTACTTCGCCCTGGACGGCATGATGAACACGTTCCGTTACCTCAAAGTGTCCCTGTCCCTCGTGCTGGTCCTCGTCGGCGTCAAAATGCTCACCGTCCACTGGCTCAAGGAATGGTTGGGTGAACACTTCAACCTCTACCTGCTGGGGCTGGTCCTGGCCATCCTCACAGCAGGCGTGGTCGCGTCCCTGATCGTGGCCGAGCGCGAAGAGAAGGACCCCTCCCATCCCTGATGCCGCCCGAAAACCCGCGCCGACCCGTCATTTCTGACCCCTGAAACGTCCGCCCTGCAACGCCCGAGGTCGCCAACCGTGTCGGAAGCCTCCCCTTCATCCACGCTCGCTCGCACCGCATGGCTGGTCGTCATCCTCCTCATGCCGGTTGCCTTGCTCAACTACCTCGACCGCCAGATGCTCGCGGCGATGAAATACTCCGTCATGGGAGATATCCCCAGCATCGGCACCGAACAGAACTGGGGATTCATGCTCGGCCAGTTCAAGTGGGTCTATGCCTTCCTCAGCCCCATCGGCGGCTACGTGGCGGATCGGTTCAGCCGGCGGCTGACCATCTGTGGCAGCCTCTTCGTGTGGTCCGCGGTCACGTGGTGGACCGGGCACGTCGACACCTACTACCAATTGCTCTGGGCTCGTTCGCTCATGGGCATCAGTGAAGCCTTCTATATCCCGGCAGCCCTGGCCCTGATCGCCGACTACCACCTCGGCCGCACCCGCTCGCGGGCCGTGGGTTTGCACCAGATGGCCATCTACTGCGGAGTCATCGTCGGCGGCTTCGGTGGCTATGTCGCCGACGCGCCGACTCTGGGTTGGCGCTTCGCCTTCGACGCCTGCGGCATTTTCGGAATTCTCTACACGCTCCCCCTGATCCTGCTCCTTCGCGACGCCCCCAGACTCGGCGGTGGCATTGCCCCCTCAAGGCCTTCCCCCTGGCGCGCCGCAACGGAGTTGTTCGCCAATCTCTCGTTCATTCTATTGGTCCTGTATTTCACGCTCCCCGCCCTGGCCGGCTGGGTGGTCCGCGACTGGATGCCCGCGATCCTCAAGCAGCAGTTCAACATCGGCCAAGGCAAAGCCGGCGTTGCGGCCACTCTTTACTGGCAAGCTGCCGCCATCGTCGGCGCTGTCCTCGGCGGCTGGCTTGCCGATCGCTGGATGCGGCGCTTCGACCGCGGGCGGATTTTCGTCAGTGCCATCGGCATGAGCTTCATCGTCCCGGCCATCTTCGGCGTCGGCAACGCCGGCTCCCTCGGCGTGGCCGTCGCCTTCCTCATCCTCTTCGGACTCGGCTGGGGCTTCTTCGACTGCAACAATATGCCGATCCTCTGCCAGATCGTCCGCCCGGAGCTGCGAGCCACCGGTTACGGAATCATGAATCTCGTGAGCATCAGTTGCGGGGGATTGGCCGACTGGGGGTTCGGCACCCTCCGCGACAACCACGTCCCCATCAACGTGATCTTCGGCATCTTCGCCAGCACCGCAATCATGTCGATCGTGATCGTACTGCTCATCCGGCCCAAGAAAGACCTCATCGACCGTGAACCGGGCTTCAACCCCTGACACGGACGAGGAGTGGGTGGGTGACACCTGCCGGGTGTCACCAGATTTATCCCACGCATACCATAACCGTGCTG
>CAYSCH010000073.1:0-26089 GCA_964429355.1 uncultured Planctomycetaceae bacterium | reverse complement strand
AGATTCAGCAACCGCGTGATTCGTGAAGGCGGCGGCCCAGTGGCTGCAACCGTGATATGTCGGTCGCACCCGGCAGGAGCGACCCACTGGGGTCCGGATTTTTTCGACGCATAGCAAAATCATGCTGACCCGAATGCCAGGGGCAATCCGCCAACCGCGCGGGCTAATCCATCCCCGGCGTCCACAGCTTCGGCGTCTCGCCTTCGCTCCTCCCGGACGAACCGTCGGGAGTCCAGATCCTGCCGGGTTCCTCGGGTCGGCCCCCTGGCACGATGATCGCAGGCTCGGCGCCCGGCGGCGGGCCCGCCGGCATCGCCGGCGATCCATCCGGTCGCAGGATTCCCACCTGCATGAGCAGCCGGGTCAGCGCCTCGAGCACGCCCGGCTCGCGCCCATGGCGGCTCTCGATGTGCGACATCAACCGGGCGATCTCCTGACCCTCCATGCGTTCGAATCGCAGCGAGATTTCCATCAGGTCCCAGTTGGCGCACGAACCGCCACGTTCAAGGGTGACCTGGCGGCCCGATTGAATCAGCTCGATCGCCTCGTCCGGATCGTCGGTCATCCGTGCCAGCAAGCGGTAGGCTTGGAGCCGCTCGTCCCGGCCGGCAAGGCTCTCCCGGCTGACCAGCTCCCGTCCGAATCGCTCGACCGCTGCCTGCGCCCCAAACGAGACCGCCCGCCGGTAGCCGGCCAGCACGTCCTCGTCGGAAACCTTGCTCGCGTCAACTCGGTCCAGGCGGACTAGCGGCAGGCTTGTGACCGGAGTCTCCACGCCGTCGATCGGTTCCAGGACCGGCAGCCCTAACTGGCTGCGCAGCCGATTCGTATCGAACCTCGCTCCGCTCTGCTCGAGCCAGAAGTCCAGGACCATGATCGCCGCAAGCACCTTGACTCGGTAGGCCGGATCGCTGGCGGCCTCGCGAGGCGTCTTGCCGTCAAGAAGACCCAGCGACATCTCCACCCACCGGGTGAGCAGCGCCTCGGCCAGGTATCCGTCGGCAAGCTTCTGAAACGCCTCGCGCGACGACCCGTTCGGCAGACGCCATTCGCGGCTCAGCATGTCCTGAGTCCGTGAGACGTTGCCCGACGGCTTCGAGAGCCCCTCCGCATCGGCGTCGATCTCGCGGATCACCTGGTCGATCAACGGCATGTCCGGCTCCACGAGCCCGAAACACTCCAGACGGGCGTCGCGGTCGGTTTCCTTCCCGAAGAAGAACCCATGACAAACGACGCGAGGCACCGTTTCCAGGTCGAGATCTGCATCGGCGTCGGGGGCAGGCTTGTCGAAAAACAGATAGACAGCCTTGGGCGGCGGCGAGTCGTCCTCCCTGTTCAGCATCCGCGGATCCATCGGTGTCTGGGCGATCCGGTTCGAGGCAGAGAAAGCCTCCTGCAGTTTGGCTGGATCCTTGATCATGTAAGTCACGTCGAACACGTTGAGCGCGTCGCCGAGCGGATCCTCGGACAGAAACAGCGCCAGACTCTGCGCCTCGACGGCGTCTTCCAGCCCCACATCAAGGGTGGCAAATCGATTCAGCGCCTCGATCGTGCCCTGGGGATCGGCCATCCACGACCGGAGTTTTGCCAGGTTCCGCCAAACGGCCGTCGACTGGGGAGCGGTCTTCGTCAATTCGGCCATCTTGGCCTCGGCTTCCGACCATCGCGCGCCGCTCGCCAGCCTGAAGGCGGCCTCAAAGTCTCCCTTCCAGGGTGCATCCTCCGGACACTGCTGCAACCCCCGTCCGTCCTTGACGACAAGCGGGATGTTCTGCATGGCGTTCAGCCGCATCAGCAATTCCATCGCCGGATCGTCCTGTCCGACAATCGAGGCCTGGAAGAGAGCCAGCGCCCTTGCCGCCAGAAAATGGCCCTCCGAATGCAAGACTTGAACGATGGCACTGATTGCCTCATAGAGACGGCCCGAAAAGGTTCCGGCCGAGGCCGCAATGGCCTTCTCCAAGACAGCCAATCCCGCCCGCCCGCTCTCGTCCATGGCCGTGACCAGGGCCAGGTCGCACAAGGCCAGCGGATTGTCGGGGTGTTTGTCGGAAAACTCCTTGACCGCCTTCCTGGCATCTTCCTCGCGGCCGGTGATCCGCAGCAGGAGGGTCTTGGTGGCCATCAGGCAGGCTCGGTTCGGATTGGTCTGCTCCAGGCGTTCGATATGGGCCAGGCAGGCCATATACTGCTCACCGTCGAGCATCCGTTCAATCTTCTGGAGGTCTCCGAGCAGGTCCTTGCAGCAGAACTTGATTTTCTTCCCACTTCCACAAGGGCACGGGGAATAGGCATCTATCGGCATGGGGAGCACCGTGAGTTGGCGTGGTCTCTAGTAAGGCAGGCGGACGAAAAAACCCATTTGGTCCGGAAAACGTGAGCCCATGGTCGGCACAAGCGCACAACGAGCAAAGAAGGTTGACCTTGCCAGGAGCGGCCAATCATCTCGCACGCTCTCCAGCCCTCTGGCGAGTCACAGTCAGCCCCCTGAACGAGTTGGGCGGCTTGGCCATTCGGCTGTTTGACCCGGCACCGATCGCGCATGACGCCCCGGAAGCCCCGAGCGACAAGCCTTGATCGTATCATACGAGCTAGCGGTTGGCGAGCCGCACCCCATGATCGGTTGTTGAGGAGAGACCTGCCGGTGGGGCTGCCGGTTCAGGAAGTCCGGGCCGTCCGTTGATTAGGCGAGCGGGTGATCAGCACCCACAGGGCGACCGCAAGGAGCGCCAGCCCGAGGATACCGGCGGGAAAAAGGAACAACCAGACGGCGCCCGCAACGACGGCCAGCCACGGCCAGCGTCGACGGACGATCACCGCGGCGTTCGGATGCCGCAGGCTGCGAACGACTGCCATGGCAAGGACAAGGCAGAAGCCAGCCCAGACGACGGCCGTCAGGACCCGGTCCAGGTTCTCATGCCGCGCTTTCAGGACGAGACGGGGTTCGCCATGGAGCTTCCGGAAGTGGTAGGCAACTCCCACCGGGGCAAGGTCCAGGCCGAGGGACAGATAGCCCGCCCGGGCTGAATCCATCGGAGCTCCCGGCTCAGGCTGTCCCTCGACGGGCGGTTTCCCGGCGGCCACCGCGGCTTCCGGCTGAGGCGCGTCCGAGAAACGCTGGCGGTCGGCCTCCTTGGATTCCGTCTGGTCCACCCGTTCCATCGTCTGGAGCCGCTCGAGCTGCTCGGCCGCCTGATCCCGCAACTTGCCTCGCGGTTGTTCCATACGGCCGGTCACCTGGATCGGCGATTCCTTCCCCTCCTCCGTCGGCGGGGTGTGGTCCTCCTTCGCGACGAACGTCTCGCCGAGCATCTCGACCCGTTTGCCAAGATCGACTACCCCACCTGTTTCCGATGGCACAGCGGGGGCTCGGAAGTAGAAGTCCGCGTTGCCGTCGACTCGCCTGGTGTCGGTCTTTGTTTCCTCCAACCGCTTGATTTCCGCCTCGATCTGCTGAGCCTGCAGCTGGACCTCGGCGGCATTTCTGGTATCGACCTCGGCACTCTGCTGCGCATAATCCGACAATGCAGAACCGACCTGTTTGAGATTGCTCCGGGCCTTCGACCCGGCGCCCGACTCGTCGCGAATGCTGGCCACCTGCACCATCTGGTGCAATTCATCCAAGAATGACAACTTCCTTTCTTCCTGCTGATAGGCGGCGACGACCTCCTCCAGATTACTCTGACGAGCGGCCATGCTGACCCTGTACTGGCCGGGAAGAAACACCGTCCAGAGGGTGCGAGAGACGGGGGCGTCGCTGAGGATCCGGGGGGCCATCGGTTGAATCATGGCCCAGCGGTTCAGCGGTTTTCCCAGGTCGCCCGAGTAGACAACATCGACCTTGGACGAGAAATCGCCGGCCGAAGTCTTCTGGAGCGGCAGCAGGGTAACGGTTTGACCCTGCCGCAGAAGTTTTGCCGGACGGACGGGCTGCCCCGAAACATGGACCGACCATACCTGGCTGCCGGGCGGCAGCTCCAGTTCCAGGAATTGCAGGGTGAAATTGCGGATGTTGTAGGCGGCACGAGCGCGGTAGCGGCCGTCGGCATGAATGACGGTCGTCAGGTCCGCGAGACTGATACTGGCCGCCAGCAAGCTTTCCTGCTCGCGGACGCGACGCTGCCAGACCAGAGCCGCGGAGTCGGTGACACGGTAGGCTGCGACGGCCTGATGGCGGACTTGATCGGTAAGGTCGCCGGGAACCTCGGCAATCGAGATTGCCGTTGCGCCGTTCGTCTGGGTCGACGCGATTTCGTCGGCCGTCAGGTTCTCGAGAACGACATGGCCTCGCGACCGCTCGGCGTCCAGGGGGCGGATGATGGGGGCCGGCACCGAGCCGTCGTCGGGAAGCGGCAGGGTCTGAACCAGTTGCAGGCGATACGCTCCCCGCACCGGCTGCTGCAGCTCGATGTGCCAGGTGCGACTGGCATCGGCAACCTCGGAGCGGACCTGCCGAATCTGGTCACCCTGCCACTGGAGATCGTCGCCGAGCCACTGCGGGGTGACGACTTGAAACTGCGAACGCCTGGCCTGCCGGATCTCAAAATCGACCTGGCCCACATAGGCCACAGCGCCTTCACGAACACTGACCACCATGGTCACGTCCGCGTTCAATCGCGACGGAGCCGGCGTCAACCGAAGCCGCAGGTCTTCAGGCGGCGTCTCGTAGCGGAAGGCGTAGCGGGCCCGGCTGGCGGCCTGGGGGCGCAAGGAACCGTCGAGCGTTGCCGGGTCAACGGCCTCGGCACCGCCGTCACTGGCCAGGACGGCCTCCAGGTCATCGTCGACGTACACGGCCAGTTGGCCGCGCTGGACCTCGGCATCCGGAACAGAGACCCGGGGCACTGCGAATTCCGCCTGGCTCGAGTCGCGCAGGAGCGAGCCGCTCACCGCCAGCTCAAGCCCGCCGAGGACCGGTTCGCCCAGTTTGACTTTCAGTTGCTGGCCTTCCTCGTTACCGTCGACGTACCAGTCGGCACCTGGAGGAACACGGACTTGAGAGACTCTCAGTGAGGCCGGGAGGCTCAGCTCGAGCGAGGGAATCGGTGCGCCGGAGACATTGACGGCGAGCAGGCACTGCATGGTGCTCTGGCGCGCGGCCACGGCAACAGCCGTACGATCGGCGATCTCCACCCTTGGCCGATGGCGTTCGACCTGGAGCTCCAGATGCCAGGGCCGTGCGTTGTAGCGGTACGCGGATTGAAGCGTGGCGGCGTCATGAGGTTTCTGGGGCAGCTCGAGTCCCACGTGGTTGATCTGATCGAGCCGATCAGCCTGGCTGACGCGGACGCGGAACTGGCCCGAGCTGCCGAGTGCTATGCGTCCCGTTTCTCGAGCGACGCCGAGGGGCTCCAGGGCCTCGATGTCGATACTGCCGAGCTGACGATCGCGGCGGAAGCAGTCGACCGTCAGATCCGTGCCGGTCGTCAGTTCGGTCTTCAGAGAGATGACGAGCCGCTGTTTCTCCGGGTTGGTTTTGTCGGCCGGAGTGGTTTCGATCGACCAATCGGCCACTTCGAGACCTTGAACCTGCTGGACCGCGATACCGGCAGGGATCTTCAACTGTACCTGACTCAGCGCCCCCTGCTGGACCCGATACTGGAAATTGCCGAGGAGATGAACCCCCGAGTCGAGAACCTGAACCAGCAGCGACTGATCCACACTGACCAGTTGGTTTCCGCGTGCTTCAACACGGCGAGGCTGCCAGCGGATCGATAAGTCGGTTGCGATGCCCAGAGGGATACTGACCAATTCGCCGACACCGCCGGCCGTTTCAGGCGTATTGGGTACATCACCCTTGTCGACGGAACCCGTCTGCCGGCGCCAGCCGCCCGAACCTCCGCCGACCTGCACATCGAGATCCTTGGCCGGCAACTCGAACAGCAGACGGCCGGAGGGAACCGATCGCAACGGGAGCGTGAACCGGCCGGTTGCGCCCAAACGGGTGACGGGCACGCTGAAGCGGAGGTCCACAACGTGGAGGCCGGATTGTTCCAGGTAGATCGTGGATTGATCGCCGGCAAGCGTGGCCGGCCGGCCGTTGATAGCCACGCACTCCAGGGCCACGTCGCCCAGCGGCAGGGCAATCTGCGTCCAGCGGTCGTCGAGGTGATGGACCACGAGCCGGCCGTCGAAACGGGCGACGTCGTTGTCGAGGCGCCCGGAATACTCGGCGTGACTGACCATCGCCTGGACGTCGGGGGCCGCCTGAACGGCTTTGTCGGGATGAGCCTGTTTCCAGAGACGGAGGAACTCGTCGTGGGGCAAGTAAACCTGGGTGTTCCTGAGCGGGTCACCGTCCTCCGGATCGTAGGGCACGAACAGGGTCAGGTCGGGCTGGCGCGTCTTTTCGGCGGCAGGTTGGGGTTGAGTGGCGGCGGGTTGAGTGGCGGCGGGTGCTTCCTGGGCAGTGGTCGCCGCGGGCGACAAGACAATGCCGAGGACGACCGCGGTCGGGGCACACTCGCGCAGGCAACTCTTCACCGGCGCGATGATTCTGGGAAGGAGCCACAGGAAGCCTGCGGCCAGGGCGCCGAGCAGAATTCCGTCCAATAGCGGCGTCCAGGCGAGGGGAACGAGCCCCGACAGGCCGATCGGCAGGGCCAATCCGACCGCCACGATCATGGCACGCCAGGTTGCGGGTGCACGCCGAACGATCCAGGCCGCCAGGAGAGCGGCGGCGACCAGGAGCCACCTGAGCGTGTGGGCAAACGTCCTGTCCTGGAGCTGGAGTACCAATTCTCCGGGGCCCCCTTCACGGCGGAAGGGGATCGCCTGGCCCCGGCGCGTTTCGAGGGCGACGCGAAGGGAAAGGCGAGCCCGGTCAGTGCTCGGCTCATAGGAAAAAGTACCCAACTGTGTATCGTAAGAGGCAGTCGGTGGAACGGGAATAGCCTCCCCGTCGATGGTCTTGCTGGTGCCGTCGACGATTTCTTCAGCCGGCGCCACAGCCGGCTTCTCACCGGCGGCGGGTGGGGGCGTTGCCTTCGCAGGAGCTTCTCCCGCGCGCCGGAGCTCGTCCTGGTCGTCGACCGGCGATTTGGAGATTTCATCGGTCCCGAGAAGATCTCCGGCGTATTCTTTGCTGTACCCCCCATAACCCCCGAATTCCTCGGCGTCCATCGGTTCCCTGCCCTGAGCCGTGGCCAGTTTGCGGAGGGTTTGGATGTCGGTGGTCGAACTGAGAAACTGCACCGATCCATCGGCAAACACGACGTTTCCGCCTCCGGGGTGATGACTCCAGGACTTGTTCTGGAGCCAATCGTCGATCCGGCGTGCCGTCCCGTTTCCGCCGGCAAACCACGGGCCGCCGTCGGTCACTTCGGCCACCATGACGGTATTGCTGGTGCCGTCGACGATTTCACTGACGGCCAGTCCCTTGTCGAGGCCGATCACGCCGATCGGATTGCCGGGGCCGTCCGTGAAATTGGCACCCGTTACGGCCACGTAGGAGGTTCTGAAGAATCCCTCCTCGGTCGACGGTGCCGGATCGGAGGGGCACATCAGGGTTCGGGGAGCCATCTGGAGCAATCCGGCGTTGTGTGGGTGATCCCAGGGGAGATCCAATCGGAGTGCATCGTAAAGTGTTCCCTGTTCCAGAAATGGCAGAATGGCCACTATCCAACTGAACTGCCGCTCGCGCGGCACGTTGCTCGGCCCGATCACGGCAGGAGGGAATTGCTTGTACATATCGTGATAATTGTGCAGGGCCAAGCCGATCTGTTTGAGGTTGTTGGAGCAACCCGAACGCCGGGCCGCTTCACGGGCCGACTGCGTCGCCGGTAACATGAGCGCGATCAGCAGGCCGATGACGGCGAAGACCCCCAGAAGCTGGACGAGATTGACAGCACAACCCTTTCCTGTAGTGAGCAAGGCGATAAGCCCCATCACGAGGACGGCCGCCACAAAGCCCGCGACCTTCCAGCCGAGGGCATGGGTGCTCTGGTAGGCGATCGACTCTGCCAGTTGATTGACCAGGGTTGGGCGAGTCAGACGCGTCACCGGTTCAAATTCTCCGCCGCTGGAGACCAGATCCGTTCCTTCGGGCGGGTACACGTGCCACGACGTGGCCAAGGTGGTCATCGCAATCTTGGGCCCGATCTGGCGGATCGTGTGGGGGCGCAGCCGCTCCCAGAAACCGCTGGCGGCCAGCGGCGGGCTCGCCGTTTCGTAGAGCAGAGTCAGGTCGCGGGGATCGCTGGCCGAGTCGTCGCGTCCTGCCGGCAGGGGCACCAGGTATGTGCCCTCTTTCTGGCGAACTTCCACGGGCTGACCGTCCAGGAGGACGGACCACAACTCGGCGCTGTCGGGCAAGGTCAACGGCAGGTGCTGCAGATTGAGGCTGCGCAGCCAGAACCGCGCCTGATGACGCATGCGTCCCTGGCGACCGGCGACGCTGGTGATCTCGGCCGATTCGCAGATCGCAGTCAGGACCGATTCGGATGCATGGCGGGTGGCCGAGATGGTGAGCCGGTACGGCAGGCGTTGATACTGGTAGGCGGCTACGATCCGCTCGCTGGGAACGTAGGCCTTCGGCTCAGACACGTCCGCTGGGTCCAGGTCGCGCAGGTTCTCCGGTTGGTAGTCAAGCTGCTGGTCGCCGGCGGCTTCCAGGGCCACGATCCCGCTCTGCCGGGAAATGTTCTGCAGGGCCAGAACCGGCACGGCCACCGGCACGCCGGCTTCTCCGCCGGCCCCTTCGGCGGCACTGCGACCGGGCGACTGGGAAGAAAACGTCTGCTCGAAATCGACGGCCAGCGCGAGGTCGCCCGTCAGGGGCCGATCCAGAACAATCTGCCACAAATTCGATTCAGCCCCCGCGTCGCCCTCGCCGGTCGAGGGGAGAATCTGCTGCTCGATGATTCGTGCGTCCGAACCGATTGTGACAACTTGGATCTTGTTGCCGACGCCGGCGGGGAGCAAGAACCGGATCTGCCGGATCGTCCCCTGGGCGATGTGGAGGTCGAGCTGATAGTGCACATCGAGTTTGCCGTGGTCCGGCCGCACAAAAGCCAGCGTTTCGGCCGACACCTTGGCCGGTTTCATTCGAACCTGGATTTGGCCGCGGATGCGGGCGTTGTCCTGATAGCGGTATTGCAGGGCCGCGCCCAGGCGTCGAGCCGGCCCATCGCCTGGCCGATCGGCGGCCACCGGCTGCAGATCGTCGGACAGGTCCGACACCAGGAGGTCGATATCCGGCGGCGTCTGGACCAAGAGCGTTCCTTCCACCTCGTCGGCGCCGGCCAGTCGCAGTTCGGGCAACGCCAGTTCACTGAATCCTTCGTCCTGTTCCAGCCAGCCGGCGGGATGCTGTTCAGCCGCAAGAGCAATTTCCAGCGATTGACCAGGAGTCAAAGGTTTGGCGAGGTCGAACTGGATTGTCTGCAGTTGCGGCTCGGCCGCCGGATCGGTGGAAACGGGGTACACCGACTCCCACTCGACAGACTCACCGGCCGAGAGGACCGAAGTGACTTCCCACTGGCGAGGCAACTGCACCTGGATGCCGAAGACCGGCGCGTGGCGCGGCTGAAGGGTCACGCTGCTCCGCAGTGCCACCCCAGTGCGATCCGCCTCGACCAGGGTCGCCACGGAGGCCTGCAGTGTTCCTTGCCGTGCGATGGCCCGCAAAGGCAAGCGGAAGCTCTCGTCCCAGAAGGCGAATTCCAGGGGCGAACTCGGCCCATCACCGGCCGGCGATGAGAGGTGTTCGGGCCTGATCGAGGCCATATTGCCGACCTCGATCCGCAACGACGGCGATGACTGGACCAGCACCTCCCCAACATGAGACACGGCCTGAAGAACCTTGACGGTGGGAAGGTTCCACTCGACGTCGACCGGGGCGGGCGCCAATCCGAGCAACCGGACGGCGCGGCGGCCAAGGAACGGTTTGCGGAAGCTGAGGGCAACGACTGCCGTGTCGCCGGGCTGCTCCTGGATGATCCATTGGGCCAGTTCCGGTGCCTCGACCTCGGCGACGTCAACCGAGGCCGGCAACTCGAACTGGAAGGAGTCGGCGGCGCGGGCGTAAACCTCCAGATCGAGGGCTACCTGCCAGCGAAGTCCGGCCGGTTCCACCGTCGCAATCGACCGGCTGTGAGCGAAGACCAACGGCGCCCGGTTGCCGCCGGCAGAGCGATCCGACATCAGCAGCGGTACCTGGCCGTCCTGATGGACGACAACGCGGAACGTCTGCCCGAGTTCGTCGATCTCGTCGGGCGGGAGTATCGTCTCGCCGACCTGCAGTTGTTTGTTCCGGTCGAGGTGGAGCAGGATTTCCGAGGCCGGAATGGGGGGCAACTTGAGAGTGGCCGCCAGGTCGCCCCCTCGGCTTGCCAGCGGGACCGACATCTCCAGCTTCAACTCGAAGCGGCCTTGCTCCTGGAGCAGGAGAAACAAGGTTCCGTCGTCCTTGCGGCCGAACCGCGCTGGCCCGCTGCCCAACTGGGCCGACTCGATCGCCAGACCGCCGAAGGGGAGGTCGACCGCCTGCCAGTCTCCGCCCAGTTTCGCGATCTCGATGCGGCCGGCGATCCGCAGCTCGTGATCGGCAAGGCGCGCGTCGTAGGTCGCCTCGGTGAGCACCGCATCGGCCGGCAAGACCCTTGGGCTCTCGATGTGGGCGTCCTTCCACAGGGCCAGGACCTTGTCGCGAGGCATCAACACACCCTTCGACGAGCTGCCAAACATTACCTTCAATTGGTCGGAGGGGATGTAGACGTTGCGGATCCGCGGTGGACCGCCGGTGACCTGGGCCGAGGCAGCCTGCGGAGACAGGCACAGTGAGCTGGCTGCCAGGAGGAGCCCGAGCAGTGTCGCCGAGATGCGGTTCGCCTTGATGCGTTTCGCCTTTCCTGACGGCTGGTCACTTGTCATCACTGCCCCTCCCTGGTTCGTTGGTCGAGTCGTCGGGCTTGCCACCGGCCGGAGTATTGCCGGCGGCTGGGCCGAAAGGTGAACCTGCTGGCAGGGTCGTCTCCTTGCCGGCACCTGCCTTCGCCTGTTCCTCGTCTTTCGGGGTGGCTTCTGACGTCGGCTGAGTGGCAGCCGGCTGCGGCGCGGTGGTACCGGTCGCGACGGGCGTGAACGGCGAAGCGGCCGCTTGTCCGCCTGGCGGCGGCTGGATACTCACGGTTCGGCGGACGAACAACAGCCAGACGACCAGCCAGATCGCCACGACACCGGCGATTCCCGGCCGGGCTGCCAGCAACCAGCTATTGACGACAGACGGCGAAAACAAGCCGGCAAACAACAGGGCAAACACCGCAGCGAAGATCGCGAACACCTTAGTTTCCAGGGAGAACGGCACCAGCGCCACGCCAAGCAGCAGGACGACCAGGCTGGCGATCAGGGTCATGATGGAGATTCGCCAGTAGCCGATCTTCAGTTCCGCGGGGCCGGTCAGACTGCTGAAGAGGTAGGTGGTGCCGCCCACCTGGAAATCGAACGACGAGCTGTCCTGGGGGAACCAACTGTCGGGATTGTCTGGAGCACGGGTGATGGCGCGCGAATCCCACATACCGACGTGGATATGGCTTGTGAACCCTTCCGGATCGCCCGCAAGGCGGTATTTTATCGGCACCCAGAGCCGGACGTAGACCTGCTGGAACTTCACGCCTTCGTCAAACCGGGGAAGGGGCAGTCGCAGAAGGTCGGCCACTGCGAGCTCTTTCTGATCGAGCGGTGTCTCGAACAGCATCGCGATCTGGAACGGCTCATCGGAATCGGCTGCACGGGCAACGTTGATCAGATAGGTCTTGTCGTCGGGACTGCCGCCGGGCGCGGTCGGCCCTTTTTCGGGGGCCACGGTTTGCCCTGCCACCGTGAATCCCAGGATCCGCGGATCGCGCAGGGTGACGGCCAGACGCTGTCGTTCGCTCGACTTCAGATCGTAGCGGGCGCGCACGGTGATGGGTCCGTCTTCGGTGATCACGGCCTCGATATACGCCCGTCGGACCACCGTCTTGACGACGTCCTGGAGCTCGTGCTTGGTGATGGCCAGCACAAGCCCGGCCGGGTGCTGGTAATAGCGGTACGTGAGGTAGGGCTGGGTGGTGCCGATCGGCTGCGACAATTCGCGGGGATCGATCTCTTCCAGCCCGTTGGTCGTGGCTTCGACCGAGAGGGCCCGGTCTTTCTGAATGGCGATTTCGCCCGTTTCGCGGTCCACATCCAGGGCCTGGATGGGCTGGAGTTGGAGCTCGGCGGCCGTCTCGGGAATGGAGATCTTCTGATCGTAGGCCGCGGTGAAAGTGCACTCGCCGATGGCTTCGGAATGGAGCATGATGGTCACTCGATGCTCCCGTCCGGACGTGCCTGGTCGGCCCTGCGACGTTCCTTGATCGACTCTCCCTCGATCTGGAGCCGATCGGAAACTGCGGCGGGCACCGCGATGCGGAAGCTGTCGGTGCCGGCGAACTGGATCTGGTAGCGCAAGGTCGTGGCGACCTGGACCACGTCTTCCTTCACAGTGACCACGGTGCCCACGACAACGGTGGTCCGCCGCGGCCGTTCCGCAATCGTCTGCACGATGCTCACCGGGCGCGTGACGAACGAGAAGGCCGCGGCGAGGGCCGATCCCTGCGGGACCTCGGGTTGGAATCCCTTGCCGGCCAGTTCGCCAGGCGTGGCTGCCCGGGCCGACTGCAGTTGGGCGGAGTCGGTCTTCACCTCCAGCGACTCCGGCGCAATCACGGCCACGAGTCCCTGCTCGCGCAGGGCATTCAGCGGCTCCGGGAGTGGCAATGTCAGCTCGCCGGCGGGCTTGTCGCGAGATTGGCCGGCGGTGACGGTCACAATCGACTCGCCCAGGAGCTTGTTGGTGAAATACACCGTGAGCGTCTGCCCGTTGTCGGCCGGCGTGACTTCAAATCGCTCCATCGATTCGGCGCGAACGTCGTCGACCTGGAATCCGGCAGGTAGACGGAATGCCACCGAGAAAATCCCCGACCGCGAAATCTGGCAGCGGAACTCCGCCCGGGTGGTGAGCCGCGTTTTATCCAGGAGAACGGAAATGTGGCTGTCGACCACGATGCGCGGTTTGAGCTGGGAGGCGACCACCGAAAGCTTGTGGTCGGGGGTGAAGAACTTATAGAACGTGCTCTGCGGTTTCCGCAGCGACTCGGGAGCGTCGGCGGCGTCGATGCGCGTGATCGACTCGCGCAGAACGTATTCCAGGCCCACGTCTTCGGCGCCTCGAACGGCCAGGATGCCGCTTTCCCGCGCCACGCCGGCGGCACGGACTTGCCCCACCTGGAACGCTTCTTCGGAGATCGGTGTTTCCGTATGCAGCTCGAGGCGAACGTTCTCGGTGGCCGGGGCATGGAGCCGGACCGTCACGCGTTGGCGGTCGTCGACCGTTTCGGTCTGCCAGTCGCGCAGACCGGGGACCTGGACGTCGAGCAATCTCTGATTGGTCGGCACCTCCACGACCAGTTCAGGGAGCGATCCGCGGAGGATCTCGTAGTCGAAGATGGCGTGGGTGTGGACAATCCCGTCCCCCACGTCCACGGCAATCGTATCGCTCACATTGGCCAGCCCGGCCGCCTGGTCGGTGCCGCCCGACTTGGGCTGCCAACTGACCGTGAACTGGCTGGTCGATCCGAGAACAGCCAGTACGCGGGTGGCATCGGGTGAATCAGACCGCAACTCGTTGGTGCGCCGCGGAGTGACCTGCACCGCCAGATCCGCTTCGGGGATCTCCAGGTCCAGATTGCTGACACCCACCGCCGGGCAGGCGACCGTGAAACTCCGCCCCTCGGTCGCCGAGTTGACCCCGGTCACCAGGCTGAGCTTGATCTGGTGCTTGCCTTTTCCCTGGACGAGCAGTTCGTATTGTCCCTCCCCCACGCCCCGTAGGAGCACGTCGCCGATCTTGGAGCCTCCACCACCGCCACTCTGCGCCGCTGGGAGACCTTCTTGGGAGTCTTGGGATACGTCTTTGGAATCACTGCCAACTCCTCCGCCACCGCCACTCTGCGCCGGTGGGAGATCTTCTTCATGGTTTTCGGATAACCCAATCGTCTTCGCCGACCCGATCGCCGCATCGCCAAAGGCCACCGGGAGCCGTGCCCAGTCCTCCGTGAGAACCTCCACATCCAAAGTGGCTTCCAGGTGGACCAGGTCGCCCTTGACTTTCCCGAGATAGTCGGCACGGGTGACCAGGCCGTTGACGGGCGGCTCGGCAGGGGGCTCGTCGGGCTGGGTGAGCCGATTCCACATCTCCAGAAACTGCGAGTATGGCAGCACGATCGAGGAATCTTCGTCCTCGAACACATCGCGCAGGTTCTCGAAGGGGAGGTAGATGACGTGTTCCTGCGGCAAAGGCGGTTTCACTCCAGACTTTGCCGTGGTGGAAGCGGCCGCAGGATCTTCAGCCGCCGTGGGTTTTGCATCCGGCTCTGGGCTCGTTTCTTCCGCCGGTCCTTCCGCCGGTCCTTCCGCCGGTCCTTCCGCCGGTTTTTCCGCCGGTTTTTCCGCCGGTCCTGCATCGGGTGTCGGTGCCGCGTCGGTTGTGGCCGCGGTCGTTGGGGCAGCATCCGGAGCCGTCCTCGCATCGGGGGGCGGTTGAGTTGCGGGCGAGTCCTGCCCGAAAAGGGAGGTGCTGACAACCAGCACGAGAGCCAGAGGGAAGCCGTACACCCGTAACATGATGCTGCCTCCTGATCAGATGTGTGGGGCGATGAGGTTGCCTGCCCCCTTGAGGTCCGCCGATCCGATGGCGAAATGAGAGAAGATATTCACCGTCTACCCCCTCTACCTGTTTTCCACCCCCGATTGTACTTCCGGGCCGTCAGGCGATGCAACTTTTGTGCAACCTCGCGCCGGACTCTGCCACACGAAATGCCGAACTCGGCCCTCCGTGCCCCCCCGACTTGCTAGGCGCTTGCGGCAAATAGTCGATCGGACCACAATGAAGGGGGCCCCCTTTCTCGTCGACATTGTGGATTGTTGCCATGTCGGTCGGTCATCTCCAGTCCGAATTGCTTTCCCAGGCCGTCAGCGGTGATCGGGCGGCCTTGTCGCAGGTGCTCTTGCTTCATTACGACAACCTTCAGCAGCATATCGAGCGCCGGCTCTCGGCGGATTTGAGGCGGCACGTTTCGGCCGACGATATCCTTCATCAGACCATGGTTCGAGCTGCGGGGGGGATCCACCAGTACGAACCACGCCACGAGAATGCGTTTCTTGCCTGGTTGAAGACGATTGCCGACAACCTCATTCGCGACGCCCACAAGAAGAAGCAGCGGGAACGCCGGGCGGATAGCCAGGCCGCGGCCAACCCGGGCAGTTCCTGGGCGGCCCTGGTCGAGAGAATCGCGGGGGAGGGGAGCACTCCAAGTGTCAAGGCCCAGCAGGGCGACAACGCCCGTCGCCTGCGGGCTGCCGTGGCAGCCCTTCCCGAAGATTATCGCCAGGTGATCCAGCGCCATTACCTCCTGGAACAGTCCTTCGACGAAATCGCCCGGGCCCTGGGGGGAACGAAAGGCTCGGTGCGGGCCATGTGCTATCGGGCACGCAAGCGCCTCCGCGAGCTGATGGGAAGGTCGTCGATGTATTTCAGCAGCCGCCAATGAGTGATATGCCGCTTTGCGGTACGTTGCGCCGGTCCTCAGTTTTTCGTCTGTTGAAGATCGGCAAGGATCTCCCGGTAGTCAGATGTCGACAAGTTCCGCCAATCGCGAGCAGACCAAGGAGCGGTCGGACCGGATCCGCCAACTCGTCGACAAATATGCGCGGCAGCTCCGGACAGGTGTCAAAGTCTCTGCCGAATTGATCGTTGCCGAACATGCCGAGCTGATGCCCGAGCTGGCCGAGCAACTCGAAAAGGCCCGCCGCATCGAGGCCGCTCTCAACGAAGTCGAAGACACTCGCTACAGTCGGGCGATGGTGCGTCTGGCCTCGGAAGATGCCGGCAGTTCGGCCGACGATGAGGCGGATGGGGGACCGGGCGATGGGGTCGACTCGGGCAGCACGCGTGAATTGAAACCGTCGTCCGGCGGCTCCGGCGGACTCGATGACCGTTTTGCCCACACGCCGATCCCGGCTGCGATCGGGCGATACCGTGTGCGGCATCTGCTCGGGGAAGGCGCGTTTGGATGCGTCTACCTGGCGTGGGATGAAGAGCTGGCACGGGAAGTGGCCGTCAAGGTCTCGCACCCCTATCGTGACGGAGACGACAAAAACGCGGAACTCTTTCTCAGTGAGGCCCGGACCCTTGCCAGGCTCGATCATCCTTCCGTGGTGCCGGTCTACGATGCGGGACGGACACCGGAAGGATCGTGCTATGTGGTTTCGAAGTGGATCTGCGGCAGCGATCTCCAGTTGCGGATCGAGCGCGAGACGATCCCGGTCCACGAGGCCGTTCGGCTGATCATTTCGGTTGCCGGCGCGCTCGATCACGCCCACCAGCACGGGCTGTTTCATCGCGACGTCAAACCGGCCAATATTCTCCTGGACTCCGCCGGCACTCCGTACCTGGGCGATTTCGGCCTGGCGCTGAGCGGCAAACGGCTGGAGGAAGGCCGCAGCTTCGCGGGCACACCGGCCTATATGAGTCCGGAACAGGCCCGAGGGGAATCCCATCGCGTGGATGCCAGGTCCGATATCTTCAGCCTGGGGGTGGTGTTGTACGAGCTCGTCTCGGGGGTCAAGCCGTTCCGCTCCGATTCGCGGACGGAACTGCTTCAGCAGGTATTGCGGGCGGAACCAGAATCGCTGCGGCAACGCGATCCGTCGATCCACCCGGAGCTCGAGCGGATCTGTCTGAAGGCGCTGGCCAAGCGGGCGGCCGATCGTTACCGCACGGCCAGGGAGCTGGCCGACGACCTGCAGCACTACCTGGAGCTGGATCACGGCGGGCGATTTCTCAGAACGGCACGAGGAGAAGGTCGCAGCGAGCTGATGGTTGCTGCCTCACCCGAGGCGCCGGCGCCGAAGATCGTACCCCACGGCCTGCGCCCCTTCGAGGCCTCCGATGCCAAGAGCTATCTTGCGCTGGTGCCGGGGCCGCGCGATCGCGCCGGACTCCCGGAAAGCATCCGCCAGTGGAAAAATCGTATCGAACACGAAGACGCGGAAGACACCTTTCCCGTAGGGGTTCTCTATGGGCCCTCCGGTTGCGGCAAGTCTTCCCTGGTGCGGGCGGGCCTGCTGCCCAAGCTGGCCACACACGTGCATGCGGTCTACGTCGAGGCGGCTCCGGAACACACGGAGGCTCGCCTGCAGAAAAAGCTCCGCCGGCGCTACCCCGAACTGTCGGCCGAAGGCAGCCTGAGCGATTGCCTTGCCGCCCTGCGCTGCGGCCGCGGGCCGGCCGAAGGGGCCAAGGTTCTGCTTGTGATCGACCAGTTCGAGCAATGGCTTCACGGGCGAGGAGAGGCGGAACGGCGCGAGCTGGTCGAAGCCCTGCGGCACTGCGATGGACTGCGCGTGCAGTGCCTGCTCCTGGTGCGCGACGACTTCTGGCTGGCCCTCAGCCGCTTCATGATGGAACTGGAGGTCGACCTCGTCCAGCGCCACAATGCGGGGCTGGTCGATCTCTTCGATCCGGATCACGCCAGGAAGGTCCTGGCGGAATTCGGCCGGGCCTACGGGCGGCTGCCCGAAGACCTCAGCCAGATGACCGCCCCCCAGGCATCCTTTCTCCAACGGGCGGTGGAAGGACTGACCGACGGCGACAAGGTCATCCCCGTCCGCCTGGCGCTGTTCGCCGAAATGGTCAGAGACAAGGCCTGGAATCCCGCCACGCTTCGCGACATGGGAGGAGCCGACGGCGTGGGGGTCTCGTTTCTCGAAGAAACCTTCGACACGCGGACCAGAAACCCGCAGATCCGCGTTCACGAGCAGGCGGCCCGGGCCGTGCTGGAAGCCCTGATGCCCGAAGAGGGAAGCGAGATCAAGGGCCGGATCCGGTCCTATCCGGAGCTGCTCGACCTGTCGGGCTACGGCCATAAGCCGCGGGCTTTCAAGGAACTGGTGCGAATTCTCGACAGCGACACTCGGCTGATCACACCCTGCGATCCCGAGGTGGCGGCCGTGGAAGACTCGGCCGTTCGCCCCGGCCTGCGCTACTACCAGTTGACCCACGATTATCTCGTGCCCGCGTTGCGGCAATGGCTCACGCGGCGGCAGAAATCCACCCGCGCCGGCCGCAGCGAGTTGCGGCTGGCCAGCCGCACCGCCATGTGGAGCGCCACCGGGGAATGGCGGCAACTGCCGTCGCTGTGGGAGTGGATCAGCATCTGGGTTCTCACGCGGCATTACCTCTGGACCGACGCCCAGCGCCGGATGATGCGCTCGGCGAGACGCTACTATGCCGTCACCGTGGGATCGCTCTCGGCGATCGTCCTGGTGTTCCTGTTCGGCGGACTGGAACTGGCCGGCCTGACACAGGACGTGCTCATCTGGTTTCGGGCTCGCAGCGCGGCCGCCTTGATGGCGATCGGTCAAGACGACGCGGTCTGGCCGTTGCTCAAGAGCGAACCCGAGCCGTCGCTGCGAACGTGGGTCATCCATAGCGTCAGCCCGATCGTGATGACCAGTCCCAACGAGGTGCTTGCCCGCGTCGACGATCAGGACGACGTATCGATTCGCCAGGCGATGCTGTTTCTGGCCGGCGAGCTCTGCGGCGATCCGGCCAATTCCTACGACACCCGAAGCGAGACCGAGACCCGTCCGGGCCTCGACCCCGTCGTCGTCAAGGAGCTCGTCCGTCAATTCACCGACGACCCCGATCCGGGAATCCACTCGGCCACCCAGTGGCTCCTGCGGCGCTGCCAGAAGGAGAACGAGATCGCCCGCTCGATCCGTGAATTGACTTCGTCTGCCCCCCGGGGTGATCGCCAGTGGTATGTCACCGGCGAGGGGCATACGATGATCGGCGTGGCAGGCCCTGTGCAGTTTCGACTGATCGAGCCGAACGAGTTCGAGCCGCCAGCGCTCGACCGCCGGTCTCATTACCAGCGGATTCCCCGAAGTTACAGCATCGCCAGCACGGAAACGACCGTCGACCAGTTCCGCCGATTCACCGACGCCAACCCCTGGGTGCCGCGCCAGTGGCCGGCTGCAGGCGATCTTCGGCAGGGCACGCCGCGGACCTCGGTCACCTGGTTCGAAGCGGCCGCTTACTGCAACTGGCTCAGCCAGGCAGAGGGGCTGCCGCCGGATCACTGGTGCTACCTGACCAACGAGCAAGGCCAGTACGCGGCCGGAATGCGGCTGGCCGACAACTACCTGGACCGGCGCGGTTATCGTCTGCCGACGGAGGCCGAGTGGGAATATGCCTGCCGGGCGGGCGCCGGCACAGCCTACTGCTTCGGCTCGGATCCCGCGTACCTGGAGTACTACGCTGTCTATGATACGGCGTCGGAGGGGCACGCCTGGCCGGTTGGATCCAAGAAGCCCAACGATTTCGGGCTGTTCGACATGCACGGCAATGCGGCCGAGTGGTGCCAGGATG
The DNA here is from genome assembly GCA_964429355.1 of uncultured Planctomycetaceae bacterium. GTDB lineage: Bacteria > Planctomycetota > Planctomycetia > Pirellulales > Thermoguttaceae > JAAYAY01. The sequence goes on along the minus strand of CAYSCH010000073.1, from coordinate 6,633 downwards.
CCGTGATTCCACAGTCCGACCACGCCAGTCCCGTGCGGGAGGCCGACAACCGAGTGGTCCGCGGCGGCACGTTTCTCGACTCGGCGTCAGCGGTCCATTCCGCCGCCCGCCAGGGGCATCCACCCGGCGGGCGTGATCCGGCCCGCGGTTTTCGCGTCGCCCGAGGGTATCCGTAGCCGGCTCTCGGAGCGGAACGGAAGATTGTCGCTTGCGCACTACCGACTATTGGGGCGAGCCGCCTAAGCAACAGCGATCTGACACGCGGTCACCACAGGTGCATGGGTAATAGGGCGGCAGACGCGGCCTGGGAACGGTTTGCCAAATCGTTTGGCTTGCATCGGAGACTTCCATCTGATAAGGTCGCTCTCAGGCCGTCACGAAACACCGGCAGAATATTCGTGGCCGGGCCTCGGGTGGTAGGGGTGGTAGGGGTATTTTATGGAAGGAATCGTATTATGACTGAAGGTGGTGCAAAGGGGCGAGTCTGGTTTTGGGGAACACGGCTCCTTGTCTTGGGGCTCTTCGCAATGACCGCATATGGCGTCATACGGTTCACGAAGAAGATGGAAGCGCCACCTGAAGCTGGTGTTTCTCTTCTCAACGAGCCGCGACCGCGCCAGCTGATCCGTGAACCGCAGGCCCCGCCGGTCGAACTGCCCGTCCTGGAAGAGGAGTTGCAGAAAGAGCTTCTTGCAGCGGCGGGTGAAGTCGAAGCGTTGCGTCAGGAACGCCGGCAAATACCGGTCGATCAACGGCGCTGCATCTCGGCAGGAGCGGACGCGTTCACCCAGGCCGTCGCCAGAAACCAGCATCTGCAGTATCGAATGGCAGAATTGGCCTGCTACGAGAAGAACACGCGAGACGGGGGAGAAGCAAAACGGCTCGGAGCGGCGTTTCTGACCGAGTACCTCAAATTCGCCGCGTCCACGGCTGACGCTCCGGGGAAAGAAATCCTGCGAGAAATGGCCGAGACGGCAATCGATGCGGGAGCCGCAGATCCCATCGTACGCATTTACTACGCACGAATCCTCTCCCACTACGATGAGATGGAGCAATCGCTGAGAATCGTCGAAGAAGTCAAGGGCTCGATTCTCCAAGGAGCCTATCCGGCTATCACGAAATACTGTGCTCGCACCTGGCCGCTGCTGCTTCCCGGCAAGGACCGGCCAAACGGCCAGCTTCGATTGGACCCGGCCGTGGTCGAAGCCGCGATCATCTACCTGGAAGAGGAGGCCCGGTACGATAATCAACGGATCGTATACAAACCGATCGCCGGACTCTTCGGCGGCGCCGATCCCGCCGGAAAGGCGGCCCTCTACGAAGCCGTCGTGCGCAGCAAAACCGTCGATCCGTGGATACGACATATGATTGTCGGAAGGTACTACGTAAGCAAAGCCTGCTCTTCGCGAGGAGAAGACTGGGCTTCAAAGGTCACGCCCGAAGGTTGGCAGGGATTCCACGATTACCTGCCTCGCGGTGCGGCCCATCTCCGCCGCGCCTGGCAACTGCGACCCGAGTATCCCGAAGCAGCCACGTGCATGATCGATGTTGCCAAGCTGGGAGCCGACAAGGAGTGGTCGCCCCAGGACTGGTTCTATGAGGCCACTCGCGCCCAGCTTGACCACAATCCGGCTTACGGCGCATTGCGTGGAGCCCTTCTGCCCCGATGGGGCGGCTCCTATGAGGAGATGCTGGCCCTTGCCAACGACTGTCTGGACACAAAACGCTGGGATACCTACGTGCCCTGCCAGACGGTGAACATCCTCTTCGAAGTCCAGCAGGAGTTCCTCGAAGCGGACGAATTCGCTGCCGTACCCGGCGTTGCACCGCTCGCCAAACGGGTTGCCGAGGAACTTCTCCTTGCGGCGGAAAACGACCCGGGCATTGCCGCAAATCATCCGGGTATTCGGGCCTATCTTGTGGCCACGCTCGTGCGTACGCACGAATTCGCCCTTGCTCGGCGGATGTTTGAGGAGCGTGGTGACGACATTCGCCAGGTCCACTTGGAATGGGCCGGCATGAAGCTGTCGACCGCACGCGGCCGAGCGTATGCCAGTACCGGCCCCGCCAAAGAAGCCGTCCAGTTTCTTGAAAAGGCGCTCGCTCGCGGCGGTTTCATGGATCCGTCGCCCGAATACTTCGGGACGCTTCGCAGTCGACTCGGCGAAGTGAGGCGACTGGACGAAACGCCGCAGGTTCAGCCCTACCTCGACGACATCGCCGCGGTGATCGATCAGCTTGAACGCTTCTATGCAGGAGAGCCGGTCGAATTGCCGCTCGATGAAAGCTTGACCGGTTGGTACGTCCAAGGCGACGTCCAGCAGGAGCCTGAGGCGTGGATCCGCGTGAAAAGCTTTCAAGGGACCGGCGGCGTCCAACTGAAACCGCTCGCCAACTTTGCCCCACCCTTCGCCGTGGAAACGGAACTCGACGTGGCGCACAACTTGGGCCAGAGCAGTTGGACCGGGATCCTCATCGGTCCGGCGGATCAACGGGCGGTCTACCACCTTCCGTTGACGAGAAGTATGCTCGTCAACTCCTACAACTCGTTCATGATGACACGCGTCGGCGTTGAGGAGACAGGAAAGAAACTACTCACTTTCGACGAGCCCCCCGCGCAGCATCACCTTCTGGTCAAACTGTGGCCCGGTCGCATCCAACTGTTCCATGACGGGGAACTGCAGGCTGATGACGCGACGCTCCCCGACAATCCCCCGGCAGCCATCACGCTCGGCAACTGGATGCCCGACAACTGGCCCTGTGAATTCAAGTTCCGTAATACTCGCATCCGACGCTTGTCCGAGGAACCACCGCCCCCGCCGGACGTGAAACCGGAACAGGAGCAGACTGCTGCCGACAAGGTCTCGATTTAGTTTACGACAGACAGGACGGGTTTGTCCGTAGCAGGCTTCTGGAATCAATGTTCCGCTCAATTGCCTGTTTCGATTCCTGAAGATCATTGAACCTGTGGCGCAGGGACCGGCTGGCGGAACAGGAGCGGCAGGAACTCGGCCAGGTAACCGCGCCAAACCCGCCAGGCGTGCTTGCCTTCGGTCTCCTGGTAGGTATGACGGATCTTCAAGTCGTCGAGGGTCTTCACAAACTCGCGATTCCGCGTCAGCAGAAAGTCGTCGTTGCCGATCGCCAACCACAGGAGCTTCAGCTTTCGATTGGCCTGGTCCGGATCGCTGCGCAGTTTCTCCAGCACGGGATCGTCGCCCGCCACGGCCGAACTGAAACCACCAACCCAGGCGAATTGATCGAGGTGGCCCAGCCCGACCGCAATCGACTGGCCGCCGCCCATCGAGAGTCCCGCAATAGCGCGGCGCTCCGCGCCTGGCTCCACGCGGTAGTCCGCTTCGATCAGGGGCGCCACGCTTTCCAACAGATCCTGCTCAAACGCCTCCCGGGCGCGAAAGCGATCTTCTCGCTGCTGCTCGGGCGAACGGTCCAGCACGTGCCCGTCGGGCATGACGATCAACATCGGCACGGCGAGGCCGTCGGCCAACAGGTTGTCGGCGATCACGTTCGCCCGGCCCAGCAGCATCCAATTCAAGTCGTTGCCCCCGGAACCGTGGAGCAGATAGAGGACCGGATAACGTTTGTCGAGCTCCTGTTGATAGCCGGGCGGAGTGTAGACATGCACCCGGCGGCGAGCCAGGGTCGCTTTCGAGATGTACCAGTGGGCTGTCACCGCGCCGTGCGGCACCTCGCGCCACTGGTCGCGCCGCGGCTCCCCGGGCGGGCCGGGCACTTCCACATAGTCCCGCGAGCCCTGCCGACCACCGAACACGTTCCGGCTGGCCGGATCGGTGATGCGCAGGCCATCCACGTCGAACTGGCAGTCGTAGATGCCGGGGGCGACCGGCCCGATAGTCACGCTCCAGATGCCGTCGGCGTCCTTGGTCATCGGCTCGGTGCCGACGGCATCGCAAATGACCGATACCTTCTCGGCCTTGGGGGCGCGCAGCCGAAAGGTGATCTTGCCGTCGGCCTGTACTTCTGGCGAAACCAGAACGCTCTTCTGTTGCGGTGTCTGCCCCCGCACGGCCGGCGAGTTCAAGCCAATCGCCAGCAACGTGGAGAGTGTGAAAACGGAGACGAGGAAGGGATCGCGACCCATAGCTTTTTTCCGGATTCGTCAGAGGTGTGGAAATGGAGATCGCTGGCGCCTTCGCATATTGTGAACCGATGGGCGCCGGGATCAAGGCCCCGAACGATCTCCGCACCAAGGGAATACCGGGCGATTGCTGTCCTGGGTCGGAGGGGGTAGTATGGTCGCCGTGGCGGCACGATCAGGCTTGCAGGGCCTGCTGCCGATACCACCCGCCCCGGAACAAAACGAAATGGATTACAGTTTAGTCACGTTCTGGCTTGTAGTCTCTTCCTGCCTTGCCGGGTTGACAGTAACGTGGACTCGCGTGCGACTGGCGGGGCGTGGTTGGATTGTCGTTTATCTGGCGATCTTGCTTCTATCCGTGACAGGCTGGCTGTTCGAGCAAGCGGCGGTCATTTACGCCGCTGCCGGACTGTGGCTCGTGCTCATACTGCTTCCAGGCTGGATGGGAAGTGTCTATAACCGGCATTTCATGCAGCAAGATTATGCCGGCGCCCGCAGATGGGCCGAGATCATCCGGTGGCTACACCCTGCCGATGGATGGCGCGACCTGCCGAAGATCATTTACGCCCTCGAACTGGCCCAAAAAGGCGAGTTGAAGGCGGCGTCGGAAACGCTTAACCGCTTCCAGGAAGTCAAGTCGACGATTGGCTTCGTGGCCATCATAAACCTCTATCGGATCACGAATCGCTGGGACGAGCTTCTGGCCTGGCATTCGCGGCACCGGGAGGAGATCAAGCGAAATCCGCACCTTTTTCCGGCCGTGCTTCGGGTACTCGGAGAAACAGGTGATGTGCGCGGCCTAGTCGAGTTCTACCATAGACACCGGCAGAAGATCGGCAGACTAGTGCCAACCGCCGATCGGGACGTGTGCCGCCTGATGCTGTTTGCCTTCTGCGGCAGGCGGCAGGCGGTCGAAAGGCTCTTTGCCGGAAGTCCATACCCATGGGAGAGTCTTGCGTTTTGTCGGAGTTTCTCAGAGAATCGTGTCGGTTGTGTGCTGAGACCCATCGCATGAGAGCTAAGAGAATACAAGGAGCCGTGCCATGCGATACTTTCGTATTGATGTATCGAATAAATCGGGATGTGTGTTTGTTTACACGCCAGCAGACGCAGAGGGGCGGTGCGTGGTCTCTGGCAAAGAACTCCCTGATTTCAGCAGCCCTCTTGTTTCAGGACTTGTTTTCCCAGGACAGACTCGCATTCCCGATCTGATTCCGAGCATGACCAATTTGCTGACGCTTAGTATGACAGCGCTAGGTTGCGACTTTCATACAATGGGTTGGGTTGCTGTCGCTGCTGTCACCCCAACATATAGTGGCATTTTCGCGACTTAGCGCTGTCATATTAGTTGCCGAGGGGCACAGCTATTTCAAGGATTTCGTTATCCGTCGGGAACACGCTTCTTGCCGGCGAGTATCGTTCGCGAGAATATCCCGTTCGGTCAATGTGTTTGCGTGTATTTCCCGCAGTTTGTGGAAGCGGTCGACAACGAGCGCAGCCAGTTCAAGTATCTTGCCGGAATTCCCCTGCATGCAACTGTTCCGGTACTAAAGCAGAGTGAAGTTAAAGAGTGGGATTTGATGGACATCTTGTACATCGGCGTTGTGTGTTCTGAAGAAGTGAAGAACGCCGTCGAAGAGGCACAGCTCAGCAATTTTGCCTTCCAGGAAATTGAGAGCGTTTGAAGTGGTGCGCCGCGATGACAGGCAAACACAACCGGCGTCAGTTTCTCCGGACCGCGGGCGCGGGCGGCGTCTTTGGCGATCCCGATCAGCCGGGCTCAGAAGACACGGGAATCTCGCTGGCAGATTCGAGGTGGTGGCCTGGCCGAACAGACCGCAACTCGCCACCTTCGCCCTGGCCGGAGAGATTACCAGGGCGAAGGGGTGCAGACGTTATTGTGAATTGCCAAAGATCGAAGGGCAGAGGGTCAGACGGTCAGAGTGGGGGGAATGGCGAATGACGAACGAAGGTCAGGGGACAGGGGACGGGGGACAGGGGACAGGGGACAGAAGAGTGAGTATATGTATAGATGGGAACGGAATCTTGGGAACACTGGGACACTTGGACGCAAGTCGTTGCGGGCAAGGAGGAAGAAAAATCTTTGGAGCCAATCGCACTTTTTAGAGCCGCTAACAAAACCACCGGCTGTGCACATCCATGCCCGTGGGAAACTCTTGTGAGGACTTCTTAGCCGGGTTGTGAAGCGGGACGGGTTTTTGCACCTACACTTTCCAGCGGTGCACAATCTTGGGCGACGGGCGTTGGCGGAAGTGGTTTTGGGGGCTGTGTTTACGGAACTGGTCTGGGGTGTAACTTTGTATCGTTCGATAGAGGGGTGGTGCGAAATTTCTGCTGGTGGGTGGGTGGCATGGAGGTGCTGCGGGCGGATAGATTTGAGACGCGACATCCGACGGGTCGGGTGAGTGAACTTGAACGCTCCGCCGGGGTCAGGGAGCAGGGGACGGAGGCACGGAGCACGGAGCGGGGAGTAACGAGCAAGGGTGTTATTG
>CAYSCH010000072.1:26388-30834 GCA_964429355.1 uncultured Planctomycetaceae bacterium | reverse complement strand
TCCCCCGGTGAAGACCCATGGCCGCTCCTGGAAGAATCTTGCCAGTGGCCAACCCGATCCCGGCTGGCGCTCGAGCCTGCTCTACCACTACAACTACGAGAAGCAATTTCCCTACACGCCGAACGTCCGCGCCGTTCGCACCGACGATTGGAAATATATCCGCTATCCCCATGGCGACGGCGGCCCCGACCGCCACAAGGCCGACCTCTTCCACCTCGCGGCGGATCCGGACGAAGCGACGAACCTGATCGACGACCCCCGTTGCGCCGGCAAGGTCGCGGAGCTCAAAGCCGAGCTCGATCGCCTGCTAGTCGAAGTCGGCGCAGTGCCTGACAAGATGCCGATCGACGAAGGGGTGAAGAAGGAACTGCCGGATCAGAATATCCGATAGGCCCAAGGACTGCGGGAGTCGCCCGGCTGCTCGCTGCGAACTGTCAACTCCGCTCCCGCACAATTGGTGGAAGAGTCGCCTGGAGCGTCGCGTGCAAGTGTTCCGCGTATTCACGCAGCGTTACATCCCTGGCACAACAGTCCAGAGACACGTCCTCCATATCACCGAAGTTGGTGGAAGTGGTGACGATTCTCTTCGAAAGGGTGTCGACAATGCCACCGCAGTAGGCGGTAGCCGCCTCAAAATCGAGACGCAACCCGGACGTGATTCTCGTGTTCGGAGTGATCGAGTCGCTCCGCACGCCGCCGATCTCGCCTTTCAGTATCAGTTCCTGAATGGCCCCGACAATGATCCAAAGGATCTGTGTCTGGGTGACTTCGCTTGCCTCGATCCTGCCTATGGACCGCAGCGAGAAAGTTCCCGAATAGGCTGGGGCAAGGGGAGCTGTCTCAGCGTCCTGCAAGGGGAAGTGACCAGTCAGACCGACGGGATCCTCCAGTGCAAGCACGGAATGCACAGGGATGGTTCGCCCCATCATGCTCAGAAACTCGCCGCACTGCTCGGCGGTGAGCAAGTGTACGAGCGTGGCGAGTCGAGCAGCGCCGTCCGCAGCCTCGTGTGCGGAGATGTTGCTGAACTGAAGAATGAGCAGCAAATCGGCACGACTCAGGTTGTCAACGTTGTTGGAATACATGACGGCAAAACGCTCTGGCAAGGCGACCCTGCAAGTCTACCACCTGTCGCCTGCAAGGAGGAGCCAAGGTCATGGCAGCGCCGTTTGTGCGGTCATTTCCGGCAACCGAGTCTATCCATATCGATTTTGTGCACTATGAGGCTTATGGCCCAAACGGGGCGTTCCGCCAAGTGAGACTTGCTCTGGATCGCCTGGAAGCCTGCCGGAAGCCGAAGGTAACACGCCCGGGGAGCTGATCACGCCGCCGCCCTGCTGGGCGGCCTGGTCTTTTCCTTTCGCGTGTCCTTCCAACGCCGGTGGACCCACCAGTACTGTTCGGGGTTCTCGCGGATCGCCTCTTCCAGTTTGTGAGTGTACCACTGGGTCAGTTCCTTGACGGTGGCCACCTGTCCGTCTGTATCGCGAGGATCAATCATGCCGGAAACGACCATCTCGAACTGCATGGGCCGATCCAGGCGTCGAGCGTAGCAGACGGCAATCGGCGCGTCGTGCTCCAGGGCCAGCAGCGCGATCGCCTTGTAGGTTGACGCCTGGCGGCCGAAGAAGTCGACCCAGCATCCCTTGGGACCGGCGGCCTGGTCGGCCAGAAAGGCCATTGTTCCCCGTCCGCCGAGAACCTCCAGGATCTGATCGTACCCGCCGTTTTTCGGAATGATGTGCTGTCCCGTCGCGCCGCGGAACCGTTCGAGAAAGTCGTTCAAGTATTGGTTGTCCAGCGTTCTGGCCACGCTGTGCGTGGGAAAACCGAGCAGACCGAGCATGTAGCCGCCTACCTCGAAATTGCCGAAATGCCCTGTCACGACCACGACCGGCCGGTTTTCGAGAAAAGCCAGCAACAGCGGTTCCACATTCTTCACGCAGACAAACTTCCGCCAGTTCGTGCTGTGAACTTTTCGCGGAACATGGGCTACCTCCAAAACGAGGAGAATCAGATGCCGCCACATCTGCCGCGTGACCTGCCGCCGCTGACTGGCGTCCAGGTCGGGAAAGGCGTGCTGCAAGTTTTCATCGACCACTTTTCCCCGTAGTCGCAGCACGTCGCAGGCCAGCCAGGCAAGAGTGTCGGCAATTGCGGCGCCGGTTTCCAGACGGATTGCCTGAACGACACAGACGAAGAGCCGCACGAGGACATAAACAAGGTAGTCGAGTACCGTTTTTCGACGCACCGGCATTTCCCTCCATGGAATACCGACTCGAGAGGCAGTCCCAGCGAGCCAGCGGTTTATTTTCGCAAGAACGTCCAAATGGAGGAAGAGCGGTTTCCTTACTCCCCCTCGCAGGGGGTTGGGCTGGCAGGATTGATCCACCGACACCCAGCCGGCGAGGTCGAATTGTCCTTTCTATACCGGGTGATTGTTCTGGCGTGCGAGAGCAGTCCCGCAATGCACACGACGTGGCCCCTGTTTTGAGCGAACATAAACCTACTATTAGGGGTAGAGAGACGCGTCTTACCCCCAATTCGGCAAATGGCAGTTGGAAGCTTCCGCGGGCCGGCTTCTGGCGAGCCAGGCAGACTTTGTCCATAAAGAGGATATCGCTTCGATGTCGATCGGGCTTGTTGATTTGCTGCTGTCTTCGCTGATTGCTGTTCTTCTGGCGGTCACGGGTTGGTTCTGGCACAAGGTCTGGCGATTGTCGAAGCTTGTGGGCTCTGCCCGCCAATCGCCCATGGATCAGGCCGAGATCGTACTGGCTCGGCTGCGCGACTTGGCGGCGGACGTGGCCGCCGATGTGGGAGAGCACACGTCACAGGTGGAGGCGATCAACAGTCGCCTGACGGCTGAGGACGGAAGCGATGCGGTTGTGGTGGTCAAGGCCGTCAGCCAACTCCTTGCCGCCAATAACCGGATGCAGAAACAGCTCGACTCGGCAGAGCAACAACTCCGCCAGCAGGCGGAAGAAATCAAGTCTCAAACCGAGGCCGCTCGAACCGACGCTTTAACGGGCCTGGCCAACCGCCGCGTGTTTGACGATAAGATCGCCGCCCTGATCACACAATTTGAAGAGCAGGGGACGCCGTTCGCTGTTACGATCCTCGATATCGATCATTTCAAACATTTCAACGACACACACGGGCATCAGGTGGGCGACCTCGTCCTCCAGCACGCGGCCAAGGTCTACGTTGCGGCCAGTCCGGTGACCGACATCGTGACCCGGATCGGCGGCGAGGAATTCGCCGTCATCCATCCAGCGACCTCGGTCGAAGAAGCGGCTGGCCGAGCCGATATGGTGCGACAGGCCCTGGACGACTCGCGGATCTTCAGTGAGGGCAAGGAACTGCACGTAACGGCCAGCCTGGGGGTTGCACAGGCCTTGTCTGCCGAGAAGTCAAGCTCCCTGATCGAACGAGCCGATATCGCCCTCTACGCGGCCAAGGAAGGGGGGCGAAACCGGACATGCTGGCATGACGGGGTTGACCCCCAACCCTTCGACCCGCCGCAACCGGAGTCCCCTCCACTCGGATCTTCCGCAGTCAAGTCCGCCTCCGCGGTCTCGCACCGCCTTCTGGATCGAACCCGATTCCTGGCCTCCCTTTCGAAAGCGATCAGCATGTCGCCCGGGGAGGAAGGGGTACCGACGGTCTTTCTTGTCCAGCCGGACAGGTTCGAGGACCACTTGAATCGGTACGGGGGGGATTCAGGTGACCGCCTGCTCGACGCGCTGATGACCGTGCTGGTGGCTGTCGCCCAGAAACACGGGGTGGTGGGACGATTTGACTTTCAGACCTTCGCGGTCCTCGTCACCGGCTACACACCCATCCAGGCGATGACGATGGCCGAGCAGATCCGAAAACTCAGTCAGCAGTGTCCTTTGCCAGCCCGGTCGGGCCCGATACAATTCACACTGAGTATTGGGACCGCCCAGTCGGTCGAATATGATGACGCGATCAACATGGTCCAACGGGCGGAAGCTGCCCTGGAGAGTGCTCGTCGCGCCGGCGGAGACAGCTGCTTCTTCCATAGCGGCGATTGGACCTATACGGCCGAGAGCATCCTCTCCGAGGCAAATTGCGCGATGTGATGCCGATTCCCTTCGAGCCTCAACATACTCTCGGCGGCAGCCGAACGTGTGGAGCCGCCGCGCTCACCATGGTCTATCGGTCGTTGGGTTTGGCGTGTGAACAACTCGCCGTCTGGCAGCGGGTGGCCGAAGAGGTCCGCTGTGGAGTGAAAGCCACTCGCACCCATCGACTCGCGCAGGATGCCTACGGGCAAGGTTTTTCTGCCGTGACGCTCCAGGCGAAACGGCCCGTCCAACTGCTCGCTCAACTGCTGGCCAGCCACACCCGGGTGATCCTGAACCATCGGCTGGACCTCGAGTCCAATTTGGGCCATTTCAGCGTGCTCCTGGGGTTCGACGG
>CAYSCH010000072.1:0-26378 GCA_964429355.1 uncultured Planctomycetaceae bacterium | reverse complement strand
CGTGGGCCGAATTTGCCGATCTGTGGAGCCCGAGTGAAGAGCCGTCCGAAATCGTCGGCCGGGTGCTCGTTGCGGTCGGCCCGAGGTCCGCAAGCACGCGAATCTGCCAGACCTGTGGCAAGCCACTGCCGGACCTTTGGACTTGCCGCCGCTGTGGCGGGCGAGTATCGGCAGGCCCGCCGGGAGCGCTTGGATGCTCCGCGCCCGGATGCGGAGATGATCTCTGGGCTCGCTTGTACTGCCCACACTGCGACTGGGCGGCGATCAACCGTGGCGGAATTGAAACCGACACTTGCCCCATGAACTGACGCCGTCGCCGCCCCCATTTGTGGGCCAGACAGCTCGCCGTCTCTGCGCCGTGGCCCGGTTGCTCCCGGCGATGGCATTCCACCGAGTTTCTGAACCCTTTGCTGCAAGCTCTTGCGGCAATCGCGCAAGTCCATCCGTCACCCTGGTAGAGCGATGATGGTTCAGGTAAAATTTCCTGATTGTCGAGGATGGTCGTAAGCCGGCAGTCGCCGCGTTCCGAGCAAGGAGAAGGGAAGAGTCAAGAGACACCCCTGCTCCGCTGCCCCCCAGGAGAATCGAATAAATGATTGTCACCACCAAAGATCTGTTCAAACATGCCTATGGCCATTACGCCATCGGTGCCTACAACATCAACAACCTCGAACAGACTGTGGGCCTGTTCCGTGGAAACCTCGGCAAGGTAGCCGCGAACAAAGACGCCGCGGATCCGGGCAAGGCGGCTCCCTTCATCATTCAGATCTCCCGCGGGGCTCGCGACTACAGCGACAAACGTTTCCTTGAAGCCATGATTCGCACCGCCGAGCAGGTCTTCCCCGAGACGATTTTTGCCGTGCACCTCGATCACGGCACGGAAGAGGCCTGCTACGACTGCATCGACAGCGGCTTTTACAGCTCGGTGATGATCGACGCTTCGCACCACGAGTTTGCCGAGAACATTGCCGTGACGAAGCGGGTTGTCGAGCGGGCCCACGCGAAGGGCATCGTTGTCGAGGCCGAGCTGGGCCAGCTTGGCGGTGTCGAAGAAGACATCGTGGGCAGCGTTTGTCTTACGGACCCCGGCCAGGCAGCCGAATTCATCGACAAATCGGGTTGCGATTCGCTGGCAGTGGCGATCGGCACCTCCCACGGGGCCTACAAATTCGCCGGCAAGCAGGGTCTGCGGTTCGACGTGCTGGAAAAGATCCAGGCGGCGGCTCCCAAGAACTTTCCGCTGGTCATGCATGGCTCCAGCAGCATGCCCAAGGAATGGGTCGACCGCATCAATAACGCTGGCGGCAAGATGGCCAATTCCAGCGGCGTGGACGAAAACCAGTACCTGCCGGCCGCCAAGCTCGGTGTGTGCAAGATCAATATCGACACCGATGGCCGCCTCGTGTGGTGCGCGATCCACCGCGAATCGTTCCGCGACGATCCGGCCAACTTTGATCTCCGTCCGCCGGGAAAGAAGTTCATGGCTGCCTACGCCGAGTATATTGCCCACAAGAACAGCAAACTCGGTTCCGCCGGACAGCTTGAGAGCGTCCGCAAATCGCTCGGTTGACAAAACGCCGGTCCGAATCGCCAGCGAAGACGGGAAGCAGATCACTCCGCCTCGGGCATGTGCTCCCGCCCGGTGAAGTGGGGTCGTTTTTTCCTCGCGAGCGGTATTCAGGCTGCCAATCCATCACCGCACGCCGGGTACTTGCCCGGCGTGTGTTTTTCTTGGAGAATCCTCGGACCTCATCTGGCACTGGGGGCAGAAGTCGGGCCTGCCACGACACCGGACGGATGATTTCGCGCGATGGGTTCTGCTATAGTGATGGCACCTGCCATCCCAGGAGCCCCCTCATGACACAGATCTCCGGAGCCACGATCCTCATTACCGGCGGCGCCTCGGGCATCGGGCGTCAACTGGCCCTCCAGTCGGCTCGGCAAGGCGCGAGGGTCGTTGTCTGGGACCTCAACCAGGAGGCCACGGACCGCACCTTAGCGGAACTCCGCCAGGCTGGTCCCGAGAAACCTTGCGGCTACCTCTGCAACGTGGCCGACCGCCAGCAGGTCTACGACGTGGCGCAGCGAGTTCGCCGCGAAATCGGGCATGTCGGCGTACTGGTAAACAACGCCGGGTGCGTATCCGGCAGACGGCTGCTGGATTGCAGCGACGAGCAGATTCAGCGAACGATCGAAGTCAACACGCTGGCCCACTTCTGGACCGTGCGGGCTTTCCTGCCGCAGATGATCGAGGGCGCCACTGGGCACATCGTGACAATTGCATCGGCGGCCAGCATCGTGGGCGTCGTCGGCCTGGCCGACTACTGTGCGAGTAAATGGGCCGCCTTCGGACTGAACGAGTCATTGCGAGTGGAGTTGAAACAGAGAGCCCCTCACGTCCGCACCACGGTGGTCTGCCCCTTCTTCGCCAACACCGGCATGTTCGAAGGAGTCCGCTCGCGGATGAACTGGCTCCTGCCGATCCTCGACGAACAGGTTGTTGCCGACAGGATCCTGCGGGCAATCCGCCGCAACCGGGCGCAGGTGTTTCTCCCGCCGTCGATCGGCTTTGTGCCCCTGCTCCGGGTCCTGCCCGCGTCGTGGTTCGACGCAATCTCGAACCTGCTGGGCATTAATCGTGCCATGGAGACGTTCGTGGGGCGCCGGTCAAGTGCCGACGCAAAGTAGGAGAGTTCCATGAACCGGGAAACCACTGCGTGCCTGAATCCGGCGACCGGCCAGTTGCTGGGCCACTCTCCTCTGAACACGCCGGAAGAAGTGCGGCTGGCGGTGCTCAACGCCCGAGCGGCACAGGCCCATTGGGCCAGCGTTTCTTTGGCTGCCCGGGCCAGAGCGATCCGCCGGGTCCGCAGCTATCTCGTCGAACATGTGGACGATCTGGCCGAGACCATCTCGCACGACAACGGCAAGGTCCGCCTGGACGCTCTGGCCACCGAGGTCCTGCCCGCCGCCCTGGCTGCCAGCTACTACGCGAGCCATGCTCGCCGGTTTTTGAGCCCCCGCCGTCTCTGGCCGGGTCACCTGGCCTTTGCCAACAAGATGTCCCAGATCCGCCGAGTCCCGTGGGGCGTGGTGGCGATCGTTTCACCGTGGAACTACCCCCTGGGGATCCCCTTCTCGGAAGTTGTCATGGCGCTGCTGGCCGGCAACGGCGTGATTCTCAAAGTGGCCTCTCAGACCCAGATGGTGGCCCAAGCCCTCGCTCAGGCCTTCGCCGCTGCCGAACTGCCCGAGGGGCTCTTCTCCTGCGTCAATCTTCCGGGCCCCATTGCGGGCGACACCCTGCTCGACGCGCCCGTCGACAAGCTTTTCTTCACCGGCTCGGTTGCCGTTGGCAAAGAACTGATGGCCAAGGCCGCCCGGACATTGACCCCCGTCTCGCTCGAGCTCGGCGGCAACGATCCCATGCTCGTCTGCCCCGACGCTCACCTGGAACGGGCGGCGCGAGGCGCCCTCTGGGCCGGCTACTCCAATGCCGGACAGTCCTGCGGCGGCGTCGAACGGATCTACGCCCATGCCGAGATCTACTCCGCCTTGGTCGACAAACTGGCCGAAAGAGTCCGGGCCCTGAGGATCGGCCCCGACACGGACCATGGCGTCGACCTGGGCGCCATGACCACCACCGCCCAGATGGAAACCGTTCGCCGCCATGTCGACGACGCCATTCGCCGCGGGGCCACCGTGCGGGCCCAGGCCGATCCGCCCAGTGGCGGCGAGGGTAATTTTCTGCCCGCCGTCCTGCTCACCGATGTGGATCACTCCATGGCCGTGATGAAAGAAGAAACGTTCGGTCCCGTCGTGGCCGTCATGAAGGTGAGCGACATGGACGAGGCCGTGCGGTTGGCCAACGACTCCGACCTGGGACTCACCGCCTCGGTCTGGTCGCGGAATCATCGCCTGGCCAAGAGGCTTGCCCGTCAGCTCCAGGCCGGAGTCGTCACCATCAACGATCATCTGATGAGCCACGGGCTTCCCGAAACCCCGTGGGGCGGGATGAAACTCTCGGGCATCGGGCGGACTCACGGGCGGATCGGTTTCGACGAGATGACCCAGCCCCAGTGCATCGTTGACGACCTGTTCGGGGGTTTGCCAAGAAACCTCTGGTGGCATCCCTACGATGCGGAACTCTACGAGGGCATCCGCGGCCTCCTCCTGGGTCTCTACGGGAGATCCATCGGCACGCGACTGGCCGGCCTGAAAGCTACCCTCAGGATCGCCCCCCGCATCTTCCGCCGCTGACGGTGGACTGAAGCACACACATCCTCGCAGCATCAAGTACTGGCTGCCGTTTGCCGCAAGATATGACTTGCTCGCCGCGACAGCTTTCCGGTCGAAGGCCGTGGGCAGTGTCGGTTTTCACGTCGACGTGATCGGTGCGGCCCGAGTAGTTGATGTATCAACATCTAGTAAGAAGCCGCAGCTCTGCGTCGGCTCCTGCCAGATCCGCCAGTCGCTGGAATCGATCGATCGTGTGGATGTCATCGGCCGCGACTTCCATTTGCGTCCCATCGGGCAGCATGGCGGTAAGCCGACTGCCGGTCTGGTCGATCACGCGGCAGGCGACCGGCAATCCGGCCAGGAGCAGGTAATCCGATTCGGTTCGACACCGCGGTCGTTGTTCATCGACTTTCCGGCGGCGGTGTTGCGTCCATTGGATCTGGAGCCGCATCCGCATCCCCTGCGACGCGATCGAGAGAATCGTACCGGTTACCCGCAGGCCACGGTAGACCATTTCGACCGGCTCGTTGACTTCGCGATGAAAGACCTTGTTGCATTTCGGCAACACAGAAACGAGTTACCGGCGTCGAAATATGGCCCTTACCGGCCCAACCGCTATCTGCCACAATCGGGCGGCAAGTCGCCGAATGAGCTTCCAGAGGCCGGTCGACTGGTCCGCGGCAGGGATCGCGGTGCCGGAAGCGAATGAGGTTTCCATCGATCCCCGGGCGCCCGCGTCGGACGGCGCGACGGCCCCAGACGCGGCAGCGGGGGGCGCGGGAAGTTCCTTCTCGGTCGCAGCGAGGTCGCGTTCCACCGCCTGGACTTCCGGCGGCACCGGTGACTTCTTACCGGTCGCCTTCTTGATCTCCTCGGCCAGATACTTCACGTTCTCCAGCATCTGGTGCAGACGGGCGGCCTCTCCATCGGTCGCCTGGTCGGCCAGCGCACGCAGTTGCTGGTTGGCGGCCTGGAGGTCGGCAATCGTGGGAGTGAGGATTTCCTTGAAGCGGCTCTTCCAGACGCGGCGAAACGTGGTACTCCACTGGCGGAGCGTAGCAATAATGCCGGTCGACTCGTCTTCCGCCATCAAGTCGGCCACGAGAAACGTGTGGAGATGCTCGCCATGGAAGGGATTCTCCGTGAGTCGCGAGATGCCGTCGCTGATCAGCATGACGTCGGCCCGCAGACACGGTCCTGACTTGCGGATGTCCTGAACCGCTTGCTCCAAGGCTTTTTGAATGCGGGTCTGGCCGCCGTTGGGGATATCGATCACGCGGCGAACAATGCGGTGAAAATCGTCCGGCGAGCTTCCGCTGGAAAGGTCCGCAGCCTGGTCGGTGAAGGGGCGGAAATTCAATTGGGATCGCTGCTGGTGTCCCTTGAGCAGGAAGGCCAGGGCAAGCCCGCGGGCTATCGGCCCCCGACGGTCGTGGTCACACATGGTCCGCGACGTATCGAGCAGAAGGTAGGCGTGCTGCTTGGGCGTATCCGGAAGGGCCTGGTCTTCGATCCGTTCGTGGTCCGGCGAGTCATCGTAAGAATCCTCCGGCCTCTGCGTGGGATGTTGCCACTGAGGCATGAGCAGTTCGCGCTGGGCGGCCTTGGCATAGAAGGCGTCGGGGTAGATGTCTTCCAGCAGCCACTGGGTCGGAAAGATGCGAGCCAGTTGTTCGACGCTCTGGATAGTGGTCACGTCCATGTCGTTGGAGGGGAGGTCCGAGGCGGCCGGATCGCTCATGTAGCCCGTCAGCGCGATCGGCAACTCCGTTTCGATCTCGCGCATCGTCGTCTCTTCGTCCGGTCTGGGACGGGCGGCGATCGGAATGGCCAGGTCCTCGACGTACTCAGTCGCAGCCCGGGCCGCAATGAACATGGACACCTGCTCGCGGTTCACGTCTCCGAGGTCCAGATCGAACAGTCCCAGGTAGCGTACGAGGTTGCAGGTCTCGCCGGCGGTTCTGGAACGGGCTGGCAGGGGTGAGGTGAGCATGGTCGGTCGAACGAGTTCTTCACGGAATGCAGTGCAGGACGGCATCCGCTCTCCAGGCAGGTCACACACCTGTCCTGCAAGTACGGAAACCCTAGTTCAATACGCTGCACTTACCCTGGTCGACGCGGCGGGTGAGCTGCTGGATGCGTTGTTCGAGGCCCAGCTTGAGGGCTTTGACCCGGTCGTCCCGGGGCTGAAGCTTGTCGACGAAGCGGCGAACGTGATCGAAGGTAACGTCTCCCTCGCTGACCAAGCCGAACAGCTTGAGGATTCGCTGCAGGAATCGCGTGCAGGGAACGGTTTCGCCGTCGCGGACCCGGGCCATGATCTGTTCGGCCAGTTCGTGGGATTCGGCCAATTGGTCGATCGCCTCGAGGTCCTCGCCGCGGATCTTCAAGAGCGTCTCTTTCAGGGCCTTCTCGAAGCATTCAGCCTGTTCGGCCGGGCCGCCCACGGTGGTAATGACATAGCGAAGCTGCGAGAGGTCCTCGGTCGTAACTTCCATCCGCCCGTGAAGCAACGCCGAGGCGTTGAGCAGAATGCGCGACTTCGCATAGGTTCGCGGACTGATGTAAACAGCTCGTTTACGGCTGCCGTCCTGGGTTTGGTCGACCAGTTCCCGGTAGCGGTTGAGGAGAATGTTCTTGAGGAACATCACATGGGGCGGCACGGCGATCGAGTAATCGGCCAAGTGGCCCCGCACGATGTCGGCCAGAAAACCGACGTGATCCAGGGGGATCTGGTCGTCGGGCACCGCAGCCCTGGCCCGGCCATAGTGGCGAGTGAACACCTGGTCGATGGCCAGCAGCGTGTAGGGATTGTAGTCGGGCGCGATGTAGGAACGGAAGAGAAAGCGGTCGAGCACCGCCTCGGTCACATCGGTGGCGCGCAGGTAGTTGGCCGCGGCGATCCCCGTATGGAGTCTCGCCTGTTCGAGTTGCGTGCCCTTCTTGAAGACCCGTTCGTTGAAGATGCCGAGCAGGGCTCGAAGCACCATGTCGTTCGCATCGAACAGTTCATCGATGAAGGCGAAGTCGGCGTCGACGAGTGTTCCGCGTGTGTTGTGGAGCACTCGCCCTTTCTTGAGCTGTTCCGTATCGACCGAGCCGAACAACTCGTCGGGCAGCGTGCCCTTGGACATCTGCGTGTCGAATACGCGGGCACCGCGGATGCGGCCGAAGATCAGGCTGGCGCAGAGGGTCTTGGCCGTGCCGGCCGGACTGAACACCAGCAGGTTCTCACGCGTCAGCAGGGCGTAGACCGACTGGATCAGCAATTCCTCAAAGCCCACCAGCTCCCGCTCCAGCGAGGAGAAGACCCGCTTGAGATTGTGGATCACCTGCCCAGGATCCAGGTCGAGCGGTTCTCGCAGGAGTCGCGGACCACCTGGTCGATCGACGCCGCCCCCTGGGGCGGCAACACCATCCCAGTCAACGTCACCGCCAAGATCGGCAGTTGCCCGGCCCAATTGGTCCGAATCGTTGATGGGGGAGTCGAAGATGCTCGCCATGCGGGAATGCTTCGTTGGTACGGTGATCTGCAAGGTGGTCGTAACGGCTGTACACTGAGCCCGACAGGCGTAGCTTTGGAGTCTTCCGGCGACCTGGAAGCACTCGTTCGGCCGCCGGCAGGAAACGACCCGTCAGCCGCAATGGTTTGTTTGGGCGAGGATCGCTCCAACCAGACCCTGGTAAGGACAACCTGCTGGCCAGTAACGTTCGGTCTCCTGCGAGAGCGGCGTACGTTCCTTCGCCTCGGGCGTCCTACCGAATCTTCTGAGAGCTGCCTTCTTCTCAACTGCAACTTACTGCAAATATAGCAGATTTTCGGGCGGGATGCCACCAAAACCGGAACGGCGAGACATTCGACGCTGCCACCAACGGGGGCTTCGATCCTCGCCAGTCCCAGGAGCAAGTTCCGTGCCTTGTTGGATGAGGGTCGCGGCCACAAAGCTGCGCACTTCGTTTCTTCCGGATCATGAGACCGGCGAGTGCCACCGTTTCGCGCGGTTTTGACGCGTACTGCCTACAAAAAACCCCATTTGCGGCCAGTACGACCCCGCGCCCAATGAGTAGGCATCCGTTGACCACTCAACGCTTCAACGCGATAGACTCACAGGACTTGCGGCAGAAATGGCACGTTGGGTTTCTCGCAACTGCCACCCAAGCGTTATTCGACTCCACGGAACAGGGATTTGGCAAGCACGAAATTGAAATCGCCCACTTCGCGCCGTTGTTCTGAGTAATGGCTGTGGAGGAAATGACTCTTAACAGGGCAGAACAAGTGGCCGGAGACTGGCAACGAAGTATCATCCCGCCAGCAGAGCGCGGATGGCAGCTACAAGCTCTGCACCGTCTTGTGTCAGGGGAACATCCTGCTGGGTGGCGGCGACCAGATCCTTGATCTGGCAGGTCCCGGACTCGAATTCATTGCCGCCGGCGATCAGGGCCACGCGGAAACCTCGCCGATCGGCGTACTTGAGCTGCTGGCCCAGTTTCTTCGGCTCAGGGAAGATCTCGGCGCCAATCCCCGCGGCCCGAAGCGTGGAAGCCAGTCGTAGGTACTGATGAAGGCGATCCTTGTCGAAGTAGGGAATGAAGACGGGAGCCGGAGTGCGAACCTTCTCGATCATCTCCAGTTCTTCCATGGCGGCCAGAAGGCGATCGAGGCCGAGGGAAGCCCCGATCCCCGGCAATTCCTGCTTCGTGAACAGCTCGGCCAGGTTGTCGTAACGACCGCCCGAACAGACGCTGCCGATGCCGGGCATGGCGTCGAGAAAAGTCTCGTAAATTGTGCCCGTATAGTAATCGAGGCCTCGCGCGATGGACACGTCCAGGGCCAGTCGCTGCCGGGGCACGCCCGCCGCCTCCACGGCGCGGAGAAGCTGATCGAGGCGAGCCACCCCCTCGGCGCCCTTCTCGCTTCCGGCCACGAGGGGAGTGAGCCGCGAAAGGATCTCGTCGTTTGAGCCTTCGAGAGCGGCCATGCGCAGCACCTCGGCCGACTGGGCGGGACTCGTGCCGGCCGTGGCCTGCATCTCTTCCGCCACCAGCTCGGGGCCGATCTTGCCCAGTTTGTCGAGGGCCCTGAGGATCGCCGTGGTCTGGCTGGCGAGGTCGAGCCGTTCCAGCAAACCGCTGAGCACCATGCGGTTGTTGATGCGGATCGTGAAAGCCTCGAAGCCAATGGCACGGAAGAGGTCGTGGATGACCAGGGCCGTTTCGATATCGGCCACGACGGACAGCGTGCCGATCGTGTCGAAATCGCACTGCATGAACTCGCGGTAGCGGCCGCGCTGGGTGTTTTCTCCTCGCCAGACGGTCGCGATGTGATAGCGTTTCAACGGCGTGCCCAGCGACCCGATATGCTGGGCGGCGAAGCGAGCCAGGGGCACCGTGAGGTCGAATCGCAGGCCCACCCATCGATCGCCATGATCCTGGAACTTGTAGAGCTGCTTGTCTGTCTCGTCACTCCCCTTACCCGCCAGGATCTCCAGGTATTCCAGGGCCGGCGTGTCGATGGGGCTGAAACCGTAGGAGCGGTAGACGGTCCGCGCCGTCTCGATCAGCCGTTCGCGAGGGATCATCGCCTCGGGCAAGTAGTCGCGGAAGCCTTTGAGAGTGCGGGGAGTGATGCGTTGTTCAGACACTTGCAGGGAGTTGTTCGTTGTCGGGGTTCGGGGTCCAGGTCACGTGTACGAAATCACCCGCAACGGATCGGGTTTCGGCGTGCGAATCGTCGAACCCTTTCGAAGGGGCAGGATTGCTTCTGCATACTCGGCCACCTGCTCGGGAGTTTCGAAATAGTGGTCGTAAACCCAATCGTCGTGGTACTCGCACTTGTCGGTAGTGTACTCACGGCAGATCTGCGGGCGGGTCTCATAGGCCTTGCAGAGATTGTCGTTGCCGAGGTGCTTGCAGCGGGTATGGACGAGCAGGTACCAGGTATCGTCTTCGATGAACACGCTCGCCCGATCGTGGAGGAGGTACCAGCGGATGTACTCGAAGTCCTTCCAGTCTTCCGGTTTCTCGATGGGAAGGGCAAAATACCGGCAACACTTGGCCGTGCAGTATTGGCAAAGCACTTCCCCCTCTCGGAGGTCTTCCCGTCGAGGTCTTTTCGGCTTGAGGTCCGGGATTGTTTCCGTGGCAGCCATGCGCACAACTTCCAGTCAGGAGTAGAGGGATTGAGAGCGACTTCGGTTCGGACAAACGGGTAAAAATCCCCTCAAAACCAGGCAGGAGACGCAATTGCCCTGCCTGTCAACCTAACAAATCCCGCAAGAGCGGGCTAGCAGAACACTAGGCGGCGGGGTATCGGCCGTTCAAGCCCGCGACAGGTACTGTCCGGTGCGGGTATCGACCTTGACCACCTCGCCCTGGCTCAGGTACTCGGGAACTTGAACAATCAACCCGGTCTCCAAGGTGGCCGGCTTAGTCCGCGACGTGGCCGAGTTGCCCTTGATGCCGGGATCGCACTGGATCACCTTGAGCTCGACCGTCGAGGGAATCTGGATACCGACGGGCTGGTCGTTGTAGATCAGAACGAACACGCCTTCCAGGTCCTCGGTGAGGTATTGGATCTCGTCTTCGACCACTTCTCTCGCGAGCGGATACTGCTCGAAGTTCTCGTTGTCCATGAAGACGAGACTCGTTCCGTCGGCATAGAGATACTTGACCGGACGGCGTTGGAAATCGGCCTCGTCGAGCGACTCGCCGCTGCGGAGCGTGATATCGACCTTCTGTTTGGTCATCAGGTTCCGGGCGCGGTACTTGTAGAACGTGGCGGCCCCACGGGCACTCGGGCTCTGGACCGAAATCGTTTCGATGATGCAAGGGGCATCGTTGTAATTGACGATCGTTCCGGTTTTGATTTCCTTGGCGAGCATGGCAGAACGGCCCAAGCTGGGGGGAGCGGAAGGTGACACGGCGTTTGCACACCACCAAGCCCCATTATGGCATGCGGGGCCGGAAATCCACAAGCCGGAGTCAGAGCATGGCCCCGCCCTGGGGATCCACAGAGACCCCGTCGGTCAGCTCGGCAAGGGTGTCGAGGATCACCAGAAGTGCGCTGGGATCAA
This sequence comes from uncultured Planctomycetaceae bacterium, assembly GCA_964429355.1. Taxonomy (GTDB): domain Bacteria; phylum Planctomycetota; class Planctomycetia; order Pirellulales; family Thermoguttaceae; genus JAAYAY01. The sequence goes on along the minus strand of CAYSCH010000072.1, from coordinate 15,066 downwards.
ACATGCCGTCTTCTTCGGCATCGGCGTCGACCATCTGTTCGAAGTGAAAGATGTCGAGTCGCGCGTCGCACTCGCGGAGTTCCTTCAGGCGTTTCTTTTCGTCCTCGCAGCAGCAACTCGGCTCGACTTCCTCGGCGAGCTGAGCCACTTGCTCGCGCACTTCGTCCCCGGAAAGGTACGAAACGTCGAGGGCGGCAAAATCGTCAGGGGCGAGGATCGTGAGCGATTCGAGCAACCCGTCCTTGTCTGCGGCGAGATTCGTGAGCGTCAGGTGCTGACGGAGCTTCGTGATCGCCTTCTGTACGTCCTTCAGCTTGGGACGGCGCTGGGAAGGAAAGAGCACGAAGTAGGTCTCTCGCCACTGGTATTGGCCATCTTCAAACATCGACATCGCTAGTCTCCCTCGTCCAGCAGTTCGTCTTCCTCGCCGTGCCATGCCTCGATCGCCTGCAGAGCGGTCGCCTGTTCCTTGGCGGTCGCCCAAAGCGTTTCTCCGTGCTCCAGTTGCACCTCGTACTCTCCCTCGCGCTGGCAATCTTCAGCGCCGCAGAAATGAGGCACCGCCGAAATCCACATGATGCGGTAGAGCGGAACGAATTTGTCGTCGATTTGGCAGAAGACAGACATGGTCGAGCAATTCTCCAACATCCGGCCCGTGTGCCACCGCTTGCTCGCAGGCTGTGTACGATACACGACCTCAAAAGCACTGCTTGCGACCAAGCACTGACACACGAAGCAATCCGGTGCGCGAAACGGGCAGAGTCATGGGATCGGTTTCCATTCTACGCCAAACGATCCGGCGTCCCAACCTGTCACGAATGTCCCAGTTCCATCGAGCGTTCGGTTGCGGTTTCCACGGCCGCCATCAGGGCGGCCCGCAGTCCACCTTCTTCCAGGGCTTGGATTCCGGCGATCGTCGTCCCGCCCGGGCTGGTCACGCGGTCCTTCAGAGCGCCGGTGTGCTCTCCGGTCGAAAGAACCATCTCCGCGGCTCCCGCCACCGTCTGGGCCGCCAGTGCCGTCGCAACGTTGCGCGGAAGGCCCATTCGCACGCCGCCGTCGCTCAGCGCCTCGATGATCGTATACACGAACGCCGGCCCCGACCCGGACAGTCCGGTCACGGCATCCATCAATTTCTCCGGCACACAGAAGGCTATGCCCACCGCGCGGAGCAGTTGCTCCACCAGGGCAGCATCCGCCTCCGTGGCCGCCGGGCTCAGGCAGAACCCGCAGGCTCCCCGACCAACCAGGCACGGCGTGTTCGGCATGACCCGCACGATCCGGGTCTGGGCACCCAGGGCGGCAGAGATTCTGGCAATCGACACTCCCGCGGCAATCGAAACAACCAATTTGCCAGACGTGAGACAGGGGCGAATCTCGTCCAGCACTGCTCCCATCTGCTGCGGCTTGACGGCCAGGAAGATGACCTCTGCCTTCTCGACAAGGTCCGGATTTCCAGCTGCAATCAACCCGCCGGTCCGCTCGGCAAAAATCTGTGCCGATTTGGCAATCGGGTCAGCAGCCCACAGCCGCTCGCCGCCGGTCAACTCGGCCCGCACGAATCCCTGGGCCAGGGCGGTGGCCATCTGGCCAGCCCCAACGAATCCGATCTTCTGATTGAGCATCTCGACCTGTCCAGCGGTAAGGGGCGACCAATCGTCCATATTCGAGTGTCGGGCTCCAGGGCAGGAAGGAGTCCTGCCCACCAAACCCGCGACAGTCATTGATTCTTCATATCCAGGCGTCTGTTGTCGAGGAGTGGCATCCGGGGGGCTCCGTTGTGTCGGGTGTCAGTTCCCCCGATGAGATTGGCCGTTCAACTGCCGACATGCTAAAGGAAACCGTCCGGTCGCACAATAGCCCAGCCTGCCCTATCTTCCCATCCATCCGCCATTGACGGTGACGATCGCCCGTGCATGCAATCGTTCGGGTCGGTATCGGGCCAAGATCGCTCCAGAAGTTGCAGTCTATTACCTGCCGGGCAGACGTGCAACGCATCCTCCTCCCGAACGTCCTTCCAGGTCTCGGTCCCGAAACCCGTTTGTGGTTCCGGCGGAGAATGAGGTCTGAGCACCTGCCGGAGAAACCGGGTTCTGATTCTGACATCACCCGTTTCCGTCAGCATGCGTGTCTTGTTCTGCGGTTTCAGTGGATCGTCAGGATTCGTTGCCCCCACCGGCCGAGGAGCAGCGTTACGACGGCAAAGGCTGTGGCCGATGCGAGGCAGATCCCAGCCACAACGTCTTCAACGCCGTAGTGCAGCAGGGTGAAGATGCGGATCGAAAGGGTATTCACTCCTGGGGGAACGGTAAGCACGCTTGCGGCCAAGTCGCCCGTGGCGACGATTGCCGAGGTCAACCAGGCCAGAAAAATCGCCGACCGGCGCATCGGCAAGGCGATCTGGAAAAATTGTCTCCAGGCTCCCGCACCGTCGACCCGAGCGGCTTCCAGAACCGCCGGCGAGATACTGTGGAAGGCAAACCAGCAGATCAGGATGGCCGGCGCCAGGGCGCGAATCGCCTGCGCCAGGCACGGTGCAAGGATCGACTGACTGTAGAGGAAATCGAGCAGCGGAACGGCGGGTTGATTGAGCAGCCGAATGACTGCCAGTCCGATCACGGGCCCGGGAGTCGCCAGTGCCGTGGCGGTCACCAGCCAGACCAGGATTCGGGCAATACCGCGGCGGCAGGCCAGCCAGGCCAGGAGCGCGCCGACGGCCACCGCGGCCGTGGCCGCCAGCAGGCCGATCAACAGTGTCCAGCCGAATTCCTCCCCATAGTCGTGGGGCGCGAAGGCAACCATCTCCAGGAACTTGCCCGGCGACCACTCGCGAATCCGTCCGGATGCTGTCTGGGTCACCACCAGACCCGCCTTGGCCGACAGATTGACCAGTGGGACCGCAATCACGATCAGGAGGAGGTTTGCCATGGCTGCGGCCGCCAGCGGCCGCCCATTGCCAAGCGAGTAGGTCAGCAGACGCCGCCGACTGGGCGGACGCCGCGTCGATGCCACCGAAACCAGAAGAACCATGCCGGCGAGAATAAGTGCCATGCTCAACAACAGGCACGGAACGAAGCCCGGCGGTCCGATGAAGCGACCTTCGACCAGCCACGGACCTGCTACCGTCTGTGTATAGATTTCTTCGGCAAACGTGCGGACGGCAAACAGATCCGTCACGGCCATCTCGGTCGATATGGTCACAGCCACCCAGAGGGCCGCCGCTCCAAGGGCCCCGTAGCATGCGGGAAACGTCACATACCGGAAGACTTGGGCCGGCGAAGCGTCCAGCAGGGCCTGCTCCTCCAACTCCGGCTCCACGAGCCGGAGTCCCGAGCCGACAATCAACACCACCCAGGGAATCGCCGCAATCCCATGGATCCAGATGGCGGCGGGCATGCCCGCGAGCCACACACCGTGGGTCCAGTTGAGTGTGATCCAGCCCTGGAGTCCGAACCCCGCCTGCCACGCTGCGGCCTGCAGGTATATCGGCACGAGAAGCATGGCGCCAAGGCCCGTTGCGGCCAGGGCCCGGCCCGGCATGTCGGTCCGAGTGATCGCCACTGCCGCCAGACTCCCCAGCGGAAGGCTGACTGCCAGTGAGCCCAGCACGAGCCAGACCGTGTTTCGCACGAGCGATCCAAGGCGATCATCGAGAAGCACGGCCGAGGCGATCAATGCAACCACGAGCATCCCCAGCCACAGGCGGTGATGTCGGAGGAGGTCGTGCAGAGCGTTAGGCCGGGACATGGTCCTGGAGGTTTCTGATACACCACGGGTCGTGCAGGGGGGCGTCTTGACGCACCACGGGTAACTGAAGAGTTATCAAGCAAGGCCTGACACGTCAAGATACGCGGCCGTAATTGGCGAGTGGAGACGCACCCTACTTCGGCTGCAAGAGCCGTTCCAGTTGCCGGTTGAGTTGCTTTTCCAGCACGTTCTGAACCGCACCCTGCATGAACTTGCCTGCCTGGCGTTCCAGCTCGCGACGATCGATCGACGGCTCCATGAGCGAGCCACCAATCGGCAACCGAAGAGCCTGGTTCTGGACGATGCTGTCGATCGTCTGGTTCCCGGTCCGCCACTTGTCGGGAATCGGCATTTCCACGATCAAGGCCAGCGACTGGTCCAACCCGACCGAACCGTAGGTTTTCATGGTCACTTCCGGAAAGACGAGCTCGAGATCGCGATGATAGACGCGACCGTCAACCAGGCGGAAGGGAACCGTCGATTCGCGGCTCAACTGGGCCGTTCGGCCGAACCCGAGGGCCGTGGCCAGTTCGCGTATGAGCGGTCCCGGCCCGATGGAGACGGCATGAACCGTCATCCGGCCCGACAGGTCGCCCTTCTCGGGTGCGTCGAGCGGAATAGAGCACTGTTCCATCTCGATCGAAAACGTGCCTTCCGCCGTGGCCACTCCGGCCAGGGGCGGGGCAATGTATTGCAGGGCGCCGGCGCACATTCGAGGGCTGATACGAATGCGTTCGGCAACCCGTCCCGACTCGATCTGCAGAACGGAACCTGCCGGGGAGAATGTGACCTGGGGTCTCAAGGCCATGCGACCTTCGCTGACGTCGATCTCGATCGGATTGGCGTGGACGGCGCCGCCAGCCATTTGAGCCTTCACCTCACCCGGGCCGATCAGGAAACCGGCGATCTCCGCCCCGGTCCATCTCAGTTCCAGCCCGGCTGTGGCCTCGGCAGGCGAGAGTGGACCATGAAAGGAGAAGGGACTCGTGTCGCGCCCGGCGACAAACAAGGGAAGTCCGAGGTGCAGGCGGCCAAGCTCCGACAGCCGCACCAGGTCGTATTGACACTGGCCGTCGAGATCGACTCGCGGGCTGGTGCCGGGAAAGGCCAGTTTTCCACTTGCGTCGGCGCCGACGAGTCCCGATTCCAGTTTCGCTGCACTGAGCAGAATCTCACGGGCCGCGGGATCGTACTGGCCGCGGGCGGTCAATCGAAGTTTGGCCTCCTCCAGCTTCTTGCCCGACTGATGATTGGCCTGGAACTGCTCGACCGACACGTCTCCATCGAAGGCGGTTTTCTCTTCCACCGTGCGGAACGTGCTCCGTGCAGTCAGGTTCCCCCGCAACGTCCACTTGGGCGGCTCGGTGACGGTGGCGGTGGCCCACTGCTGGATCCGATCCAGGGTCGTTCTGACGGCCAGGGCGCCGTCGAGTTGGGTGAGATTGTCATCCGACCAGGTGACCGCCATCGGTTCGACACCGGCTCCGATCGTCTGCCCGGAAAATGTCGCCGACGGGACCTCGATCCGGTTCTGCGCGGGGAGCCACTTTGCCATTCCGACCAGCAGTTCCATGTCGGGATCGAAGAAGTTCAATTGCTGGCTACGCAGGGAAAACTCTTCGACTCGGATCTTCGCATCGCGTAGCGTGGCCGCTTCCTGGGCGTAATCCAGGCGCCCCGTTGCGCTGAGACGGCCGGCCATCTGCCAGTCCCCCAGGGGCAGAACCGGCCCCAACCGCGAGGACCAGCGGGCCAGATCGCCTTCGGTCGTCCAACTGAGCGGATAGGACGGGGCGTGGGCGATGTCCTGGACCGGCTCAGCCAGGGTGGCGGTGAATTGATCGTCGCCGATCTGGAGCTGCACCTTTCCCGACTGGACGGCGATCTGCGAGGTGCTGCCGATCGTCCCCTGGGCATCGCCCCGCAGTTGGAGTTTGGCATCGGACCAGCCTGGTTCGTCACCGAGCGCGAGCTGGAACTGGTCGACCTGGAGATCGCCGTCGGCCGTGTATTTCTGTTCGGTCTGGCGCAGCCACTGGAAGCGGCCGTGCCCCTTGCCCGACATCTTCAATCTGCCCAGGTCGATGAGCTGGGAGACCTCGTCGGCGAGCCCCGCGAGGTCGAAACTGAGCGAACCGTCGACTCGCTGCGGCGTTCCGGATGCATTGAACTGCAGATGTGTCGCCTGGCACTCCAGTCGCTCAAGCGAGAGCCCCTGGGAGTTGCTGCTTGCCGAAAGACTGGCGTGAATCGGTTCGGGCCAGCGGATCTGGCGGCCCTGGCGTTCGGCCGACAACCGGTTGATGTCGGCACGCCCATCCCAATGCATGGTGTCGCCGGAACGGCGGCTCTCCAATACGATCGTGGCATCTCCGGACTGAAGCTGCAGCCCTTCCTGGAGCCGCAAGGTGTTGGGCAGCCGTGCGGCGAGAGTTGCCAGGTTCACGCCAGCTTCGATTCGGTAGGTCTGCTCAGCAAGCGATTTGAGCAACGTCGTGAACGACTCGTCGCCCAGGTTGAATCCGCCGCTGACGACCGCATTGCCGAGCTCGGTCTGCACGCGGAGTCGCTCGATGTCGACGAGCCGCCCTCGCCACGAGGCACGGCCGCCCGCCTCGATTCGATCGATCGCAAGCCGGTCTCCATGGACCGCGCTGCCGGCAAGCAGGAAGTCGTCCACCACGGCGGTCAACTGAATGGCCATTTCGGGCTGGATGCTGCCGCCCGTCACTTCGCACTTGGCAAACGCGCTGAGGCACCCACCCAGCTCGGTGCCAGGCATCGAGCGAGCCAGGAGCGGTGCGAACATCTCCAGTGGCGTGTTCTCCAGTTCGGCTTCGAGGGCCTCGATGGCCGATAGCGGGTCTTTTCGGACGGCCGTGCGATTGACGGCCAGTTTCAACGCAAAACGTCCCGCATGTTCTGCATCGGCAATATTCCCGGATGCTCGCAGGTCGACCGGGCTTCGCTCGTCGGCGGGAATCGCCGCCGTCAGGTCGATCTCGTTGACTTGCCAGCTCTTTCCCGATCGAGTATCGGTCAGGCCAACCGTGCCCCCCGCGACCGCCAACTCCGCCGAAGAATTGGCCTCGATCGATTTCCCGTGGAGCCATTTACCGAATACCTGCTCCAGATTGGTCCCCTCGCCATCGTAGACCATCGACAGCACGGGCTTCTCGATTCGGATCCGACCCAACTTGCTTGAGTTCAACAGCAGAGAGAGCAACGACCGTTCGGCGCGGATGCGCTCGACTTCGAGGAGACTCCGCTGCTGAGAGTCGCGGATCTCGATGTCGGTCAGGACGGGTGTAGAAAACCATCCCAGATGGATCGAACCGACGGAGGTTTCACCCTCCAGATCGGCGGTTGCCCGTGAAACGAGCCAATGGGCCAGAGGGCTCCGGCTGGCAATTGTGGGCAGAAGGGCAATCACGGTGAACAAGCAGCCAACCGCCAGTACCAGCAGAAACCGCCAGCGGCGGCGCGGTCTCAGCGCAGCTTCGGTTTCGGTTTTGGCTGGGGCAGGTCGGATTCGTCGATCGGTGACAGTTGCCATGACACACCTCCCTCGGTGGCTGGTGGCAAGAAAAAGGCCTGGGGATTGTAACGATTCGGCTCGATCGGCTCCAGATCGGCTTGAGCCGACGAGCCCGCATGAATGGCCAGTCAATACGTCGATGTAATATATTACCGCATAAAGAGTTACGATCGACACTGCCCGCAGAGAAAGCGGGCGGGTAAGATGAATGGGTCTCTCCCTATTCAGCCAAGGAAGCTCCGGTGTCAGAATTCCCCCGCATCTTCCGTGTCCGCCAGATTTTCTCGACCGAGCGCCTCGACGACATTGCCGGGCAGGTTGACCGGCAACTGGCGAGTCTCCAACTGGCCCAACGTGTGAGGCCCGGTCAGACGGTGGCCATCACCGCCGGGAGCCGCGGCGTGGCGAATATCGCCACGATCCTCCGTGCCACGGTCCAGCATTTTCGGAAGCTGCGGACGGAGCCATTCCTGGTGCCCGCGATGGGCAGTCACGGTGGTGGAACAGCCGAAGGCCAACTGGAGGTGTTGGCTTCCTACGGCATCACGGAGCAGTCCATGGGCTGTCCGATCCGTTCGAGCATGGAAACGGTCGTGGTGGGCCAAACCCGGGAAGGTTTCCCGGTCCATTTTGACCGCCACGCCTTCGAGGCCGACCACGTTCTCATCTGCAACCGCGTGAAGCCCCATACGCGATTCGCGGGCCCCATCGAAAGCGGCCTGATGAAGATGATGCTCATTGGCCTGGGGAAGAAGAACGGCGCCGAGGTCTACCATCGGGCCATTGTCAACCACAGCTTTGCCCAGATCATTCGCAGCGTGGTCGACCAGGTCCTCGCCAACTGCGGTATCCTGGCGGGATTGGCGATCCTCGAAAACGCCCACGACGAAACGGCGCGTATCGAAGCGGTCCTGCCCAGCCAGTTCGAATCTCGCGAAGTGGAACTGCTGCGGATGGCAAAGCAGAGCATGGCCCGGCTGCCCTTCGCACAGGTTGACCTGCTGCTCATTGACCGCATCGGCAAAAACATCAGCGGCACGGGGCTCGACACGAACGTTGTGGGCCGGAAATTCGACGACCACAAGGCCGTCGAAGGCGAAGTTCCCAAGGTGAGGCTGATCGCGATCCGTGGCCTCACACCGGAGACCCACGGCAACGCCGTGGGGATGGGGATCGCCGAGTTCTGCAAGAGCGGTCTCCTGCGAGAAACGGATCTGGCCGCTACGCGACTGAATGCGATCACGGCCGAGCATGTCTCGGCCGCCATGGCTCCCCTCGACTACGAGACGGACCGCGAGATTCTTGAAGCAGCTCTTCCAGGTTCGCCGGACGATCGACGCCGGAGCCGGGTCCTCTGGATTGCTGATACCCTGCACCTGGGCGAGGTTGAGTGTTCCGAGGCCTACTGGGAAGAGGCTCGAAACTGCAGCAATCTGGAAATCCTCAGCGATCTGCGAGCGTTCCCCCTCGGCGCCAACGGCCAGTTGCCCGAGTTCGACAGCCTGTAGGGACTGCGGGATTTGCGGGATTGCGTCGTGTCATACGAGGGGCGTGGTTCCGGCGCGGATCACGCGTGGCAAACGTGTGCCCCCCAAGGCGACGCTGAAAACGTACCCCGCGCGACACTTGGAAAACGAATCCCGTTTACAGTTTGAAGGCGAAGGTCTGCTTGATGATCCGCACAGCCCGTTGGGCGAGCGTCTGCGGTGCGGCGTGGATTTTCGCGACTCCCCGCAAGCCCGGACGGAGCATCGAGTTGATTTCGTGCACCTTGCGGATCTCCTCGACCACGTAAGTCTTGGAATCGTCGCCGATATGCCCGCGGATCTCGACGTGATCACCCTTTCCATAGGTCCAGGGAATCGCCGAGGCGTCGAGCTGGAAGACTCCCCCATACTGGTCCTTGTCGGCGTCCGGCGGGAGGTAGTGGACGAGCCAGGTGTTGCCGGCGGGATTCTCCAGCCTTCCGCGGATCACCTGGTAATCGAGTCCATGGCCGTAGATACCCAGCAGGACCTGCGCCAGATAGGACGGATACAGGGGTTTCTCGTTCCCCGACGGATCGGGCTTGGTTGCCAGGTCACCGCCGTGCTTGGCCCAGAGGTTCTGGGGCGCCATATCCATTTCTTCCGGGGCGATGTCGATCAGTACCCCCTCGCAGGTATCGTGGGGCATTTCATCGAACTTGAGCTCCACGCGGTTGCCGACCGCCACGAAGTCGATCACCGACTGATCGATCACGATGTTGGCGTTCATCGACTCGGGCCAGCCGATTTCGCAGACGGGCACACCGGGCTCGAGCGTGGCACCCAGATTGGATCGATCCAGCGGCGTTCCCGACCAGGCGGGCAATCGGCCGTCGGGGTCGTCTTTCTGGGGAATCCACGCCGGCGGGATGACAAAACCCGTAACCGGCGCCCGGAGTTCCAATCGCTGCTCATCCATTCGCTTCTGCTCGAGTTTCTTCTCCGACGACTCGAGCAGTTTCTTGAGCTGGGGAATCTGATCCTCGGCTTCGTCGTTGTCGAATCCGAGCCCGGCAAGCACCTGCAATTGAATCTTGTATCGCGACACCTCCTCCTCGAGGCCGTAGATCTCGTGTTCGAGATCGGGGCTCTCGATCCTGACCAGCAGCGCGTCGCGTTCGACCCGTTGTCCCGGCTCGACGTGAATCTCGGCCAGACGCCCGCGGACATGGACGGGCATCTTCTCCGAGTGACGCGGCTCCACGATGAAGGAGCACATGACGGAGTAGGGAAACGGGCAGAAGAGGACAACGGCGATGACGAGCACAAGACCGCCGATGGCGGCGTACATGCGGGGTTTCTTCACCTTGTGAAACCTCCCGGGTACATAGAAGAACTTGACCAGGTTGTAGATCGGCTGAAACAGCAGTCCCCAGAGGGCCATGGCGGCGATCCCCTGGCCCACGACCTTCAGGCCATACGGCTCGAAGACCTTGTAGAGGAAGTACAGGATGGATGCCATGATGAACCAGCGGTAGATCACGGCGGCCACCGTGTAGAGGGCGAAGAACATCTGATTCCGCTCGGGGAGGAACGGGTCGTCCGGCGGCTCCAGGCCGAGGAACCACTGGCCCATTTTCCGGTTCAGGATCGAGGTCGCCTTCTGACGAAGGTTCGGGATTTCGACGAGGTCGGCAACGATGTAATAGCCGTCGTATCGCAGCAGCGGATTGGCGTTGAACAGGATCGTGCTGACCGACGAGATGAACATCACATTCAGGCACAAGTAGTGCAGCAACCCTTCGTCGGTGAACCACCAGATGAAGGTGCAGATCGATGCCAGGACGATCTCCACATAGATGCCGGCCGCACCGATCGCCGCGCGCTGCCACTTGCTCGGCAGCATCCACGAGTCGGACACGTTGCAGTAGAGGCAGGGCGTGAGAACGAGAATCATGACGCCCATCTCATGGCACTCCCCGCCGAAGTGCTTGCAGGAGAGCCCGTGGCCGAATTCGTGCAGGATTTTCGTCAGTGCCAGAGTAACGGCCAGAAAGATCGCATTGGTGGCGCTGAAGAAATTCTGGAACGTGGGGAGCTTCGAGCGAAACACGTCGAACTCAACCAGCACCAGCGCGAGCGCCGTGATCGCCAAGATCATGCTGCACGTGAACATCGCCGGCGAGAAGAACCAGCGAACTTTCGGATACAGCCAGGTCAGAAGCCACTCCGGGTCGATTCCCTTGAAGCGGATACAAAGGATATTGGCGAAGGAGCCGAGAAGTTCCTTGCGCCGCTTCTCGTCGCGACGTTTTTTCAGTTCCCGGCCCTGGCCGGGTACGTTGGCCACAATCAGGCCACTGCGATGGAGCTGCCCGAGAAACTGCTGGAGTTCTTCGAGCGTGATCTTCTGCGGAGGAAATCGGGCCTCAAACTCGTCCTTGACTTCGTCGAGACTCCGAGTGCCGTCGATCATGTTCAGGATCGCGTACTCTTCGTCCTGGAAACGAAAGTAGTTGAGCCCGACCGGGTCCTTGACGACCCAATAGCTGCGGCCATGGTAGCGCTGCTGCTTCGCTGAAAGATCGGCCCGCACGCGGACCGATAGTTTGCGGGCAGAACTGGATACGAGACTGTCAGCTAATGTTGCCATGGGAACCAACAGAAACAGATACGTATGCCGATCACCAAACTCGCGATGGACTGCCCGCTAACGACCGCCGACTCCCTGAATATGCATGTCGCCCGTCATGCCCGGCAGCAGCAGCCAGTCGCCCGATTGGGGATCTTTCTGATTGACCACCTCGACGATGATCTGGATCTCGCCGCGGCCGTACTCGGAACTGGTCGAATCGACTCGTCCTTCGAACCGGCCGACCTGGCCGCGGGCCAGGTTGACCGTGACGACGACGGGCTTGCCGCGAAAGTCGGCCGGCGCGTGCTCGCCGTAGGTGAAACGGCCGTTGATCTTGAGCCGGTCCATCTGCATCAGACGCACGATCGGGTCGCCGGCCCGGACCCAATCCCCCTCGAGTTGCTTGACTTCTTCGATCACCCCGTCGACCGGAGCCTTGATCTGCCGGCGGGCAAGTTCGTGCTCCGCCAGCTTGTACTCCGCGTCGCGGACGCGGACGGACAGTTGTGCCAGATACTGTTCGTGGACCGCCTGCTCGGTCTGCAAGACGTACTGTTCGGCCTGGAGCAGTTGGGTCATGATATCCGCCTTGGAATAGGCATCGGCAACGTTCCTGACGGCTTCTTCGACCATCTTGTAGCGGTACTTGTAGACTTCGGCCGCCTTCGTGGCGTACCTCACGTTCACATCGTTTTCCGCCTCTTTCTGGGCCATCACCAGCCGCTGTTTGGATACCTCCAGGGAGAGCTTCTCCTGTTCGTCATCCACGGTCGCCAGGACGTCGCCCTTCTTCACCTGATCGCCCACTTTCACGTTGATGGTTCGCAGCACCCCGCCCTGCTGGGCCGGAAGGTCCGCGGGAACATCCGAATCGTGGATGGCCACCACCAGGCACCCAGGCAGGACAATGGACGTACCATCCGCCGCCGCACTCATGTTCTGCGTTCCAAACATGGTCAGCGTGGCTGTCAACATCATGGCTGAAATTTGCATCACAATCCTCTCTCTCCTTGGACATCCAAATCGCACATCCTGGCGACTCAGAAACGGAACGCAATGTTTCTCTGGAAATAGGCAATGGCATCGCACAGGAGCACGTAGCCGACGGGCATGTAGCCACACATGATCTTGGCGCTCACCTCGGCCCCCGGCCGCAGATGCTCCGGCAGTTTCTCCTTGTCGTCGAAGTCCACCTTGATCAGTACGGTCACACCTTCCTCGTCGCGCACTTCGGCCCGTTCGTTGATCTCGGTCACCCGGCCGTGGAACGTCACGTTCGGATGCGTCGCCAGAATGAACTCCACAGGCAGGCTCGCGCTGGGATCCTTCTCCTGCAGCGAGCGGAGATAGCGGTCGATATGCCCCATCCGCTTCTCCGGCATCCGCAGTTCCAGTTGCCAGGCACCCTGGGTATTCACCACCTCCATCAGCAGGTTCCCTCGCTGCACCGGACGATTGTTCAGGCGTTCCTCCAATTGCCAGGTGATCACTTCCCCGTCGATGGGGCTGCGAACTCTCAGATCCTGCTCCTGTTTCCGATACAGCTCTTCCTGCAGTTCGAGATACTTGCGGCGGGCCTGCAACTGCTCTCGTTCACCCTCGCGTTTCTTCCTTTCATTCCCGTCCAGCATCCGATTGGCAAGCGCAGCATCGACCACGTAGAGTTGTTCGATCGTTTCCGCCAGTTGGCCGCGATTCTTCTCGATCTCGATTTCCAGATTCACGCTCTCCAGCGTGGCCAGCAGCGTACCCTCGATCCCTTCTTCCGGCCTCGGGGCCACCACCTTCGACCCGTGCTGCACGCTGATATCGATCACGTTGCCGTCGACCCCGGCAAATACCTTGCCTCGCTCGATCGGTTCCAGGTTTCCAGGGCATTGAGCCTTGAACGGATAGGGAACCACGCAAAGGGCGATCAGGACAACCAGCACCGTGACGGCGATGGCAATCGTCTTGGGCAGAGTCCTCGCCCGCAGAATCCACTTCTGCTTGCCGATCGCACGCCAGACCGGCATCAGGAACAGGCTGTTGTGCTCGAGCGAATTCGTCAAGGCCGTGGCGCTGTGCTTGGCCACAACGTCGACCCGCTGGATCATCCGCTGCGGGATCCGGGCGTCTTCGATCTGCTCGACGATCAGGGCCCCAATCGGAGCCGGCGAGTCGTCGCGTTTGTCTGGATCATCTTCTTCTTCGTCGTTGCCCGGCGGAAACAGAGGCAGTACCGCCACGGTCTTGGAGTGCGAATCGTCGACATACTCCTGGACCGCGTCTTCCACCTGGGGTGCCATGTTGCTCGTATCGCCCGAGTACCACATGGGTTCCTCGCTGGCAACCACCGCCGTGGCCAGTTCGCCCAGGAGGCGAACAGTGTTGGATCGCTTGTCGAACAGATCCTGCCCGCTGACGGCCTCGATCCGGCACTTGTTGCCCCTCCGAATGGCCACGCTCACGCGGTCGCATTCGATCAGGCGGCGACCTTCATTGGCAATCATGTAGGCCGTCAGTCGCGGGTCGAGACTCGTGTGGATCACGCGTGTGAATTCTTCGAGCTGGCTCCAAAGAACCTGCCGATCGCCGAAATGGCGAAGTTGGCGACTCTTGAAGAAATCGCCCGCCAGTTCGGTCATCTGTTTGAGAAACCGCAGGTAGCCCTTCTGTGTATTCGGACCGGAATCCGGTCGCTGAAACACTTCGACAATCCCGATCGTCTCCAGCTCTGTCTTGAGCGGCCCGAGGACAAGAAGAAAATCGGTCGGATTCGCCGCCTCGTTGCTCTCGCCGGAGCCGGAGTGGGGCGGCACCAGAATCGTCTCCCCCGACGCGATCGCCTTGTGAAGGAGACGACCATGCTGCTGCTGGGCCTCCTCGTTCTCTCGCAGTTTCGTCTGCTGGAGGTTGATCTGGTACTGGAGCGCCAGACGCCCCTGATCTTCGAGAGTCCAGATGGCTCCGCCAATGGCAGCTAACGCCGAAACCACCCGCGGAAGGAACTCCCCGTAAAATTCCTCGGGGGTGGCACTCGACTTCGACAATTGGGCGATCTCATTGACCAATGAGCGAATCTGCTGTTTGGTCTGTTCGATCAGTTGCGGATCAAGAGTTTGTTCGCTCATGAGAGACAATCTCGCGGGGCTGCTTGCCAGTTCCTGTATGCGACCAGGTCAAATGCAGGATCGCTTCGGCCCGGCCGCTCGGCTCGAGCAAGCACGGGTTGAATCAACGGTGTTCCTCGAGCCGCACAAACTCCTCTCGGCGGGCGAGCGCCTTCCATCTTTGACGCTCCCTGGAAGAGAATTGTTTGCGACGTCTCACGACCTGTTTGTTGTCCCAAACGCCTATGCTGAAAGGTAGCTTAGACTTAACACGTGTGTTCGATCGCCGATTTCTTCCAGTAGTTCCAGCAATCGTAGACTTCACTCACTTCCTAAAGTTCCTATTTACCCAAAAATCTCGGCCGGATAATCGATATCATTGGATTTCGAATCATCCACAACACCATCTTGAGCCATGCACTCTGCTTTATGCGCAAACCGCGTGGTATTTCCGCCAAGCTACCAGGGATCTCACGACCAGTTCCACCAGCACACCTTCTCACACAAGCCTCCCCTTAGGCCTCGGGTTTTGCGCGGCCAGATCCCGCTATTCTTTCCCAATCCGATGGATAATTAGCCCAAATTGGG
>CAYSCH010000071.1:807-31009 GCA_964429355.1 uncultured Planctomycetaceae bacterium | reverse complement strand
CCGGCAGAGATCACTGAAAAAGTGCCCGGACTCGACGTAAGTCCTTATTTCCCGGTCGACGAGACGACGAAGAACAAGGACTTGCGTCAACGGAACTGGCTTTTTCGGCAGTCTCTGGTAGGAGCGAACCACTGGGCCACTGAATGCTGCGGTTTGGCGGGATCATGGCTGAACGGCGAAGAATTGCCCTGTTGATCGAATGGTCCCGAGCCTACGGGCGGGGGGTGCTCGCCGGGATTGCCAATTATGTGAAGGCCCACGAAACCTGGAAGATCTACCAGACCGAGCGGCGGTTGTGCGACGGTCCCCCCGGCTGGCTCAAGAGTTGGCAGGGGGATGGGATCATTGCCCGGATCGAGAACGAAGAGCTTCTCAAGGCGATTCGGCGACTGGGTGTGCCGGTCGTGGATTTGTTCGAGCATCGCAGCACGGATGGGATTCCGGGAGTGATCACCGACAACCGCGCCATCGCCCATCTGGCCGCGGATCACCTGATCGAGCGAGGACTCGAGCATTTTGCCTATTGCGGCCTGCCGGGGGTCTATTCCTCCGAGGCCCGGCGGGAGTGTTTTGTCGAGTACTTGAACGGGGCCGGTTACGAGGTCCACGTGTACGACAACCCGCGGCAGTCGGGCTCGTCGTTCATTTCCGCGACCGAAGATTATGAATTGCGGTGCGAGGAGACGGTGGCGAGTTGGGTGAAGTCGCTGCCGAAGCCGGTCGGGTTGATGGCCTGCAACGATCTGCGTGCCCACCAGGTGCTGATGGCCTCGAGCGACCAGAACATTGCCGTGCCGGAGGAACTGGCGGTGATCGGCGTGGACAACGACGAGCTGATCTGCGAGTTATGCCATCCGCCGCTGACAAGTATCGAACAGGACTGCAAAGGAGTGGGCTACCAGGCGGCCGGTCTCCTGGATCGGCTGCTGGATGGCGAGGTGCCGCCGGCGGAGCCGATCCGCGTGGAGCCCCTGGGTGTGGTGCCTCGGCCGTCGACCGACATCGTGGCCATCGGCGACGCTGACGTGGCTGCGGCGGTTCACTTCATCCGCGGTCACGCGTGTGACGGCATCCGGGTGAGCGACGTGGTCGAGCATGTCGAGATGTCGCGGAGTACGCTGGAACGCCGGTTCGCGCGTCTGCTGGGAAGATCACCCAAAGCCGAGATCCTGCGCGTGCGGCTGGAGCGTGTGAGGCATCTGTTGTCGATGACCGATTATCCTCTGGCCAAGATTGCGCAACTGGCAGGTTTCGACTACATGGAGTCGATGTGCTGCAGTTTCAAGCGGGTGACCGGCCAGACCCCGGGCCAGTATCGCACCGGGAATCGAGAGACCAGGCATTGACGTGCCGGTGGGGAGAAGAAAGGTGACTATCACCTTCTTCCGGGAATCCCGCAGGGCTGTTTGTTGGAATGATGGAGGGATCGAGATGACGAAGGTTTATGAAGCCGTGTGTGTGCCGGACGCGGGGATCACGGTGGACGGGATCCTGGACGAAACGGCGTGGGAACAGGCGAACCTCGAAGTGGGGTTTTCCTTTCCCTGGGAAGACCGTCCGGCTCCGCGGACGGAGTTTCGGGCATTGTTCGACAGGCAGGCACTTTGTTTCGCGTTTCGGGTGGAAGATACCGACGTCGTTCTCGCCCGGGACTACCGGAGCAAGGAAGACGTGGTCCGCGAGGATCGCGCGGAGTTGTTCTTTGCCCTGGATGCAGAGCTGTCCGAGTATTTCTGCCTGGAGATCGATCCCCTGGGGCGGGTGCTCGACTATCGGGCCTCGTATTACCGGCAAATGGACTTCTCCTGGTCTTTTCCGGGCTTGGAGGCAGCCGGACGGTCGGTGGAGGGGGGCTATTGCGTGGAAGGGCGGATTCCCTGGACGGCCTTTCAGTCGCTGGGATTCCCAGCGCCGCGGCCAGGTCTGGAGATCAAGTTCGGTATCTACCGTGCGGAATTTCGGCACGCGGCCGGCGCCGAGTGGGCGGAGAGCTGGATCAGTTGGGTCGATCCGCAGACCGCGGAGCCGGATTTTCATGTGCCGGGCTCGTTTGGGAGGTTGCGGTTGTTGAGCGATGTGTTTTGAGTGAGGAAAGAAGAGGAATCGCGAACAACCGTTGATGGCCACTGATAGCAGGAGGCAGGCTGGCCAAAGAAGAGGTTTCTTGCTGGATTCAGGGCCGGAACGGTGGGCACAGCTACGAAAACTGCGTCCGTTGTGGTAGGTTTCTGGGTGGTTTTCCTACAGTGACAATTTTCGCGGAGCAATGCCATGAAGACCAGAGGGATTTTCGCGTTGACCTTCGTGTTGGCGGTGGCCGGTTTTGTTTCGGCCGCAGAAAAGGAGACGCCCGTGTACGAACTTCGCACCTACTACGCGGCGCCGGGGCGGCTGGACGATGTGAACGCCCGATTTCGGGACCACGCGCTGCCGCTGTTCGAGAAGCACGGGCTCAAGAGCATCGGTTATTGGATGCCGATCGACAACACGGAGAATGTGCTGATCTACCTGCTGGCCTTCCCCAGCCAGGAGGCCCGCGAGAAGGCCTGGAAGGAATTCTTCGCAGATCCCCAGTGGCAGGAGGTACGAAAAAAGACCGAGGCGAATGGGACGATCGTCGAGAAGGTGGAATCGGTCCAGCTTGTCGCGACCGATTACTCGCCGGAGATCAAGCCGTCAGTAGCCGAGAAACGGGTGTTCGAGTTGCGGACGTACACGGCTTCTCCGGGCAACCTGGAAGGTCTGAACGCCCGATTTCGCGATCACACGGTGAAGCTGTTCAAACGGCACGGAATGGAACAAATGGGATACTGGTGTCCCCTCGAGGGTCAGCCGGGGGCGGGCGAAAAGCTGATCTACCTGCTCGGGCATGCCAGTCCGGAGGCGGCCCAGGCCTCCTTTGACGCATTCCGCGCCGATCCGGAGTGGGTCGCCGCGAAAAAGGCGTCGGAAGAGAAGGCGGGGGGGCCTTTGACCGTGGAGGGCGGCGTGAGGTCGGTGTTTATGAAGGCAACGGACTATTCGCCGACGAAGTGAGAACTGGCTGACGGAGTCATCAGGGGGCGTTCTTCTCGAACTTCACCCCTTCGACGTGCTCGCCGATCTGCACGTTTTTCGAGTCGGCCGTGAGAGGCTGATCCAGAACGGTCACATTCTGGAAGGCCACGTTCTCGACGTTGTGTTCGGCGTCGGCGCCCATGAGCTGAACGAGATACTCGCCGGGTGAGCCGGTGAGGGTGACGTCTTCAAAACGGATGTCGGCCACGAAGCCGGGAACCTGCTTGCGCATGTACTGGTTGACGACGGGGCGAAGGCGGATCAGTTCCCGCTGGCCTTCTCCGTGGATGCGGATGTCTTGCACCGTGACCTGCTGAAGCCGCATGTCTTCACCGGGCTCGAAGAGAAACGGTGTCATGGTGAAGTGGATGATGTCGAGGTTGCGCAGGGAGATATCGCGCATGTACTCGGCCCGGCTTTCGTGGCCGAGGAGGAAGATGCGGGCCCGATCGCACCAGAGGATGCAGTTCTCGACGGTGACCCGTTCCACGTTGTTGTTCTCGCCATCCAAGGTCAGGCCCTTCATGGCCACGCAGTCGTCGTCGCTGCGGATGAAACAATCGCTGATCAGCACGTCCTGGGAGTTGCAGGGGTTGATGCCGTCGTCGTTCTGGACGCGGCTGTTGCAGAGTTTGACGTTTCGGACCGTCACGTTGCGGCTGTCCCGCGGGACGATCGTCCAGTGGGATGCGCCCCGGATGGTAATGCCGGTCACCTCCACGTTCGCGCCGTGGATGGCAACCACGGTAGGTGTGGGCCCTTTGCGCCACTCCCAGTCGGAGCCGTCGAGGATTCCACGGCCGCAGATCTTGATGTTGTCGCCTTCGGCGATGATGCCGCCCTTGACGACAGCCCCTCCCGCCAGGTAGAGGGTCTGGCCCGAGTGGATCTCGATCTTGCCGGGCTTGTGCACACCAGGGGCGAAATACACCACGCCCTCGGCATCCGGTTTGGGCGGACTGGCTTCGAGCGGATTGGCGAAGAGGAGAAGTGGGCCCTTCCTGCCTTCCGGTTCGATGCTCAGTTTTCGCGGCCCGTCGAGTCGGATCGTGAGCGTGTGGTCGTCGTCGATCTTGGGGGTAACGCCGGCCGAGTTGGGACGGAGAATGGTATCGCGAAGCGACCGCTTCGAGGTGATCCGCACGGTGACCTGGCCGGCCATGTCGAAGTTGGCGAAGCTGTAGGGCCCGCCGTAGTCCCATTGTTTGCCGGCGAAGGGCGGGTCCAGCGTTCGGGCCGTGTAGACGTCGACTTTCTGTCCGTCGGCCCAGACTTCATAATCGGCCGACAACGTTTCGCCTTCGGGTGCAGGGTAGGTGACGACCTGGGCCGATGCCGTCATTGTGCAGACGGCGAGGGCTGCCGCCACGAAGGCCGCGGAGACTCTGTGTGCCATGAAAGGAATCCTTGCCAAGAGAACCATGGTTGCCTGCTCCTTTTTCGGTTGAGCGATCGAGTGCCCATTGTAGCAGACTGGGCCTGGCGTGGGACAGTTCAGGCAGGGGATCTCGTTGCCCCCCGGATCTCGTGAAGAGATCCGGGGGGCAGCCCCGCTTCTGAAAGCTCCGCTTCTCGGTGGTTGCCGATCCTGGCGGCTGGCGCAGCCGTGATTTCTTCGATCCGAGCTTGGTAAGAGGCGGAAGAAAGCGCACAATCAACATGCAGTGGTGGCCCACTTCGCTGCTCAGTGCCTCGCCATCGAACGCAGCGAGCCCCGGTTTTCCAGCTGAGGAACCGGCCGGCGCAAGACCTTCGAATCGAGTGTCGAGAATGCCTGATTTACGCAAAGACCCGATTGTGGGACGGTGGGTGATTGTGGCGGAGAGCCGCGCCAAACGCCCCTACGATTTTGAGACGTCGCCGCGAGTCCGACCTGGACAATTCTGCCCCTTCTGCGAAGGTAACGAGGATAACACCCCCGGGGAGATCCTCGCCTATCGCAATCCGGGGTCCCAGCCCAACCGGGAAGGTTGGCGGGTTCGCGTTGTGCCGAACAAATTTCCAGCACTCGAAATCGAAGGGGAGCTGCAGAAACGGGGAGAGGGCATCTACGACATGATGCAGGGGGTTGGTGCCCACGAAGTGATCATCGAGTCTCCCCAGCACATCGTCAGCACATCGCAACTCACGGAGGAACAGCTTCGCGAGGTTCTGCGGGTCTATCGCGATCGCCTTGTGGACCTGAAGAAGGACCCCCGCCTGGTCTACGGCATGGTTTTTAAGAACGTGGGGGCTGCCGCGGGGGCCTCGCTGGAACATACCCACAGCCAACTGATCGTCACCCCGATCGTGCCGATCAATGTCTGGGAGGAGATGACCGGCTCGCTGGAATTCCATAATTTCCGCGGACGATGTGTCTATTGCGATATGATTCAGCAGGAACTGGCCTCCGAAAAGCGGATCGTGGTGGATGCTCCCGGGTTCGTGGCCTTCTGCCCTTTTGCCAGTCGATTCCCATTTGAGACCTGGATTTTACCCAAGACCCATTCCAGCCATTACGAGAACATCCAGAAGAACGGGATCGATGAACTGTCGGGGGTCGTCCGCCAGGTGATTGGAAAAATCGAAACGGCGCTCGACAAGCCCGCCTACAATTACATCATTCATACGGCCCCCTTTGACACCCAGGAGCTCGCCCATTATCACTGGCATATAGAGATTATGCCGAGTTTGACGCGCGCGGCTGGGTTCGAATGGGGAACGGGGTTCTATATCAATCCCGTGATACCGGAAGAAGCAGCCGCTTCTCTCAGGGAAGTCGACCTGGAAGGGGCTGTCTGGAATTTGCCCGGCGAAGAGCGATTTTTGGATCCCACAGGAATACCAAGGAAGACGAAATGAGTCTTGTGAAGATTTTCCGCCAGGGGAAGTTGGACAAACTGGGATAAACTGTCCGATTAAGTAAATGTCTACGTCCGGCTCTCCTCGTGTGCTCGCGGGAGTGCCCGGCAGGCGGACGAAAGAACCAACAGTTATCTCCCTCGCGACTCATAGAAACCTGCACAGATCATGACCAAGTCCATTCGCTTCGTCCTCGCGCTCCACAACCACCAACCCATCGGCAATTTTGACCACGTATTCGAGCAGGCTTATCAAGACAGTTACCTTCCGTTTCTCGACGTATTTGAACCTTACGATTCACTGCGGATCGGGCTCCACACGAGCGGCTCCCTGATCGAGTGGCTCGATGCTCGCCATCCCGACTACCTCGATCGCCTCGCCGGACTGGTTCAGCGCGGCCGGATTGAGATCGTGGGCGGGGCGTTCTTCGAACCGATCCTGGCCATGATTCCCTCCCGCGATCGGGTGGGTCAGATCTGCACCTACACCCGTTGGCTGGAAGATCGCCTCGGTTGCTCCGTCCGTGGCATGTGGGTTCCGGAGCGTGTTTGGGAGCAGCCCTACGTTCAGGACCTGGCGGCCGCGGGAATCGAATACACGATCCTCGACGACTTCCATTTCAAGGCATCGGGCCTGACTGACGAGCAACTCTTCGGCCACTACCTGACCGAAGACGAAGGTCGGACGATGTCGATCTTTCCGGGGAGCGAGCGCCTCCGCTACCTGGTTCCGTTCGGCCAGCCGCACGAGACAGTCGACTACCTGCGGCAGATTGCCGAGCAGCACGAGAATGCCGTGGTGCTTTTTGGCGATGACGGCGAGAAGTTCGGCACCTGGCCGGAAACGAAAATCCACTGCTACCAGAACGGTTGGTTGCGCCGGTTCTTCGACGTTCTGGCCGAAAACCGCGACTGGATCCACATGACAACGCCTTCCGAGGCGCTCGACAGCGTCGAGCCGCTGGGCAAGATTTACCTGCCCACGTGCAGCTATCGGGAGATGACCGAGTGGGCGTTGCCGGCCCAGATGCAGAACGAGTACTACGATACGGCCCACGAGATGGAGCACGAGCGTCGCTGGTCGTCGCTCAAGCGATTCGTGCGGGGCGGTTATTGGCGCAATTTCAAGATCCGCTATCCCGAAACCGACGAGATGTACTCGCGGATGATGCAGGTGAGCGCTCGGCTCCAGCGCGCGATCGACGACGGCAAGGTCGGCCCGGAAATCGAGGATGCCCGTCGCGAACTCTACCGCGGGCAGTGCAACTGCAGCTACTGGCACGGGGCCTTCGGCGGCATCTACCTGCCGCATCTGCGCAACGCCGTCTACGAACACCTGATCAAGGCCGAGAACCTGCTCGAACGGATCGCCGGACGAACGGGGAAGTGGATCGAGGCCAAGGCCGAGGACCTCAATTTCGACGGGCGGCAGGAAGTCCAGGTGGCCAACGACCGGGTGGTCGGCCTGTTGGCGCCGGCCTGCGGCGGACACCTGTACGAACTGGATATCCGCGCCATCCAACACAATCTGCTCGCCACGATGACCCGGGGACCGGAGGCCTACCACCGCAAGGTCCTCGCCGGCGCGAACCAGGCGGGCGGCGACTGCGCCAGCATCCACGATCGAGTGGTCTTCAAGCAGGAAGGACTCGAGCGGATGGTCCAGTACGACGCCTATCGCCGCAAGAGCCTGATCGATCTGTTCTTCGACGCCGATGCCTCGCTGGAACAAGTGGCTGCGGGAAAGGCCCTGCAGCACGGCGACTTCGCCAAGGGCGTTTACGATGCCCGCGTCCGCCGCAATCCCGACCGGGTCCAGGTTCAGTTGGCGCGGGACGGCAACGTTGCCGGGACCCCGGTGCGGGTGACGAAGGCCGTTACCTTGAGCGCCGGCAGCTCCGTGCTCGAGATCGCCTATCGCCTGGAGAACCTTCCCAAGGATCAGCCGCTGCACTTCGGCGTGGAGCTGAACTTCGCCGGCCTGCCGGGCGGAGCTGACGATCGCTATTTCTACGACGCCACGGGCAAAGGGCTCGGGCAGCTCGGCACGCGTCTTGACCTCCACGAGACGGCGAGCCTCAATCTCGTCGACGAGTGGTTGGGGATCGACGTGGGAGTGAAATGCTCGCGACCGACCAGTTTCTGGGCCTATCCGGTCCAGTCGGTGAGCGGTTCGGAAGGCGGTTTCGAACTGGTTCACCAGTCGGTCGCCGTTGTCCCTCACTGGCACGTGCAGGCCGGAGCCGACGGCTCGTGGAGCGTAACTCTCCACCTGTCGGCCGACACATCGAAAGCCGAGAGCCGGCGGCAGGAAACCGCGGCGGTGGCTGCTGCCACGGCCTGATCCGGACTGCCGAACGTGAAACTCAGCGGGAGCCGCCGGGCTGTGCCGGCGGCTCCCGTTTTTCTTTGGAGGCGACCCCAAAACCCTCGCCGATCGCCCCGGTTTCCGCCCATGCCGGAATTGGGTTGCGGTTCCGGAATGTCAATACTTGTCCATCAACTCCTCGCCCGCCGGTGTGGCAAAGGCCCGCCACACGCCGATGTCGATGCTGTCGGAGGTGAAATTAACGGACCCGTCGCCGATCAGCCGGTGGACGCCTCCCGGATGATGGCTGCGCGCCGAAAAAGCACCTACCGGTCCGGCACGATCGGCATCCTCTCCGAAGGTGAAGTCCAGCTCGCATTCGTAGGCCTTTTGAAGTTTGTCATTCGGCTGGTGGAGCGTCGTGTAGGTCCAGTACGGCGTACGCTTTCCGAAGAACCACGACATACCTCGAGTCAACGGATCGGGGGACGGCGCGCCCTCGAAAGGTTCGCTTTTGACGAGGCATTTGGCGTATTCCTCGCTGTTGCTCGCGAAGTAACGGATGCGGGGCTGGTCAATCAGACATTCCGATACGAGCATCGTGTGCGTACTGCCGTCAATCATATCGGCATAGCGAACAGCGCTGTTGATCCCAAACGCTCCACTCAGAGTCCGTTCCGTTCCGGTCGGCTGGTAGGCCTTGTCGGTGTTGCCGATGCAGGCCACATAGTTCGTGGGACCATACTCGGGCTGGGCCTTGACGTCGCGATCGCTCGGACACCGCACGATGGAAAGATCGATCATCGCAACCTGGGCATTTGTTCCCATATTGCCGGGCTCCATCTCCCAGTCGATTCGCTTGTGAATCGTCTCAAGTTCCAGGTATCCGAGGATCTGGGCGATCCAGGTCGTGTTGTTGGTCGACGCCGGTTCGGCCGCTCGCGCGTTGCGAACGACCCCGGGCGGGAGTTTCGTGTGCGACATGACGTAGTTCTGCAGCGCCGCCCCAAGCTGTTTCAGATTGTTGAGACACTGATTTTTCCGCGCCGATTCGCGTGCCGACTGAACGGCAGGCAGAAGGAGTGCGATCATGATCGTGATAATCGTAATCACCACCAGAATCTCGACAAGAGTGAACCCCCCCCAACGATTTCCTGAACGCCTCATCTCACACCTCTTCCGCATGGCCTGCTACTGGAAGTGACACGGATCCCAGAGTCGTTACCCTAGCGCTTATATACCGGATTCTGACAGGAGTGGCAAGGGTTTTGCCGGGCCTTGCGATCGTTCCATCCCGGACTGCAGACGCTCACGGGTAGAGACGCCCGATCAAGCCGACGGTTCTGCGGACCTGGGATATCTGGAGGTGTGCTCTCCCTCAGTAGGTGGTGTTGTGAAAAACGGAAAACACTCAATTCCGAAGTGCCGCGGGGGCCGACATGACAGCGCTCGTCCTCTGGTCCGGAATCAGACGACCGCTCGTTGAACTGCTATTGGGACTATGCCGCCTCCTCCGCTATCATGCCCAGATTGCCACGGGGTTCAACCAATAAGACGTGTCGACACTTCCGATGTCCGAGAAACCGAGAATTCTGATCGTTCGACTTACGGCCATCGGCGATGTGCTCCACGCGCTGCCGGTGCTCTGTGCTCTGAGAGACCGTTTTCCCGCCGCGGAAATCGGCTGGATTGTCGAAGGGGGGGCCGGTTGCCTCCTGGAAGGGCATCCGGCACTCGATCGGTTGATCCGAATCCCGCGGCAATGGCTCAAATCGCCGAGCACGATCCGGCAGGTCTGGCGCCAGATGCGCCAGTTCGCCCCGGAGATCGCCATCGATGTCCAAGGACTGACCCGAAGTGCCCTGGCCGCATGGCTCTCGGGCGCGAAGCGACGAATCGGCTTTGGCTGCAGGAAGGGACGCGAGGTGAGCCGCTGGCTCAATACCGAACTGGTCCATTCCACCGCATGTCACATCATCGACGCGAACCTGCAACTCCTTCGGCCCCTGGGAATCGAGAGGCCGCCTGCCCGTTTCGATCTGCCGGCAACGGAAGAAGATTCTCAGGCCGGCGAGCAGATCCTCCACCGGCTGGGCCAGAACGGGCCCTTTGCGTTGGTCAACGTGGGTGCCGGCTGGCCATCGAAACTGTGGCGGATGGATCGCTATGCGGACGTGGCTCGCCACCTCGGCCGGGGCCAAGGGCTGCCGACGATTGTCGTCTGGGCGGGGGAGGAAGAGCGAGCGGCCGCCGAACAGGTTGTGGCCGAATCGGACTCCTGTGCCCGGCTGGCCCCCGCAACATCGTTGCGCGAACTGGCCGCCTTGTGCCGGCGGGCAACCCTTTTTATCGGATCCGATACCGGGCCGCTCCATCTGGCCGCGGCCGTGGGCACGCCCTGTGTGGGCCTCTACGGCCCGGTGCCCGCTCGGCGCAATGGTCCCTACGGTCCGCAACACATTGCCCTGCAGAAAGCCACGCTCGAAGCACGCTGTTTCCACAGCCGCCGCAAGGCACCAAGGACGTTGATGGACGCGATCACCGTTGACGACGTGTGCGCGGCGTGCGATGAGATCCTCGCTCGCAAGACAACCCCGACGGCAAAGGCGAGCGGGTTGGGAACCAATCGTGTCTCTCTGCTCCAGCAAACGTGAGCGGCCTCGCCGGCCGACGGGTTTGCGTCGCGTGAGAGTCTATCTCTTCCTTGCCCGAAACCCGCACTACCCGCGCTGTGTCGCGCGGCGGTTGGTTTCTTCGTAGAGTGCCGCATACTGCTGGGCGCTTCGCGTCCACGACCAGTCCTGCCGCATGCCGGTGGAAATCAACTGGTTCCAGCGGTCGGGCTGACGATACATCTGGCAAGCCCGCCACAGCGCCTCGCCAAGTGCCAATCCGGAATCCTCCCGGAAGCTGAACCCGTTGGCGGTCCCCGCAGCGAGGGTCGCTTCGTTGGTGTCGACAACCGTGTCGGCCAGACCACCCGTCGCGCGGACGATGGGCACGGTGCCGTACTGGAGACTGTACATCTGGTTCAAACCGCACGGCTCAAATCGGCTCGGCATCATGAACATGTCGGCCCCGGCCTCGATCCGGTGAGCCGACTCGTCGCAGAATCCGATCTTCACCGCGATCTTTCCGGGGTATTGGCGAGCGTAGTCGAGGAACGTCTGCTCGAGTCTGGGATCGCCCGTCCCCAGGAGAACCCACTGCACGTCGTTGTTCTGTGCCCAGCCGGGCATGATCTCGGCGATCAGATCGAATCCCTTCTGGTGAGCGATTCGCCCAATGATACCGACCAGGGGAACGTCCGAACGTTGCGGCAACCCGAACTGGCTCTGCAGCGCTGCCTTGCAGATGGGCTTGCGCTCTCGCACATTGTCGGCCGAGTAGGTGGCTGCCAGGTATCGGTCCGCTGCCGGATTCCACTCGCTGCAATTGATTCCGTTGAGAATCCCGCTGAGCACGTCACGGCGGTGCTGAAGCACGTTCTGGAGGCCAAAGCCGAATTCGGGCGTCTGGATCTCTTCGGCATAGCGGCGGCTTACCGTATTGAGCGAATCCGAGAAGACCAGTCCCGTCTTCATCAAATTCAGCTTGCCGTAGAACTCCATCTCGCGCCAGTTGAAATGGCGCCAGTCGAGCCCGGTCAGCAGCATGTCCCAATGCCAGAAGCTTCCCTGGTACGCCAGGTTGTGAATAGTGAGCAACGTGCCGATCCGGGAATAACGCGGCAACCGGCGATACTCCAGCTTCAGATAGGCGGGAATCAGACCCGTCTGCCAGTCGTTGCAGTGGATCACCTCTACGTTCAATTCCAGCACGCGGATTAACTCGAGCACCGCACGTGAGAAGAACACGAAACGCTCGCAATTGTCGACGTAATCCTTGTCGTTCTCGCGGTACAACTCGGCCCGGTCGAAATACTGATCCTGTTGGACGAGATAAACGGGTACCTCGCTGCCAGGCAGCTTGCTCTCCAGAACATGGCCCGTGACCGTCTTGCTGCCCACCGGGATGATGAAGTCAATGCCCATCGGACGAACCGGTACACCGCACCACATGGTGTGCCGATAGGCCGGCAGCACAAGCACCGGACGGTGCCCCAAACGCGCCAGTTCCAGCGGCAGGGTACCGCACACATCGGCTAACCCGCCCGTCTTGGCGTAGGGGACAGCTTCGCTGGTTGCCAACAAAATGTTCACGACAGATCTTTTCCTGCTGGGAATTGGGCAGCCAAGGCTCCACCTATAAACATGCGATACGATGAACGGTAACGCCAGCGAGACCGGAAAAATAGATCAAATAGGGGCTGACATTCGGATCCGCAGTTCGCCCGCGGACCAGTACTCATCATCACTTCTCGATCGTATCTAATCCATCGGAGGGGGGTAGCCAGAAGAATTACGGCTTTTCTGTAAAACTAGATAATTTAGGCGTAATAAGAGGGTGTGGTTTTGGAGATGCCAGATGGGCCAGTTTTGCCGAACAGGATGCGCAGCATCCAAATATCTCGCGGCAGGGGAGGTCATTTTTCCGCCAACCGGCAACAGATGGCCCTGCCGGACAGCTCGCGTTCACCTGGAATGGTAAGCAGGCGGAGACGTGAGGGCCACCTTTCCGGCAGCCACCTCACTGGTCGTTTCAACGCAAGATCGGTGAGAAGGGCAAATCCGAAAATTAGTGCTCTGTCAAGTCTCAAAGGCGCGGATCGTTGGAGTCCACACTTCAGCATGCAAAAGACAGCCTGAAGGCTCGACTCCGGCCGATGGCCCACCCAAAAACTAACGTTTGACAGAGTGCTAGATTCCAATTGTCTGGTGTTCCTGCTCAAATCGGAGAGTCACACATCGGCCGCCCCCAAGGTCCGGAATCCGGCCCCTTCTTCGCTGTCTGGGAGATCGAACCATGACCACCACACGCCGCCAGTTCCTTGGCCAGTCGTTACTCACCGTTGCCGCCGGTTCCCCGGCCGTAGCCGCAATGCGAACCTTCGCCGCCGAGCCAAACGACGCCCTGCCCATCGTCGATACCCACCAGCACCTCTGGGACTTGAAGGTTGTCCAGCCCCCCTGGTTGCAGCCAGGGGGCGAATTGACGCGCGATTACGTTACCACCGACTATCTCGAGGCCACGGCCGGGCTGAACTTCAAGAAGGCCGTGTACATGGAGGTCGCCGTTGCCGACGACCAACTGGTCACAGAGGCCGAGCATGTCATCGGCCTCTGTGCGAGCCAGGAGCACCCCACCTGTGCCGCCGTGATCGGCGGTCGCCCGGCCGAGCCCGGCTTCAAGGCCTACATGGACCGGTTCCAGGGTAGTCCCTATGTCAAAGGCGTCCGCCACATCATGCGCGAGCCGAAGATGCTCGATGCCGAAGGGCTCGTCGCCGGCTTGCGCCTCCTCGGCGATCGCGGCTTGTGTTTCGACCTGTGCGTGGCAACCGAGATGCTGGCCGCCTCGGCAAGGCTCGTCGACGCCTGCCCCGACACCCGTTTCGTCGTCGACCACTGCGGCAATGCCGACCCTGTGGCCTTCATGCCCAAGTCGGCAGCCCCGCGCGAGCCCCATCACGATGCCGACGCCTGGCGCCGCGACATGGAGGCCCTCGCCCAGCGCAAGAACACGATCTGCAAGATTTCGGGCATCGTTTCCGCCATGGAGAAAGGCAAGTGGGCTGCCGAGGACCTCGCCCCGCCGGTCAATCATTGCCTCGACTGTTTCGGCCCCGATCGCGTCGTCTTCGCCAGCGACTGGCCGGTCTGCACCCGTGGCGCCGCCTTGCGCGAGTGGGTCCTCGCCCTCCAGCAGATCGTCCACCCACGTCCCGAGGCCGAACAACGCAAGCTCTTCGCGCAGAATGCCATCGCCTTTTACAGCCTCAGATAAGTCGCGGCGGCCCGATGGGAGCCGGCATCGGCCCATAGGACCTGTACCGCCAGGTCATGCCCATTTCGCGGAAGTGGTTCCAGGCGAACGCCTGAGAATGGGCGAATGGCTGCACATCCAAGACTGGTATTGAAGGCACTCAAATGGCCAGTGGGAACACTCGCACGGCATCCCTGTGGAAGCCTGCGACCCTGGCTGGTGGGACCTGCGCATCAGTTTTCGCCGGGCTTCACGCCCAGGGCACGGTCGATGAACTGATAGGCGGCCTGGCGGGCCTCCAGGGGAAAACCGTGGCCGCCAGGAGGGTAGGCGGTGGCAACGTGGTCGCTGGCGCCGTACAGGCGATACACGCCGTCGGCGGCAGCCACGCACCGCTTCACGCTGGCCACACGAAAATTGCTGTCCTCCAACGGGGCGTGAATATAGAGATGCCGCGGCGCGATTGTGGCCAGCACTTCCGGGAAGTCGAAAGGCATCTTCTGAGGGTCTTTTTCGAACACGTTCTGGATTCGCATCATGTACCGCGGCTGGCACCAGCCCGACAGGTCCCCGCCCATGTAGTCGAAGAACGAGTCGAACCCGGAGCTGGTGACAATCACCTTCAGTCGGGGATCGAACGCCGCGACGAACAGCGAGTTATGTCCGCCGAGGGAGACGCCTACGACGCCTATCCGCTCGGGATCGACTTCCGGCAGCGACGCCAACAAGTCCACGGCCCGCATGTGGCTCCAAATGCCCATCATCGTGCCACTCTGAAAGCCCACTGTTTCGGGATCGACCTGGTTTTCTCCCAACAGCGTGTAGTCGGGGGCAATGGTCACGTAACCCCGTTCGGCAAGTTCGAGGGTATAGCGCGGATAGTCGTCGCCCAGGCCGGCGGTGCGGCCCCGCGGCCCGCCGGTACCGTGCAGGCAGAGCATGGCCGGCGCCGGGCCCTTGAGCCCAGTGGGAATCAACAGGTAGGCCGGAACGCGGTAGTCCTTGGTGGCGGCATAGGTGATCTTCTTCCGCACCAGATTGGGCAGCGTCTCGCTGTGGATTACCTCCACATCAAGCGGCACTCGCTGATTGGCTCCCGGCAGCGGCCCCATGACCAATTGCATATTGGCCAGGATATGCTCGCGACGCCGCTGCCAATCCTCTAGGTTCTCGATCGCGTGGGCCGTGCCCGCACCATCGAGCCACATCAACAAGTTCATCTTGTCTCGGTAGAAGGGGGGCTCGGCCGGCTTGTCCGAAGCCCACAACGCCCCTGCGGCATCCACTGCCGCCAGCACCATCCACACCATCCACACCTTGCGCCGGTCGATCATCGTCAAGCCTCCTGATCCGATTCAGAGAGTCTGCACCTTCGATCATGGCCACGTCCACCCGCGACGTTGGCCCGAAAACACCGAGTCTTGTGGCCGGACGAGCCTAAGTCAACCGCCCCCTGAAGTATTCGCAAGAATCGCGCGCTGTGTCAATGTTTTGACAAGAGGGGGCCGGTCGTGTACGTTCAGTGGTTGGATGGGAATTGAATTCTGGTATCATCAGGGAGGAGAAAGTTGACTGTCACCTTTTTCCGGGAATCCTGCAAGGCTATTTGGTAAGCCTGACGTCCAAGGATCTCATCTGCCAGTCAACGCGATCGAGGCAGGGATTTGGGATCCGCTGTCCAGTGTCCGCCACATTCACGTACGGAGAAAACAGACATGGGTGACAAGGGAAGCAAAGACAAGGGTAAAAGGGAACAGCAGAAGAAGGCCCAGCATACCCTCAAGGAAAAACGGCAAATGAAGAGAGAGAAGAAGGCCAAGTCCGATATTGTCCGGTGACTCCCTGTGCCCAGGTCGATTGGCGCAAGAAGCACAATCGGTGGTTTTGTTAGCGGCTCTGAAAGGAAAGCCCCCGCGGGCGTAGACCGCGGGGGTCGCGCCAAGTTTTGAAGTCGGCTCTACGGACCGTAACGTAGCTGAAGCCGCCAGGCTTTGGCCCTTCTTGCGCAATCGTCAACAAAAAGATCCTACGCCTCGATCTCGTAACCCTTGCGGCTTTCCCTCGCGAGGAACGAATTGGCCTGGTCGTCGCCGACGATCTGGCGTTTGGCCGGATCCCAGTTGAGTTCCCGCCCCAGACGCATCGCGATGTTGGAAAGGTGGCATATTTCAAGCATGCGGTTGTGCGACCAGACGTCGGAAATAGGCTGCTTTCGGGACTGCATGCTCTCGATGAAGTTGGCGCTGTGATTCTCGCTGATCTTTCCGCCATACACCTCTTCGAGCGCTCCGGCCGGCAGCGGATTGTCCTTGAGGGCCTCCACGGGCGTTCCCGAGATCCGGCCCCGGCTGACGAAGAACCGCCCTTCCGTGCCCTCGAACAGAATGCCGTTGTCGCCTTGGCTCGCGATGATCATCTCCACGTCGTTGGGCATGGCCGCCCGGATCGTGAACTCGGTCGCGACGTTGTAGCGATCGTCGACCACCGGATGTCCATCCTTGTACTCGCACGCCAGTGTGAATTTCTCTGGGGTGATCTTGCTCGGGCCCGTGTCGCTGGCGCCGATTGCCCAGCACGCGATGTCAACATGATGGGCCCCCCAGTCCGTGAGTTTGCCGCCCGAGTACTCGTGCCAGTTGCGGAACGAGTAATGGCAGTTGCTGTAGAGCGGCACGCCGCCGCCGTAGCCCGTTCGCATTTCAGGGAGAGCTCGGTAGGGGACCTTGGGCGCCGGGCCGAGCCAAATTTCCCAATCGAGTTCCTCCGGAACGGGCGCAACGGGAATCACCGGCGAAGACTCCATACCGCCGATCCCGCACGTGACTTTCTTGACCTTGCCGATCCGTCCATGCTTCACCAGCGCGATCGCCTGGAGGAAGTAGTGCTCGCATTCGGTACGCTGCATGGTGCCCACCTGGAAGACTCGCCCTGTTTCCTTGACGGCCTTCTCGATCAGCTTTCCCTCGTCGATCGTCAGCGTGAGCGGCTTTTCACAGTAGACGTCCTTCCCCGCGTGCATCGCCTCAACGGCAATCTTCGTGTGCCAGTGGTCCGGCGTGGCGATCATGACGGCATCGATGTCTTTTCGATCCAGAACCTCTCGATAGTCCTTGCAGGCGTCCGGCTTCTTGCCCTGTTTCTGCTCCGTCTGTTCGACATAGGTTCCCAGCACCTTCGAGTCGACGTCGGCCAGCACGGCGAAATCGGCGTACTTGAAGGTCTTCTGGGTGATGGCCCAGCCTTGATTCCGAAGGCCGATTGTGGCAAATACGGGACGGTCATTGGCCGACTGGTAGCCGAAGGCGCGGCGAGTCGACGGCAGCACCAGGCCGGCAGCCCCTACGGCGGCCATACTCTGCAGAAATCGACGACGCGTGGTTTGGCGGGAATTCGACATGGGCTCGGATCCTTCTTATGAAACGCTCAGAGGTACGGTTTGGAGGGGCGGCGCGCCGGAAATGAGCTTTTCCGGCCGCCGTGAGATAAGACCCATTGTAACCTCTCGCCACCGCTGAAACAAAAGGGGTTGGCCCCGTCGCCGAGAGACAGATTTCTGGCCGGATCACGGGCGTTTCGCCCCGAAACAATACAGATTCTCTTTGCCGCGGATGAACATTGAGTGGCCGGTGAAAGCCGGTGTTGCCACCGATTCTTCGCCCAGGCTCGAATCAGCGACGGACTCGAATGTCTTCGAGGCCCGAAAGACGTGCATCGTGCCGCCGTTGTCCATGGCATAGATGCGAGCGTC
This sequence comes from uncultured Planctomycetaceae bacterium, assembly GCA_964429355.1. GTDB lineage: Bacteria > Planctomycetota > Planctomycetia > Pirellulales > Thermoguttaceae > JAAYAY01. Next base: position 13,191 of record CAYSCH010000071.1, on the reverse strand, counting down.
TGCGACGATCGGTGACGGATAGAACGAATCGTCGAACTCCTGGGTCCACACGTTTCGCCCCGTGCCCAGGTCATAACAGTTCACCACACCCGACGAGCTTGCGGTGAGAACGAGGTCCTCCGTCGCCAACGGGCTTGCGACATCGGGCAGGTCGTCCTCGCCGCTCCATGCGACCGTACCCGAGGCCAACGATATCGCCGAGAGCTTTGCCTGTTCATTGGCGACGATTATGGTCCCGCTGGCGTAGGCGGGCGACGGCGTCACTTCGCCGCCGAGGCATTTCGTCGAGACAACCACCTCGCCGCTGTTCACGTCGTAGGCGCTGGCCGTCGGATTCTCGGCAAGCACGACCAGCTCACGCTCGCCGTCCAGGACGATGATGGGCGACGCCCAGGATTGCCGGACCGTTCGCTGCCTCTGCCAGACGGTCTTCCCGGTGGCTGGGTCCAGCGCGTAAAGGCAGGCGTTCTCGCTGCCGTCGATCTGCACGAACAGGTGCCTGTAAACGATGAGCGACGAAGCGTGGCCATAGCTGTTCTTGAGAGTGCCGAACTGGCGCGTCCAGGCAATGGCGCCCTGCATGTCGACCGCCACCAGATCGCCGCTCGAGAAGATCGCAAAGAAGAGCTTCCCATCGGTCGCGCCCGTCGAAGCGGCATGGCCGAATTCCTCAGACACCTTGGGGACCTCGGCCGGCTGGCTTGTCGCCTGACGCCAGAGCATCTTCCCATCGGCCGCGTCAAAACAGTAGATCTCGCGAGTCTCCTTATCGGCGCCAGTCAAGAACACCCGCCCTTCCCACACCACCGGCGAGCTGGCGCCCGGTTTTGGAATGGGCGTCTTCCAGCGCAGATTCTTCCCGGTTACGGCATCGAAATCGATCGGCGGCGCGGCACGCCAGGCAATGCCCTGGCCGAAGGGTCCGCGCAGATTCGGCCAGTTGCTCATGATCGCCTCTCTGGAGGCCGCCGATAGGACGGCCGCCTGCGGCGCAGCAGAAACACTGCCCGGAGGCCCCTGCCCGGCCACCGGACCGCGTGGCGCCGCGGAGACGTCCTCCCCTTGCGGTGGCCGATCGCCCTTGTTGCACAGGGCCCAGAGACGCTCGCCGATCACGGCAAACACCACCCCGTTGGCAACACAATGGCTGCTGTAAACCGTGTTCTCGCGGCTCTGGATCCCGCCGAGCAAATGGAATTGCCTGCTCGCTGACAGGATGGTCTTCTCGAGATACACCTTCCCATCCGCCACCAGCGGCGAACCGAAGCACGTCGCACCTTTTCGAGTGGAATGCACCCAGTAGCAGTCGCCGCTGTCCGCATCCAGGCAATGGATCGTGTGCGCAGCATCGGCAACGAATACCAGACCGTCTGCCACCGCCATGGTGGAGACGCTCTGATTCAGGGCATTGTACGACCAGATCTTGCCGGTCTCTGTGACGTCGCCGGCCTTGGTTGCGTCGATACAGACAACACTTCCCTTGTTGTCTCTTCCGCCGTGATTCGGATCGCCGCCGATCGCCACGTACACTCGATTATTCCAGCAGACCGGAGTACCGATGATGTCGCAGGGGTGTCCGCGGCCGTCCCCCTTGATCTGCCGCGGGTAGAACGGGAGCTTCTTGTAGTCCGGCGGAATACAATCGCACCACCAGATCTTCTTCAGCAGCGGCACGTCGGGGACCGTCGCCGTCACCGTGGCATCGACCGGCGTCATGGCCGGCACTTGACGCGAGAAACGAAACTCCAGGGGAAGTACCGGCTTGGGCAAGCTCGAAACCAGATCGATGGCACGAGCATATTCCGACGCCGAAAGCCCACCGGTGTCTTTTCCTTCAACGTCGATGAAATGCACGATCGGACCGCGCATGGTCGTGGTCATCCAGCGGTCCGCCACAACCTGGACTGCGGGATCCACCGGCTCGAAGGCATAGCATACGCCGCTTCCCGTGGCGAACACGATTTGAGCCCGGCCGCTGACCATGCCCAGCGACGGAGAGCTGTATTGTCCGCGATAGAGCTGTTCTCCAATCTGCTCGTCGTCGCGTGCAACGAGTTGGCCCGTCGTCTTGTGGAACACGACCAGGCTCGGCGTCAACGGGCTGAACGGTATCCTCCCCGGAACCCAGGAGCGTCCGTTGCCCGTGCAGACGTAGACATAGTCTCCGTGGACCAGGACCGAGGAACTGGCCGTATGGTGGTAATAGGCCTTGAGCTTTTCGAACAGATTGTATCGCCAGACGATACTCCGCATCGATATCTGTTCGACACGGGCCTTCTCGGCTTCTGGAGCCGGCGGTTTGTCGTCCCCTTCCCGATGATCGCCGTTGCCCAGAAGCACGTTCAGATCCAAGCAGATGACTTCCTGATAGGGGCTCACAAAGTACAGCCGATCGCCGTCAATCGTGGGAGTTGAACTGATGGCCCAATTCTCGAGATTGTCCCTGTCCGGCCGGGGACAGATGAAGGAGCCGAGTCGCCTTCCGGTCTCTTCGTCAAGGCATAGGAAGCAGGCCTCTCTTCCGTCGTCCCACGTTGTTCCGATGAACACTCTGCCCCGGCTCACCACCGGGCTGCCGGTGGTGCGATGGCCGAGCTCGGCGGCCCACTTGACGTTCTTCGTCGATGGCAGATCCACCCCGCCCGCATCGTTGTCGGCGCCGCAATCGGCCCAATCCGGGAGCTCCCGATCGCTGCCGGCAGCCATATTGCGCGAGGGTTGTCCGCACCACTCCGGCCAATCCTGGCCGTTGGCCGTAGCGACCCCAGCCGCAAGAAGTACGGCGGTACTCAGGACACCGATTCTCCCCCACGTCATCATCCGTCTCCTTGTTTCGGCCCCTCTTCGGGTAGCGGTACGGCAGGGCGCCAGCTCTTCTCGACCGGAATCGGTCGCCGTCGGCGCAGACCCTTATTGACCTTTGTACAATCAGTCAGCCCGGGCAACCACCCATTCGGGCGCACGAGCGGGGCCATCGGCCCCTCGCTTGCGGGTTGGGTTGGGAGGCTTTGCCTGCGATTGGCATCCAGTGTTGGTACGAGGGTAAAAATGACTATTCGGGACGCCTGCGACATGCGGCGCAAAAGGAGTTTGGGCGATGTGCCGGGAATCTGCCACCCGATCAAGGGGAGAGATGGTTACCGCAAAGCAATGGGTCCGTTCCGAATAGGCGGGCGGGATTTGTTGTGCAGCTACGTTTTTGATGAATTTTTCGCGTTGTGACCAACCCATCGCCAAAGTGGGGGTATATTTGTATTGGCGTTACGACCTATCTCTTGGACGTGACTGCCCGGCCACGGCGCACTGCCCCGCTCTGTGGCCGTCTTTTTGCGCCCGCCGCCCAGCTGCCATGCTATGTTTGCTGGGGCAGAAATCGGTCGTGCCGGCCGCTGCTGCATTGCACCCGGCGCGGCCGATCCTTATCTCGCAGGCGCACTTCCTCCGCGGATTCACGTCCGGGTCTTACGCGAGGGCTCAAGAAGCGTCAGAATAGCTCCCAAGCAGGTATGCCCTCCCTCCCAGCCGTCTTTCTGCGGTCTCGGCGGCCAGCGGCGGAGAAACATTGCCGTCGCCAGGCGTGTCGTCCGACCGGTTGGCCGGTACTGCGGTAAAGAGAGAAGCGGTGGGAAAGATGAGTCTTGCAGGTGCTGCACAGGGACCATAGCACCGAACCAAAAGGAGCAGATGGATATGCAACGAACTCTGAGTGTTTGTCTGTTGGTCGCTCTGATGACAACGGCTGCGATGGGAGCCGAGCAGCCGATCGTCTACACCCTGAAGGACCAGCAGGTCGAGGTCGCGATCGATGCGCAAGGCAACCTGGTAACCTTGAAGAATGTGCAGACGGGACAGGATTACGCCGGCGGCCATCCGCTCTGGCGGCTCTACTTCGACCGCCAGGACGGGGAAAAAGAGAACGAAGTTCTCGCGCTGCACAATGCGCCCGCCATCCGGCAGGAAAACGATTGCATCGAACTAAGTTATGGGACCCTGAAGGCTCGCGATGGGAACGTCCGCGTCAAGCTCGTCTTCACGGTCCGGCTGGAAGATGGCCAGTTGCGGTTCGGCTCGACGGTCTCAAACGAGGAACCCCACACGATCATCCGAGAACTGCAATATCCCCTGGTGGGCAATTGCCAGTTGCCGGACGACCACCGTTTGCTGACCACCCAGAGCGGCGGGCAACTCTACGCCAGCCCGAAGAACCGCATTCTGGCGGTCGGCAACAGTCCGCCGTACATGGCGCCTTCGCAGTTCTACCGGCAGATGGACCTGAAGTACCCGGGACGCACGTCGGCGAACTGCTTCGCCTTCGTCGGCCAGACGCAGGGCCTGTACTTCGGCAGCCACGATCCAACATTCCAGGATACATGGCACGGGCTGCGGGTCTACCCCGATGGGTCGGGACAGTTTAGCGCGCTGGAAGCAGGCCTGTGCAAATATCCGAACTGCCTGCCTGGCCAATCGTGGTCGTGCGATGCCAACGTGGTCGTGCCCTATGCGGGAAGTTGGCATGAAACCTCGAAGATCTACCGTACCTGGGCCGACACCTGGTGGCGGCAACGCGAGGTGCCCTTATGGGTGCGAAAGATGAAGGGCTGGCAGCGGGTCATCTTCCGCCACCAGTACGGCGAGACGTTCTTCCGGTTTGCGGACTTGAACGGCCGGATGCGGCAAGCGGGGGCGAGCGTCGGCGCGGAGACGGTGCTGGCCTTTGGCTGGTGGCATGCCGGCATGGACAATGGCTATCCCGACTCCTACTGGGTGACCGATCCCGCGCAAGGCGGCGACGAGGCATGGGCCGAGGCCGTCGCCGAATTCCGCAAGCAGGGCGGCCGACTGATGCTCTATTTCAACGGCAAGCTGATCGATCGCGAAAGCGAGTTCTATCGGCACGGCGACGGCAAGACTGTCTGCTACCACGACAACACTGGCGCCGATTACACCGAGCAGTACCGGTTCAAAGGGCTGGGCACGTTCACCGGCTACTACAATGCCCGGACGTTCGTGGTGGCGGATACACGCCGCGAGGCGTGGCGCAAACTGCTGTTGCAGATGGCGGACCGCGCGATCCGCTTCGGCGTAGACAGCGTATTCTACGATCAGTTGGGCTACGGCGAGGCGGCCTCGAACTGGGATCTGAGCGGCGAGTTCCCGATCCCCAACACGCGGCTGATCGTCGATAAGGCCGAAACGCTGAGAATGATCCACGACTACCTGGATGCGAAAGGGAACCCGGATTTTGCACTCGGAACGGAGCACTTCACCGACATCACCGCGCAGCACGTCGACTACATCCACAACATCACGGGAGCCACGGGGCCGACCGATTTCACCGAGTGGGTGCGCTACACGTTCCCGGAGGTCATCCTGTCGGACCGCGAAATCCGCGACGACACCGACATTCCGCGCCGCGTGAATCATGCCCTGCTGAAAGGGCTGCGAAACGACGTCGAGATCTACCGCTGCCGCGACCTCATCGACAAGACACCCACCTACCAGCGCTATCTGGCCGAGGTCAACCGGCTCAAGGACAAATACTGTGATCTGTTGTTGCTCGGGCGGTACAGGGACACGGAAGGCTTGGTCAATGACAATCCCAAGGTCCTGGCCCGCGGTTTCGCGAGCGCCGATCGTCTGGCGGTGGTGGTGACTCAGAGTTCCGAGCCCACGGCCACGACCCGCATCCGCGTGCCGGGTTACTCGTTCCAGGAGTCCGACAGCGTCGGTGAAGTCCAATTGGATCGTACGCCCGACGGCCAGTCGCTGCGTCTCGGGCAACACGGCCTCGCCGTCCTGATCTACCAGAAAGACTGATGCCCCACGATCTATCGTCGCGCGGTACCGCTTCGGCCTCGGGCTTGCCGGCGGCGTGCTCCCTAGATCGGGTGGCGAAAGGGTGCTTTCAGACGCAGTTCTTGTCCAGCCCGGCTCGCAAAGCAACGCCATTTCACGGCGATTTCTCACGCTGACCCACACAGCAGCATTTTCAGAGATAGACGCCGCCAATCGGCGTCGCAAAACGTCAAGACATTGCGCCCCAGCGCAATCCAGCGTCGCAATCCCACCTGCCCCCCACTATAGAGACCGGAAATTTTCTTGGGATCCTGCCACCCCGGGCCTTTCGCTTATTGACAGAGCGTTTGCTTCTGCGCAATCTGGATTGAACGCTGAAGCGGTCATAATGTGAAAACTTTAATTGACCAGGCTTCGCAACGCACAGGGAAGTGTGGTCGCTACGGTACCGAATGATGTCGGTACTGCAAGTATCGAATAAATAACATGGGCAGTATCTCTGATCGACGCGCTCCAACGGGCCAGAGTGAGCGCAGTTCGATTCCAGCCAGAAGGATCTGGTGTGCCAATGAGTTTAGCCTAAGTCCCTATCGGATGCGATCTTCGAGCGCAAGCCACCAGGACGGAGTCTAAACTGAGCACGCCAGTGACCTTAGACCTTTTGTCGATCCCTTCTGCGGCTCTGGCTGCCGCGCGTACGGGTTGTATCGGAAATTCTCCTTTCACCCGTACTTCCGCCGTTCTGGCACCACCGACCGTTTGAAATCCTCGTCTCGAAATCCGCGTCTCACGGTTCATGGGACTGGTTCTGGAGCCGATGAGTTGCCGCAGCCATTCTCTCGCGGTACGCAAATGGAAAAGGCAATACTGACTTCAACGCAAAGCGCAATGCCCGGCGCCACAGCGCACGAGCCGCCCACGGTCTTTGTCCTCGATGGCGACTCGATCGTTCGCAGTCGGGTCGCAGCGTTGGCCCAGGCCATGCACCTCCGCTGCGAGGAGTACCTTTCGGGACACGAGTTCCTCGCTGCCTTCGATTTGTCGCGACCAGGTTGCCTGGTGACCGAGGTCAGAGCTGCCGAAGTTGGCGGCCTGGAGGTCCAGCGGCGCCTGGCCACGGTCCAGGCACCGCTGCCCATTGTCTTCCTCTCGGCCTACGCCACCGTCCCGGTGATCGTCCGGGCGATGCGAATGGGCGCGATCGACTTCCTCGAGAAGCCGCCCGATGAACACCGCCTCTGGGAAGCCATTCAGGAGGCCGTCCGCGAAGACGATCGTCGCCGTACGTTGCTCGCCAGAAGCACGCGGATCGCCAACCTGGAACCCCACGAGCAATTGATGCTCGAACATATCGGCCAGGGAATCACCATGCGCGAGGTTGCCGACTACTTGGGAATCTCCGTCCGAACCGCAGAGATTCGCCGCAGCAAACTCATGCAGAAACTCCGTGCCGAAACCTACGTGGAACTCCTCCGTTACGCATTTGCAGTCCTCGACCGGGAAGACGACACCGAAGAGAAGGACCCTGCCACCGATTCCTGGTCCAGGGCCAGCACCCTGTTTTCTCGCGCAAAAGGTTTCGTCACCCTTTAACCACCCCCTGATACCCCCATGGCCTCGCCCCGCGCCCCGTTGGAGTACAGGCTTTAGCCTGCGTCTTTTCCCGATACCCCCATGGCCTTGCCCCTCGCTCCGTTGACACCAACCAATACCCCCAGACTGATCCGATCGTGATTGCAGAAGCCAAACCTTCTCCCCGCGACAAAACATCCCTCGCCACCTGGGCAGCCGCCGGCCTGCTCCTGGCCGTCCTCGGCTGGAGCTACTATGGACCCCTTCGGATGCTCGTAAGTCGCTGGTACAACGAACCCGACTACCTGCACGGCTTCTTCGTGCCCTTGTTCGCCGGGTACTTGCTCTGGGTCCGGCGCGACATGGTCAAGAAGGTCGCCTGGCGCGGCAGTTGGTGGGGGCTGGTACTTCTGGCGATTGCTTGGGCAAGTCGCTGGGTTTCGGCCTACTACTACTTCGAGCTTATCGACGCGGCCACGCTGATTCCCTGCCTCGCCGGCGTGGTCCTCTTTGTCGGCGGCTGGTCCGCCCTCCGCTGGGCTTGGCCTGCTGTCCTGTTTCTGGTTTTCATGGTTCCCCTCCCCGGTTTCGTAGCCGGCGTGCTCAGCCATCCCCTCCAGCGGATAGGCACCGAGGCCAGCACCTACCTTGTCCAGACCATCGGCATCCCCGCCATCGCCCGGGGCAACGTCATCGTCCTATCCAACGCCGAACTCGGCGTGGTCGAAGCCTGCAACGGCCTCCGCATGATGATGCTCTTCTTCGCCGTCTGCGTCGGCGGGGCCCTCCTCCTCAAAAAGAACCCCCTCGAAAAACTGATCATCGTCGCCAGCGCCATCCCCATCTCCCTGGCGGCAAACGTTCTGCGCATCACCACGACAGCAATCCTCTACCAGTTTTTTCCGGGCAAGGTGGCCGAGGCCTTTTTTCACGACCTGGCCGGCTGGTTCATGATGCCCGCCGCCGTGCTCCTCCTCTGGGCCGAACTGTGGGCCCTGGAGAAGGTATTCGAAACCGAAACCAAGACCGATGTCGCGGCCGCAACGCTTGCCGACGCCCGCCGCGCAAGTTATTGACCCACGGACGCAGCCACCAGCGCGGGGCAAGCCCACGCGGCTATCTTCATCACGACTATCCTTCCGCCGTTCACACAACGCCATTGAGCAGCATTGACCAAAGGGGCATCCAGTTCGATTCTTCAAGGTGTCACGTTCCAGATTCTCTGAGACTGAAAATCTCGGATTAAAGCAGATTGAGACCCCGCCCTTAAACCACAACTAGGACCCCGCAACCCCGCCCTACGTCCCGACTTGCGACCGAGGCAATAGGCACGCGACATCGTCTCGGCAAATATGGGAAAACCGGTTCAAATAATCTGGGTCTTTATCATCAAGGCCGAACGATTCCGACTTCCCACACCAAAAAATGAGCATCCCAGCCACACATTTTGTTGGAACAGGACATGCGATCCGGCCATGGCCCTGCTCCAACCGGAGCCGGAATCGTGCTGAGAAGAAGGCATCGGTGAGAAACACATGACCAAACCTGAAGCAACACCTGATCCCGGCGAGCGTCCCTCGCAGGAATTGATCGAGTACGGCATCCAACAAGCCCTGCAGCGCAGCCTGCCCCCCCCGGCATCCCCCAGTGCCCTGGCCGCCGACCCCTGGGCTGCCCTCCCCGACGACGCCGGCGCTCCGGCCGGCGGATCCAATCTCCGCGCCTACGTGCATGCCCTCCGCCGCCGCTGGCTCTCCGCCGGCTTCCTCGGCGCAATCTGCGCCACCGCCGCGGTGGCTGCCGTCTGGGTCACCAAGACCCCCACCTACACCGCCACCGCCATTCTCCGGGTCTCAACCCAGCAGGAGTCCCTCGTCTTCGATTTGGGCAACTCCGGGTCGCGAGGCGACTTCGCCGTCTACAAAAGCACGCAGCAGCAGTTGATCAAGAGCGACTTCGTCCTCATCGCCGCCCTCCGAAACCCGGAGGTCAGCAACCTCCCCGTCATCAAGGCCGAGCCCGATCCGGTCCGCTACCTCACCGAGGAACTCCGCGTCGATTTCCCCGGCGATTCCGAACTCATGACGGTCAAGATCTCCGGCCAGGATTCCCAGGAGGTCACCACCCTGGTCAATGCCGTCGTCGATGCCTACCTGGCCGAGGTCGTCGATCGCGAGAGAAACAGCCGCCAGACCCGCATGAAAGAGCTCGACGATCTCTACACCCTCAAGGCCGAGGAGGTGCGCGGCAAGCTCATTCAGCTCAAGAACCTCGCCGATCAATTCGGCACCAGCGACAGCGACGCCCTCGCCATGCAGCAGCAGATCGCCTTCGAGCAGTTCGCCGCCTTCCGCCGCGAATCCGTCCGGGCCCAGTTCGAGGCCCGCAGAATCCAGGGTGAACTGACAATCCAGAAAGCGCTCGTCGAAAAACTCGGCGAAACCGAGGCCGCCGGCGGCGACTTCGGCATCGACCAGACCGATGTCGATGCGGTCGCCCGCACCGATCCCTTCGTCATCGAACGCCTCAACCGCCAGCGGGAGCTTACCGAAGTCATCGGCGAGCACGAGCGCCGGACCGTCAACGGGCAGGTCTCCACCTTCCTCGAAGGCTACCGGCGGGAACTCGAACAGGTCAACAAGCAAATCGCCGAAGGCCACGCCGCCATCCGCGAAGAACTCCGCCGCCGCCGACGCTCCACCCTCGAGGCCCGCGTTGCCGAGCTCACCAACCAGCTCGCCATTGCCTCCGAGCAGGAAAAACAGCTCGCCGCCGACCTCGACGCCAGCCGGTCCCAGGCCGAAAAACTCGGCGGCTCCTCCATCGATGTCGAGATCATGCGGGCAGACATCGGCCGTCTCGAAACTGACATCCTCAATCCCTTGGCCCAGGAACGCGAACGCCTCCGCGTCGAACTGCAGACTCCCTCCCGCGTCCAGTTGTTTCAAGCGGCCCGCCGTCCCACCAGCGCCGACGACGATAATTTCCTCGCAAAACTCCTCATGGCCGCCATGGTCTGCTTCGGCCTCCCCGTTGCCGGCATCCTCTTCCTCGATGTTCGTACAGGCCGGGTCAACTCCCCCACCGATGTCACCCGCACCCTGGGCATCCAGGTCCTCGGCACCATGCCCCCCTTCCGCCCCTCGCGGCGCGGGCTTCGCCTCGCGGCACAGTCCACCCGCCGTCAGCAACGAGTCCGCGAGGCCGTCAACGGCATCATCGCCCGGCTCCTCCACGAAACCCAGCACGCCACCTCCCGGGTCGTTCTCGTCACCAGTGCCACCAGCGGCGAGGGCAAGACCACCCTATCCACCCAATTGGCCACCGCCCTGGCCCACATCGGCTACCGCACCCTCCTGGTCGATTTCGACCTCCGCCGCCCCTCCCTCGCCCGCCTCTTCGGCGTACCGGCCGCCCCCGGCGTCAGCGAGCTCCTCCGCGGCGAAACCACCCTGGAAGACACCTTCCAACCCACCGAGATCCCGGGCCTCACCCTCATGCCGGCCGGGTTCTGGCTCTCCCATTCCTTCGCCGTGCTGGCCAACGGATCCACCACCAGTTTCTTCGACCAGGTCCGGCGCCAGTTCGACTTCGTCGTCGTCGACGGCAGTCCCATCCTCCCCGTGGCCGAGGCCCGCATGGTCGCCCGCCACGCCGATCGCGTCGTCCTCTCCGTCCTCCGCGATGTCAGCCGCGGTCCCCAGGTCCTCTCAGCCTGGGAAACCCTCACCGCCTTCGGCGCCGCCACCGTCGAAGCCGTCGTCACCGGCTTCTACCAGGATGTCTACTACGAACAATCCGAGCCGCACCACGAGTCCAACGCAACCTCCCCCAAACACTCAACAGTCGAAGTAACTTGATACCCGCGTCGCCTCCCGCCCTTGATAGCCGCGTGGGCTTGCCCCGCGCTCGTTGGAGTACAGGCTTTAGCCTGCGTCTTTCCCCCTGGCTGTACCCGTCCCTTCCCGTAGCTGAAGTCGCCAGACTTTGGCCCTTTCAACCATAACCTTCGACCCGTCCCTTCCCCGTAGCTGAAGTCGCCAGACTTTGGCCCTTCGATCGTAGTTTCCGTGATCTCCGCCTGGCCTCTCCGGCCAGCGCGGCCGCATCACGCGGTTTATGGGGCAGTACACAATGACCAGCAGCTTGATTGCAATCTGCGTTTCCACGGCCCTTTGCGCCGCCTTTTACACCGCGATCGTCCGGCGCTTGGCCCCTCCCTGCGGCCTCGTCGACCATCCCGACGGCCATCGCAAGCTCCAGCGGCGATCCGTTCCCCTCGGCGGCGGCCTGGCCATCTTCCTCGCCCTGGCCACCGTCGTTGCCGTCGTCGTCCTTGTGCCCGGCCCCTGGCGACTCCAACTCCGCAGCGACTGGCTCGGCGTCGCCTCCTTCGGCGCCGCCTGCGCGGGCATCGTCGCCCTCGGCCTCTTCGACGACCGCTTCAATCTCCGCGGCCGCTTCAAGCTCCTCGGCCAGGTCGCCTGCGTTGCCCTCCTCCTCCCCGCCGGCATCGTCATCCACAACGTCGCCCTCTTCGGCTTCGATCTCCAGCTCGGACCCTTGAGCATCCCCTTCACCTTCCTCTGGATGCTCGGCGCCATCAACGCCATCAACCTCCTCGACGGGCTCGACGGGCTGGCCGCCACCCTCGGCATCGTCCTCACCGCCACCATGACCGCCCTCGCATTCATGACCGGCCACGCGGGCGTCGGCGTCGTCGCCCTCGTCTTCACCGCCGCCATCCTCGGCTTCCTCCCCTTCAATCTCCCCCCCGCCCGCGTCTACTTGGGCGACGCCGGCAGCATGCTCATCGGCCTCATGGTCGGCGCCATGTCGATCTACACCTCCCTGAAGGGCCCCGGCACCGTGCTCCTGGCCACCCCCCTGGCCGTGCTCACCATCCCCATCTTCGACTCCGCCGCCGCCATCCTCCGCCGCCGGCTCACCGGCCGCAGCATCTACTCCGCCGATCGCGGCCACCTCCACCACCAGCTCCTCGACCAGCTCGGCAGC
>CAYSCH010000071.1:0-797 GCA_964429355.1 uncultured Planctomycetaceae bacterium | reverse complement strand
CTCGCCTCCTTCGGCGACGCCTGCACGAGCATCGTCGCCCTTCGCCTCCTCCACCACCGCTTTAATCTCCGCGACCGCTTCAAGCTCCTCCGCCGTCTCGCCTGCGTCGCCGCCGCCTGCACGGTCACCTCCGTTGCCGCCCTGGGCTCCGTCGCCTTCCGCAACGACTGGATCGCCTTCGCCAGCATCGTTGCCGTGGTCACCGCCTTCATCGCCACCGGCCTTTTCGGGCGTGGCGAGTTCCTCCTGCTCGCCGGAAAATTCCGCAACCTCTCCGCCTCGCTCTTCCATCTGGTGGTCAACCGGGCCCACATCCGCCAGAACCAGGTCCGCCTCCAGGGCTCCCGCCAGTGGGACCTCCTCTGGCAGACCGTCACCGAATCGGCCGAAAAACTCTCCCTCGCCCGCGTCCGTCTCGACCTGAATCTCCCCGCCATGCGCGAGGGCTACAACGCCACCTGGGAACGGGGCCAGCCGGCCGAGCTGGAAGACTGCTGGTCTGTGGAACTCCCCCTCGTCCTGGAGCACCGCACCGTCGGCCGCCTCCAGGTCCGCGGCCGCCGCAACGGCAGCCCCGCCCACGAAGATATCGAAAAACTCCTCGACATGCTCGGCCCCTTCGAAGAAAAACTCCTCGCCATCACCCAAGAACAAAAACTCCCCCACTCCAGACACCTCCAGTCCGTCCCCTGACCCCCCTGCTCCCCGCTCCCTGCTCCCTGCTCTGTCCTCTGCCCCTCTGACCTCTGACCTCTGACCTCTGACCTCTGACCTCTGACCTCTGACCTCTGACCTCT
>CAYSCH010000070.1:19221-31191 GCA_964429355.1 uncultured Planctomycetaceae bacterium | reverse complement strand
TCTCTACCCGGGCCTCCGCAAATACCAGTTCGGAACTTCGGTAATCCTTGCCGATTGTTCACGGCAGCCACCTGGATCGGTTCGGAGGATTCTCGCGTTTGACGTGATTACTCCTGTTTTGCACGGCCGATGATGCCGGTATGAGAATCTCTTGCGCCGTAACGCTGTGCCTGCTCGCCTGGCTCCTGGCTTCCATCGGACCACCCGCGGCACTGGCGCAAGAGCCCTGCAGGCCCATCTTGCCCGAACAGAAATGTCTTGCGATTCGATCCCCGTCGCAAATGCGGCCCGCCCACCTGCCGCCGGTCGAGGCGCCAACCACGGTGGCGGGCCGTGGCAAGACACAGAAATTGCCCACCTATCCCATGACGCTCGACGAAGCGATCCGCATCGCTCTGGAGACTTCGGAGGTGATTCGTGTCCTCGGCGGGAGCAGCGGCCGCACCGTCTACGATCCGGCGATCGTCAACACCCAGATCGATAGCGCTCGCGCCCGTTTCGACCCCAGCCTCACCCTCCAGAATCGCTTCAACGGCAATCGTTACCCGGTCGCCGAGTTGGATGGAGGGGCACCCTCGGGCGTTTCGATCGGCACCGATCCCGTGCATGACTACGAAATGTCGCTGGGCCTGTCCAAGCGGGCCACAACTGGCGGAAGTGTGGGGCTCGATGTCTGGACGAATCCGACCACGGTCGATACCACCGATCCCCTGCTCCTCAATCCGGAATCCCGCTCCCTGGTCGACATGAGCTTCAGCCAGCCCCTGCTGAGGGGCGCGGGGCGCCAAGCCAACCTCACGCCGATCATGCTGGCTCGAATCGACACGGAGCGTTCCTTCTATCAACTCAAGTCGTCGGTTCAGAACCTGGTGCAAAGCGTGATCGACGCCTACTGGTCGTTGGTATTTGCCCGTACCGACGTTCTCGTTCGCCAGCAACAGACCGCCCAGGGACTCTGGGCTTTGCAGCAGTCCGAGGCGAAACTACTGCTCGGCCAAGTCAATGCCGCTGACAAAGCCCAGGCCCAGTCCGCCTGGGCCAATTTCCGTGCCGTACAGATCTCGGCCGAGGCCGCCGTGTTCCGCAATGAACAGGCCCTTCGCGACATCCTCGGGCTTGAACCGTTCGACGGAGTCGAGATCGTTCCCGTTACGCCCCCCGGCGATCAGCTGATCGTGATCGACTGGGCCAGGACTTTGCAGTTGGCGGAAGACAACCGTTGCGATCTGATCGAATTGAAACTGGTCGTCGAAGCCGACGAGCGACAACTGCAGTTGGCTCGGAACACGGCCCTTCCGCAAGTCGATGCTACCGGTCGCTATCGGTTCAACGGCCTGGAAGGCCGCACTCCGTCGGGCGACTACCTGGTCGCCCGACCCGGAGATTTTACCGGCTGGCAACTTGGAATCGACGTCACCTTGCCGCTCGGGCAGCGTGAGGCCCGCGCCGATCTGCGGGCTCGCGAGTTGGCCCTCGCACGCGACCGGGCAAACCTCCACGAACGACTCCGCCAGGCATCGAACGCCTTGGCCCTCAGCTACCGCAATCTCGACCAGTATTACCAGGAGTATCTTGCCGCAAAAGATGCGCGTATCGCGGCTCGCGTCAACTACGAGTACCAGCAGATCGGCTACGAGGTCGGGCGGACGATTTATCTCGACTTTCTCCAGGCGATTACCAGTTGGGGAAATGCGGTAAGCGCCGAAGCCCAGGCTCTGCTCCAGTACAATGCCGAATTGGCCACCCTGGAGCTCGAAATGGGCACGATTCTCGAAACCCACGGCATCGCCTTCTACGAGGAAGGTTTCCGCTCCATGGGACCCGCAGGCCGCCTCGGCCACGAGCACTGCTACCCGCGGTCGATCGCCCCCGGAAAAAACACCGACCGTTATTCGGGTGGCGACAAGCCTTCTGAAGGGGTCTTCAATCTTGAAGAACTGACCACGGCAAAATAGAGGAACAGTGGCCCGGGGCGAAGGTGTTTTCGGCCTTCCGCGGCGTTTGACATCGTCTTTTCAATGCGGTACAACAAGACGGCATCGTCAGGCATCTCCTCTTCATTAGTGCGTGGGCCAATCATCTCCAGACATCGGGCTTCCCTCGGTGGTGGGAGCCGAGACCTATGTCGATCTCCTTCCAGTGCTCCCTTTGCGGGCGCCAATTCGACGTTCCCGATCACCTGGAGGGCAAGCAGGCTCGCTGCCAGACCTGCGGGCAAGTGGTCACGATCGTCCGGGAATCGATATTGGTCTTCGACCCGGCCCGCCAGGTTGCCGGCTCGCCTTTAAGCGTTGCAGCAACACCCCAAAATTGCCCTCAGATGTCGTATCTGATGGGCGAGGCTTTGCCGCCCCGCAATCGGCGGGCCGGTCGGCGGCGACCGCCCCCTGGGGTTGTCACCGCCGTGGCGGCGGCCGCGATCGCCGTCCTGATCGGTGTGGTCGCTATTCTGGCCGTCTCCCTCTCGTCGCGAGGCGACCGGGATCGAGATCATCGCCCCAGTCAGCCCGACCGCCGCGTTGGAACTGACACTCCCCCGCCGATTCGGAACAAGCCAGGTCCACCTTTTCCAGAAGACTCGCACCCCGGAAACCTGGCACCAGGCCCCAACCCACCAGTAGCTTCGGACGCCCCGCCGAATGGCCGTTGGTCCTTGGCTCCAGACCCGATGCCGCCCCAGAGCGGACAATTCCAGGCCCGTGCCGTGGATCTGGGCGAGGCGAAAAACCGGCCAGTTCTCATCGCCCGTGATGCCCCGCGTGCCATCGTTACGCAGGTGGACCGCGGCGGACTGAAGGTGCCAGCCCACGTTACCCTTTTTGATCTGGTTTCGGCCCGAGCGATCGCCACGGCGGAAATCCCAAATGGCTCTCGGGTGGTCGCCGTCTCTCACGACGGAAACTCGATGGTGGTTGCTCCCCCCGTCTCCGGTTCACCTCGCAACGTGTTCACCGTCTGGAAGTGGAGCGGCAACACGGCCCAGCCCGGCCCGGCGGTCCCTCTGGCTGGCGGCGACTCGGGGTCTGTGAAACGGGCGTGGTACGTGACGGCGGACCAATTGCTCGTTCAGCCCGATTTCGGGAAGACACGGCTCTACGACCTGCGCACGGGACAGCCGCGATTCCCAATTGAGGTTGACACTTCCACATGGCCCGCCGTCAGCCCCGGAGGAAAATGGCTGGCCACATGCAACCTCGAACGCATCATTCGGTTTTATGACTCCGCCACAGGGAAGGTCGTCTGCACTCTCGGCCCGGCTGGCGAGGCTTTCGGGCTGTTCGGCGGTGCATCCTTCAGCCCTGACGGCCGGCGATTTCTGCTCGTTCTCACCATGGGGGGGATGTGCAGGCGGGCGTTTTGCTGGGACATGGAGAGTGGACAGAGAATTGCCCAGTTGGAAATTCCGTACGAACGAATCGGGGAACGTGATGAGGTGCCTGTTTGGTGGTGTGCAACGGACTACCTTGTGATTGGCTCACATCTGTGCCATCTCGGCATGGGATTGTGTTATCGGCGTTATGCCAACCGGCCTTTGGGTTACTTGGCCCAAGGACGATTGTGGATCGAAGTGCAAGACTGCGGACACAGTTGTCTCGTGCCCGCGGAAATCCCCTTGCCGAACGATCGAGTCGCGATTCAAAAGAACATTCAGGATTTCCGGCCGCTCTTGCAGCGGGGAGATGCCCTGCGCGTGGAAATTCGAGGCGCCGACCGCGCTCCGTGTGCGGCAATACCGGGCGAACTTGCCTCGCACGTCAAACAGCGATTGGAGAAAGCCGGCTACCGGCCGGCAACGCAGGCCCCATTCTGTCTGCGAGTTACGATCACCGAGCATGAGGATGGGCCCGCCGCCGAGTACCAGTGGTGGGGAGGCAAGCCCAATCGACAAGCCTTCACCGTACCTAACCGAATTCTCCGCCTGACTTTCGAACTGCTTGACTGCCGGGGCGCGGTGAAGTGGAAAGACGATGACAACTTCCGTCTGCCCGGCCAAGGCTTCCCGTTCAGTGTGAACAAAGGCGATCCGGCGACACAACTGCTCAACGAGCGCTGGGATTCGTTGGTCTCAAGTATGGAGAGTTACGATTTTCCCTCAGTCCTCTATGATCAGGATATTGTTGACTCGGTTGACGCAACGCAGATCAATTTGGCGGCATTGACCGCCGAGGCCGACCACGAACCGTCGCTGGAGTCTCTCTTGTCGTCGTGGACTTACCAGCAAGACATGGCGCAGTCGCCGACCAGAGAGTTCGTAAATAAGCCACTCAAGCTCAGCGAAGGTCGCCTGTTCGATGCACGTTTTGCCGGCCCTGAAGCGGGCCAGGTTGCGGTCCTGATGTCTCTCTCGTCTGGCGACGGCCAGATCAGCGCAAACCGCCATATCGAACGAGTTGATCTGTCCAATTCACAGGTCCTTGGTTCCTTCGAAGTCGCAGCCGACGCTCAACTGCTCGACTTCCGGCCCGATGGAAGGGTGATTGCGGTCAAGGTGCCCAATACGTCAAACACCCGTCCCGATCGGTTGGAGATCTGGAGTTGCTCCCCGGAGGGTGACAAGCGATTCATGGAGTGGGCCGTCTATGAAGACCACTTCTCGACCCGATTGGCCTGGGCCCTGTTCGTGGGCACGAACCGGCTCCTCACCCACGCCCAGTACTCGAGAACTCTCGAAATGTGGCAACTTCCCGGCCGCCAAAAATTGCGATCCATCGAGTGGAAGAGTGAGTCCTATCCCCCGCTGAGTGCCCAACGCAAATATCTGGCGGTCCCAGGCAAAGACGCGGTTGAGATCCTCGACACCACGGACCTCACGGTGGCCGGCCGGTTGCCGCTGACACCCGGCTCTGTGGAGCCGCTCGAGGGCGGGGCCTTTGACCGCAACGGGACTCGGCTGGCCATCGTCCTTGACGACTCCCTCTACATCTGGAACCTCGAGAACCGCCAGCTCATCGGCCAATCTCCCGCAAGAGAAACCGGACCCGGACACCGATGGCTTGATCAACGCTACTACTACGCGGGCGGACATCTCATCGATCTGGAGGAAGAGGCCACGGTCTGGGAGTACAATCACGAGCATTGTCTGGCCGACAGTCCCGACGGTCGGTTCTGGTACGCGGCAGTCGGCCCCGAGAACCGCCCCTGCCTCTGCACCACGGAACTTCCCAGTCGGCAAGTGCTCTCCATCCTTGAGAAAGCCCTTGTGGCAGGCGTCGTGCTCCAGCCCGGGTTTACGGTCTCGGTTCAAACCAAAACGGAAGGCAATCCCCGGTCGGAGTTTTGTCAGGCTATCACCACTGCCGTCAAGGATGAATTGCTGAGGTGTGGGTTCCAGGTCGGACACGGTGCAGCCTTCACCATGCAGATCACGGTCAAGGACGAAGTCCAGGATCGATCTCGGCAAGTCGCGGCTCCTGTGGAATCGGGACTCACGCGACATCATTTGAGTGTCTCTCTCGATCTGATCGGTTCTGACAACACGTGCTGGCATGAATACATGGTAGACATTGTCGACTATAAGGCGTCGGGTGAATTGGCCGACGACGAACAGCCGCCCTCGGAAGTGTTCGGATCCTGGATTCGGTCCAAGATCATTCCGAAGAAGATATTCAGCTGGTCACCTTATGGCACGGCAGGGGAATCGGAACTGACCTTTGACGGCGAAGAAATCAAGAGCGAGCTCTCGCGGAGATGACCGGCATGATCTCATTTTGACTCATTCAGGCCGTTATGACGGCCATTCCCTGCCGTATCGTTCCCCTCGTCCCGAAAGTCCTCTTGAGACGGTGGCTCATTCTCCGTGCGAAGGTCAAAGGGACGTTCGACGGCAACTCGACCCGGGGAGATTGACAACGTTGTTCGTTCAGCCCTACCATTGGGGTGGCAAGATTCCCGTCATCCAACAGGCGCTGATTTCATGTGGCAATCCCCTTTTCCTGATTCTTGTCGCTGCCTTGCCGCACTGGCCTTTCTCCTCCTGACCCCCGCGTTCCAACGCACCGGCGACGCAGCCGAAGACCGTCCCTTGAGCCGCAACAAGGCCGTGATCATCCGACTCGACGGAGCCATCATGCCCTTCACACCGGCCTATCTCCAGCGCAAGCTGAACGAGGCCAAAACGGACGCCGCCGACATCGTGATCGTCGAGATCGATAGTCCCGGCGGCGAATTGAACGCCAGCCTCGAAATCGCCAAGATCCTCAGTCAAGTGGATTGGGCCGAGACCGTGGCCTATGTGCCGGGCAATGCCATGTACGGCGCCTTGAGCGGGGCAGCCTTCGCGGCACTCGGATGCAAACAGATCGTGCTCGGAACACGGGCAGCCATCGGCGATGCCGGCGTGATCGGCCTGGACGAAACCAATGCGTTCCGTTATGTGCCCGAGAAAGAGCGGACCCATGTGACCACGACCATTCGCAGCCTGGCAACACTTCACGGTCGCCCCCCCGCCCTGGCCGAAGCCATGGTCGAAAAGGATTTCGACGTCTTCAAGGTGCGCAACACGAAGACGGGCGAGGAAACGTACATGAGCCAGAAAGACCTGGACTCTGCCGAGGATTCCGAAGATTGGGAGAAGGGCAAGCCGGTCGCAGAGACTCTCGGCGGAAACTTCTTCGAGGTCAGCGGTGCACGAGCCGTCGAACTCGGGTTGGCCGAAGGCAACGCAGAGAGCCGCGAGGAACTGTTCGAGCAGCTCGGCGTCGTGGGGAATCCCAAGGTGTTCAAGTGGTCCGCCGTCGATACAACCGTCATCGTTCTCAACCACCCCCTCGTGACGGCACTCCTCTTCATCGTCGGTCTGGTCGCCCTCTATATCGAAATGAGTTCACCCGGGCTCGGTATGGGCATCTTGACGGCCGGTTTGTGTTTCGCCCTGTTCTTCTGGAGTCGTTTTCTCGGCGGAACGGCCAATTGGCTCGAATTGGTCCTTTTTCTGGCCGGTCTGGCCTTCCTCAGCGTCGAGTTGTTTATCCTTCCCGGCTTCGGAGTGGCTGGGCTGACCGGCATGTTGCTCCTCGGGGCCAGCCTGATTCTCGCCAGCCAGGGTTTCGTGATTCCCCGCACCAATGCCGAATTGGCTACACTCACCCGGTCCCTTTCCGTACTCATAGGTTCGATACTGGCCTTCTTCGTGGTGGCCGCTTTCATAGCCCGTTATTTCGGCTCGCTGCCCGTCCTCGGAATGCTGATGCTGAAACCACCCGCCGATGGCGAGCAGGAACCGCACCCTGCTGCGGTCGAACAACCGCCGGTCGTGGGTGAATTGGGTCGGGCTGACTCGGCCCTTCGCCCTGCCGGAAGGGCCCGTTTTGGCCACCGCCTTCTCGATGTGATGACCGAAGGCGATTTCTTCCCGCCCGGTACCCCGGTCCGCATCACCAGCATCAGCGGCCGCCGGATCGTGGTGGAACACGCCCCCGAGGAGGAAGCACCATGAAGCGACCAGCCATCGCCCGTGAGTTCTTCTCTCCCGAGTGGTACAAGAGCTGGTCCAAACACGTCGGCCAATCAGTCGCTGGAAGACGGGTCTGTAACCGCCAGAGCCGCAGAGTGTCTGGGGTCAAGTTCCCGGGGTCTTTGTCTCACCTGCCGCTTTCCGTTCACTCTTTCATTTCCAGGGATCAAGCCGGCTCAGTCCTTCACTCCACCGTCTTCCCCAGCAACCCCCGGCTCTTCATCCACTCGGCGCAGCGCACCGGCCAGGTGCAACTTGGGTGCTCGCTTGGGCGAAGTCCGAAGCCGTGTCCGCCCGAGGCGTAGATGTGCATCTCGCTCAAAACGCCCGCCTTCTTGAGCGCCAGATACATGCGAACACTGTTTTCCGCACCGTGGGGGTCGTCGCTCGCATGGGCGAAGAACACCGGCGGCGTGGTCTCGCTCACACGAATCTCCGGCGCAAACTCGTCGCTCTTGTCCTTCAGCAGGTAGGCCGGGTAGATGAGAACTGCAAAGTCGGGCCGGCAACTGAGCTGGTCCACCGCGTCGACTGGCTCTTAATTCCGCCGGTCCGAGTTCGTGGCCGTGGTGGCCGAGAGGTGCCCGCCGGCCGAGAACCCCAGGATTCCGATCCGCTCAGGGTCGATCTGCCACTCCGCCGCCTTGGACCGCACGAGGCTCATGGCCCGCTGGGCGTCCTGCAGGGGGGCGTCGTGCTTCTCGCGCCCCTCCCGCCGCGGCACGCGATACTTGAGCACCACTCCCGTCACACCAATCGAGTTGAGCCATTCGGCCACCTCGGTGCCTTCCAGGTCGTAGGCAAGAATGTTGTAGCCGCCGCCCGGGCAAATCAACACCGCCGCTCCGGTATCCTTCCCTGCCTCCGGCTTGTAGACCTCGATCGTCGGTTTCGCCACATTCTCAACCCGGGCGACCGGCCTTTCGGGAGTTTCCGGCGCCAACCGCTCCGGTCCGATATTGCCCTTCTCGCCCGGTGCTGCACCCGGCCAGACATCCAGCGTCACCAGTGGCTCGGCGGCGACCGCGGAATGGGCAAGCAGTACGACCAGAGACAGCAGTATCAGGCAGACTCGCATTGTTGTCGCTCCGGGTTCCATTCGTTAAAGTACAGACTGCTTTCAACTGGATCAAAACGATCGATTCGATGGATTATGATCCATCCTCCCAGCCAGTTCCAGTAGTTACCACCCATGGACCCCGCCGGAAAACGTCTGATTGCACTTTCTGGACCGTCGTGCGGTGGCAAGGGACCGTTGCTGGCGGCTGCGGCCGAATTCCACGCAGACCTCAACTTCTCAACTCTTGCCGTCATCAAGAGCCGCGAGTCACGCAGCGGCGGGCCCCGCCCCGACGAGACGGCCATCTGGAACGATCCCGACTATTTTCGGCCTCGGACGGAAATCGAGTCGCTCGAGGGCGATCGGTATATCCACGCGGTGAGCCATAGGTACCCGCAGGTGCTGGATCTCGAGCGGATCGTCTCGGCTCGCACCCCTGTGGTGGTCCTGGAAGCCTGCCAGGAAATCGCGCGATCGCTCCCGTTTTCCGACTACCTTCGCAATGTCGACGTCACCACCGTATTTGTCCCGCCCCTCGGTTGCCAGGAAATCGCGCAGTTGAAAGCGTGCCGGATCGATGCGGCCGAATACCTCAAGGGACTTGGTGTCCTGCGCCTGCTGGCACGTGCAGCATTCCACGCCCGAATTACCGACGAGGCTTTCCTTGCCGACGTTGCGGTTCGGGCGGCAGACGCCGTCGATGAACTCCGTGCGGCCGATCTCTTCGACCACGTGCTTGTCGGCCGGGCGGGTGAAGGTTCCCCCCAGTGGAACCGCAACCCCCAGGGACAATTCCTGGGTCGTCCCTACGGCGAAGCCGCCGCCACGCTCGAAACATTCACCCAGCTCCTGGCCGGCCTCCCCGCTCCCGGCCTGGAAGCCTGGACCGATCCACCACTGTGAGCGAAATCAAGGACTGCAAAGGACCAACCATGAAGGACGACTATTGTGTGGCCATCGCCGATTTCATCACCGACGACCTCCAGCCCGAACGCCGGATCCTTGGCGACACGGCCCGGGTCGTGGCGCTCAATGCGAAGTGCGAAGCGGACCTGGTGGGCCGGATCGAGGATATGGATGCGATCGTCGCCTACCACGCCATTTCGCTCACGAGAACGACCATCGAGCGGCTCACTCGCTGCAAGGTCATCGTCCGCGGCGGCGTGGGCTACGACAACATCGACTGGCGGGCGGCCCGCGAGCGCGGCATCCCGGTGGCGATTGTCCCGGATTACGGGTCGGAGGAAGTGGCCGACACCGCCATCGGCATGATGCTGGCCCTGACCCGCGGGATTCATCTCCAAAATTCCCTTCTCAGAGCCGGCCCGGGAGTCTGGGACTACACCAACGCGGTTCCCCTCGCGCGACTGCGAGGTTCTGTCTTTGGCGTGATCGGACTGGGACGCATCGGCTCCGCCGCTGCCCTGCGGGCCAAGGTCCTCGGAATGGACGTCGTCTTCTACGATCCCTACAAGCCCGACGGCTACGACCGGGCCTTGGGCATCCGGCGGACGGAGACCCTTGAAGAATTGCTCGCCCAATCGATGGTGGTCTCGGTCCACTGTCCCTGTACGGAAGAAACCCGCGGATTGATCAGCGCCGAGGCGATTGCTCAGATGCCGGCGCGATCTTATCTCGTCAATACCGCCCGGGGGGCGATTGTCGACACTTCCGCGATTCCCGACGCATTGGCCAGCGGACGGCTGGCTGGCGTCGGAATCGACGTCCTCCCCCACGAACCCCCCGCCGCCGACGATCCGCTCATCGTTGCCTGGCGCGATCCCAACCACGCCGCCCACCAGCGGCTGATTCTCAATCCCCACGCAGCCTTCTACAGTGAAGAGGGCCTCCTCGATATCCGCACGAAATCCACCATAACCTGCCGCCGCGCCATCGTCGGCCAACCCTTGCGCAATGTAATCAACTGACCCTGATCTTGCCCTCGAAAACAGGGCTCGTCTTGACGTCTTCACGCACCACAAATTCTTGTTCCTGCGTGCCGGCGTCTGCCTGTTGCCGGGCCCCCACCGTGTTCTCTGTGCCTCGCTGGCCTGGAGTATGATAACTACCCTTCCGCAAATCACACAAGGCCATTGGTGCGCAGTCGGACTATGAAACGCATCCAGTATTCGCTGTCGACTCTTCTCCTGGCAATGGTGTTTGCCTGGGCTTTCACTTCGTGCATCGTGCAGTTCGTTTCCGTGAATGCCGAGGCCGCATTCGAACAACTTCTCTATCTCGTCTGGCTGTCGTTGCTCATTCTTTCCTTCGGGAGATCGACCGCGCGGGGATGGAAGCGAATCTTCCGGGCCACGATCATCACCGGCGCTGTCTGGTCGATCACCATCGGCCTCTACCTGCTGGGCGCATTCCTTCTGGGCCTCTACTCGTTCTCCTTCCTCGAGCTGCTGCCACGACTGCTGGCGATCTCGGTCGCCGGCGTTGCGGCAGCGTTGCTGGGTGCGTGCATGCTGCAAATCATGGTTCTGGCTGCGCGGCGATGGCGTTCGGCAACCATGACCAGGCGCATCGCGTGCTCCGCTGCGATGCTCGCATCTGCTATTGCACTGTTCGCGTGGTCCTCCGCGGCGCGCAACGCCATGTGGAAACCGTCGATCACGGCACGATCGGATGTGGAAGCGGCTGCACAAACGGCTGCCCTGCCGGACCTTGCCCGTCAGATTGCCAGGAAGCATGCTCTGTATAACATTTATGGAGTATCTCCGGACGGTCGGTTCATTGCCGGCTATGACGAATCGCCATCGATCAAGGTATTCAGCATGGCCACATCGAACCTGGTTGCCGAGCTGCCTGAACCCGAGGGCCAGAGATTTTACTTTCCGACGTTTCTCGCCGATAGCAGTGCCCTGGTCGCCATACAGGCCGCGCGCGGAACAACGGATGCCGTCCTGTTTCGCTGGGCAACCGATACGTGGGAGGAGCAAGACCGTCTGGATTGCGCCCGGCTTTCAGGCCATTCCCCGAGCGGCCGGACGTTCCCGATTCTCACCGACCGTGCCCTGCTGCTGGTGCACGTCGACGATTCCGACCCGGCACGGACCCCGTTCGAACTGTCGACCGTGGACATCCTGGAGGATTGCCGAATCGAGAAGTTTGCCTCGACGACGGCCAACCTGGCAGCTCCGATCGGCCGACTGGGCACGTTGCTCGACTGGACGGTTGCACCAAATCACGGGTGCATTATCAGTCCGAAGGTATTTGAACGCGATTACCATTGGGTTTTCCGGCGAGGATCGAACAAGATCCTGAAGTTCCGCGGAGAACCACTGGCAATTCTATCGAACGACAACTACATCGTCGTCTCGGAAGAAGGCTGGCGACTGGCCGTCAGATCCCGTGACAAGGGATCATACTATCGCAGTTCGCCCCCCTTCTGGTACCCTCCATTGGACCTCGTATTCTGTCATCGCGTATCGATTCTGGACTCCCGAACAGG
>CAYSCH010000070.1:3349-19211 GCA_964429355.1 uncultured Planctomycetaceae bacterium | reverse complement strand
TGGTGGCAATGCCCGCCACCGACATTCGACCCCGCCAGCGGCAATGTGAAGGCCAGCCAGTGGAAGCAATCGCTCACGTGGGACGTTTCGGCAGTCCTGCAGGATCCATAGAAGACCGTTCCCCCGATCGACGCTCCCCAGGGACGACGGATTGGCAGTGGGAGCTCGCCTCTTGAAGGTGCCGCCACGTTGCGCGAACCAGCACTCAAGGCAAGGCGGCAGGGAATCCGCCGCCGTCGAAATGGAGGGGCGCGACGGCGACGGATGAACACGAACCAGTTGCCGCCGGTCGGGTCCGCACCAAACTGACCCCGAACGATCCCGCTCACACATTCCCATCAAGCTGGAAACGGTACATGCGGGCAAAGGCCTTCAGCCGACGGGCGTCGCCACGATCGCCGCAGAACAGCACGGGGTGCGGGCCGGGGTAGATGTCGCAGACGTCTTGGACGCCCTCGATCTCCAGCAGCACTCGGGTGGCGCAGCCCCCAGTTGGCGGCGACGCGGGAGATTCAATCACCTTGCCCAGCCAGCAACACAGCTTGTCCTGGCCGCTCTGGTACTTGGCGACCATCACCGGTTCGCCGGGCGTCCACTGGACATCCAACGCTGCCGTTTTCGGAAGCTGGTGAAAGAACGGCCGCACGGCATACTTCTGGCTCTCTCCCTCCAGGCCGTGCAACTTCAGGGCACAGGTGCAGTGGGCGCCGAAATAGTGGTTCTCGCTCGTGTCGAACTCCGGATTGTGCTGGAAGCCCGCGCGGTCGAGGAGCCACCGGCCAAGCATCAAGGTCAGTGTTGCATCGAGGTGATTCTCACATCCGCTGGGAAGGAGATTCCCGTTGTTGATGGCGAAGCTGAGACACGGCTTGCGGTGTTTCAGCATCAGGCACTCGATCGTGATCGCATCGGCCGAATAGCGATCGACAATCTGGCGGACAGCCCGGTGGGCCCGCATCGCCTCGACGAGGTACTCATCGGTTACGTCGGCCACGTGCAAGGCCTGCCCCTTGAACTCCATAGCCTCTTTCCGCAGGGCTTCGTCCACCACGACAGCATCGAACATGGCGTTGAGCTCCTCGGCCGGAACACTCACAATCTCCGTATCGAGCCGCGTCTCACGATCTTGCGTGAGCGACGTCACCTTACCGGAGACTCGCAGCAATCGGCTTTGGGCCAGCATTTTCTTGGCCCGCACTGCGCGGAGACCGCGCTGGATTTCGTCGAAGTTCTCCATGGAATGGATATAGTAGAGACCTTCTGCCTTGCGGAGCGATTCGGGGGGCAACTGGTGGTTCGAACCGAGCGAGTGATAGACGATGGCCGTCGGCGCCGATTCGGTCGCCATCCGGAATGCCCAATTCGACAGAGTGTTCCAGAAGTTGACGATCAGCACGGCGTCGGGAGCGCTCTGCTTGGCATAGGCGATGAACTCGTCGACCTTAGCCTGCTGATAGATGGCGCGCGGTGTGAACTCGATTTCCATTCCCAACGCCTGCCCCATCTCCCGAATCTTCGCGCTGAACTTCTGTTCCTGCGCCTCGGGCTGGAACTGATTCCCGGGCCAGGTGAACCACTGGTGCGGGGCCCACGAGTCCTCCATCTTGCCTTCGTTGACCACGTCGGCCGGCGGATAGAGAAAGGCCACCAATACACGGGCGGGCTTCTTGGCCAACGGGGTCATGGCCATCTCGGCCGCCCCGGCCCGGTCTGACGCCAGACCCGATAGAAACATCGATGCGCCCATGGCGCCCCCCAAGGCCAGAAACTCCCGCCGTCCGAAACCGTCGCCATTGCACGATTCGCACATGGTTGATCTCCCAGGAAACTGAGTCTCAGTGCCGTTCACAGAACCAGCATTCACGCACATCGATGACCGTGGGAGACTCCCACGTTCTGTCAGGGCTGCTTGTCGGTTCTTCTCCTCCGAGCCCAGTTCGGATGCAGCCCGAACGGGGACATCCTGCCCTGTTAACATAGTCGCTTGCGGTACACCAGGCCAGACCGCGTCCAGGAAACATCTCCCCCGGGGCTATCCGTCGCTGCCATAGACTCCGAACTCAGCGACTGCATCGAACATGGCCACGACATTCTCAACGGGAGTTTCGTCCAGAATATAGTCGTGGCTGGCACCCGCGATGTAGCCGCCGCCGGGGGCCATGATCCGCAGGACCTCGCGCGTTCGATCGCGAACGGATTGCGGCGTGCCCTTGATCAGTACATGGTGGGAATCGATGGCGCCGTTGAAGAGGATGTCGTCACCGTAACGGGCTTTGAGGGTGGCCAAATCCATGCCGCGGCAAGAAGGCTGGACGGCGTGCAGCCCGTCGAGACCGGCGGAGATCATGGCGGGAATCAGGGGTTCAAAACCGCCGCAGCAATGGAGCTGGACTTTCAGCCCGTACGCATGACCCAGATGGACCAGTCGCTGGAGATGTGGCACCATGAAGCGGTCAAATTGGCTGGGGCTGAGCAAGGGCCCATTCTGGCTGCCAAAATCGTTCCCAATGAAGAACACGTCGATCGCGTCGGCGGCGGCATTGAAGATCCGCTCGCTGACGGCTGCGTAGTAGTCGACAATATGCTCGAGCACGGCGTCGACCAGATCGGGTCGGTCGTACATCTTCAGAGAGAGGTTCTCCATGCCCAAGAGATCGATGGCATCGTGCCAGAAGGGGGACCAATCCCCACCGAGTATCGCATATTGCCGATCCCAAGCGAGCGCCTCGACACGAATCCGGGAGACGTCCTGCCAGTTCGGATCCGGCCACGGGTAATCGTGGATCTGTTCGACGGTGGCATTGGCCAGCGGGTGGCTGAGCGGCTGACCGTAACCAAACCCGGCTCGCTCGATGCCGAAAACGGTCTGCGACGTGGCCTCGGGGCTCAGGGAAGACTCGGGACCGATGTAACGTGCAGAAACTCGGCGAAAATCGTCGCCAAAGCGGACAAAGACGCTCTCGACGTCCTGCAGGTTCAACTCGTGCTGGGCCTTGGCGAGAAACTCCGGCGACGCGCCGCACCAGCGCGGCACGCAGTCCGGTTGCTCGTGCTCAAAGGCGATCATGACCCGATCGTGGGAGTTCATCTCTGCTCCGTAATGAAGTCCACGCAGACCGCCCGGATGGGAGCCGTGTCGATCTGGGCCGACTCGGGCTGCGTGGGTGATTTCTGTTCCGGCGGTGGCGGCATCCTCGGATCCGGTGCATGGCTGCGAATCATCTCCCCGACCTTGCGGAGCGTCTCGACGTCGACCGGGCGCAATCGGCCCGCGTAGTCCGGCCCGACGTCGAGGGAGAAGATATTGCCGAACTCCTCGGCGCCGAGATAGTCGCCATACAGCTTTTCCGGCGTGTGGCAAAGCCCGTCATGGATCGGCAGCGAGTAGAACCACATCGCGCCCCCCTGGTGTGGCGGCAGGATCGGATAGGTGAATTCGGCCAGCCGGTAGCTCTTGCTGGGTGCGTCTTTCAAGTACGGTCCCGCGGTAGTGTGGTCCTCGAGCGGACCAGGCCCGCCCATTTCGCCGAGCCGGATGTCGGCACCCTGCTGATCGCCGTGGTTGAACCCGATGAAGCAGCCGGGCTGAAACGACTTGCACCAGACAGTGGTCTCCTGGTGACTCAGGCCGCCATCGCCCACGGCATGGTCGAACCAGATATACTCGATTGCGCCATACTGGGTGAGCAGCTCCGTGAGTTGCGCCTTCTTCATTTCGGGATTTGAGCCGCCCCCGTTGCCCCCTTTTCCGTCAATCGCCCCGGGCCATGTCCAATCGCCTTCCGAGAAATAGAGGGCCAGCTTGATACCGTGCTTGTCGCAGCTCTTGCGCAGCTCGGCAAGCACATCGCGACCCAGCGGCGACTTCGTCACCTTTCGGTCGGTCGTTTTCGTGTCCCAGAGGCAGAATCCGTCGTGGTGCTTGGTCAGAAACAGGATGTAGCCCATCCCCGCGTCCTTGGCCGTGCTCGCCCACTGGTCGGTGTCGCAGCCGGTCGCCTGGAAAAAACTTGCGTCCGTCACCCCCGGAGTCCACTCCTTGCCGGAAAACGTGCTGAAAGACCAGCAAATGAACATCCCAAAGTGGAGGCTCTTCAACTCCTCGGCCCGCTTGGTCATATCGACGGGCTCCGCGGCGCTGGAGGCCAGCGCGAGCGACGCAATCAGGGCCACGATCGGAATGTATCTGCGTTTCATGGGCGCCCTTTCAGTTCGAGTCTGCGGTATTACTCGCCATATCCTGTGAGAATAACGCCTTCCAGAAAAAACCATAGGCCGTCACGGCGATGAAGCACACTAAAGGCATCAGAAATCCGACGCGCATCGAAAACCAGTCGGCCAACCGCCCCATGAAAAGCGGAGCTACGGCTCCACCCAGGATCGCCATGACCATGAACGACGACGCCAGTTTCGTCCGCTCGCCCAGTCCGCGGATGCCCAATGCGAAATTCGTCGGGTACATGATGGACATGAAGAAGAAGCTCAACAGCAAGGCGAAGATCGGCAACCAGCCTGTCGCGAAGATCACGGTGGCCATCAGGACCGTGTTGACAAGACCGTAAATCCCGAGCGTGATGTGCGGCCTGGCAAATCGCAGAATCGCACTGCCGGCGAAACGTCCCACCATGAAAAGCGTGAATCCGCCGAAGGAAAGCAGCGCCGCCGAGCCCTTGTCGGTGACGTGCCACAGACCGTTCTTCGCGTAGCACATACCTGGCGGCATTGCTTCCACTACGGCCGGCGGAATTGCCGGCATATAGTCTTTGACAAAGTTGATGAAGAAACTGAAGATCCCCGTTTGCCCGGCACAATACAGGAATTGCGAGACGATCGCCAGCGTGAAATGCCACTCGTGAAACAGAGGATGCGACCGAGCCGGGTCGCTGCTGTCGGTTTTCGCCTCCGCCGGAGGTTGGATGTCGGGAACCGGAGCAACACAGAAGGCACAAGCGAGCATCCCCACCATGGCAGCCACCACGAGATAGGGCAGGTGGAGCGATTCGTTGCTGGTGTTGGCTTCTGCCGTTCCGGAAAGGACGAACCAGCCCACCACGTACGGCCCCAGAATCCAGCCAATTGCGTTACAGGACTGGGCAAAGTTGATGCGAGCCACGCCGTACTCGGGCGGACCAAGTACCGTCGCATACGGATTGGCAATCGTCTCCAAAAACGTCAAGCCGCTGGCGATCAGAAACAGGATCGCCAGAAACGCGGCAAATGTGTTGACAAGCGTGGCCGGATAGACAATCAGGGCCCCGACCATCACCAGGCCCAGCCCCGTGACGATGCCCGACCGGTAGCCGAATCGCCGTGCATACCACCCCGAGGGCAGCGCCAACGCGAAGTACGCCAGATACCAGAAGAACTGAACGAATGCCGACGCGCCCCTGGAAACCTCGAACGAGTTCTGAAAATGCTTGTTGAGCGAGTCGATCATTCCGTTGCACAGCCCCGTGCACACGAAGATGCCGCACACCAGGAGAAACGTTCCTGCGTGCGACTGTCCGTCGGCCGTACGGAATAGGGTGATGGATCTCATGGGCGCCCACTTGGCGAGGGGTCTCACAACGTCGCTTTTCAGGATTGCCTGGCGGCCTGGACCTCTTCGATCGCAATCCGGGCCCACTGCCAGAGCCGCTGCGGCTGACGCCGCACGGTGGAAATGTCCTTCATGATCAACTCCACCTGGCAACCCTGAGCCTCGTCGAGGAAGTCGCGGATTTCCTTCCTTGCCCGCTCGGGATTCCAGTGGTCCTCGGCGAAGATGGCCGGGTTCGGCTTCCGGCTCATGACCCAATGGGGCCCGATCAACTCGACTGCCCGTTCGGTCTTGCACCACGGCGTGACGGAGACCTTTCTCAACTTGGGAATCCGCTTGAGCAACTCGGCCTTGCCGTCCAGCGGCTCGCAGCAGCCATAGTAGTTCATTCCCCAGCGGCTGAGCCAGCGGAGGTCGTGCTCCATGGCGAATTCCCAATGGAACTTGGGCGACACCTCCGAGAAAATCTGCGCGTTGGAGCATCCCCACATATTGTGCGGCTTGACGCA
Organism: uncultured Planctomycetaceae bacterium; assembly: GCA_964429355.1. Taxonomy (GTDB): domain Bacteria; phylum Planctomycetota; class Planctomycetia; order Pirellulales; family Thermoguttaceae; genus JAAYAY01. Next base: position 13,163 of record CAYSCH010000070.1, on the reverse strand, counting down.
CTGCGGCTCGTAGTCTGCGCCCGGCAGGCCCGACGTGTATCCGTAGCCGCCCGAGCCAATCCGCGTGTTGTCCGAATCCAGCGAGAGCAGGTTTTTAGCCACGAACTGGTCCAATTCGACCATCCAGGCGTCGACCATTCGCTCGACGGCCGCATGGACCAGGTCCGGCCGCTCGACCATGTCGATCATCGCCTCCTCGACGCCCCACCAGCGGATCAGATAGTCCCAGGGGGTGAACCAGATGTGTGTCTGCCCTACCTTCCTTACTGGCAGGATATTGCCGTACAACTGGCACATGGCCACATAGCTGTACTCCGTGGCCTGCTCGTCGTGGGTGACCACCGGCATACGGATCTTTTCCAGGTCGGCGAAATCGTGGATCTGCCGGTGGAAGTGCCGCGAGACGATGTCGCTCTCGGCGTCGGTGCGGACAATGTCGACCTCTTCGATGATCCCGAAATCGGTGCTGTGGATCGCCAAGGGGCAGGCGAGATACTCACTGACGATCATGTCGCCCGGCATGTGTTGCCACTGGTAGATCGTTCGCCGAAGATCGCGTTCCTGGGATCGTGCCCAAGGGTGCTCGGTCCGCAGCGTCAATTCGCCGTCGACATCCATTTCATGCCAGGGGATCTCATTGATCCATACCATGGGGCGGTCGGCATGCATGTCGTTGAGCCGTCGCCACAGTTCCGCCTTCTCGCGGTGGCTGGGACCGGCGGCGATTGTCGCCACTTCTTCGGCCAACCTCCGCAAAACGGCGCTGTCGGCGTCGCCCAGCCGGATCGGCTCGGCAGGCGCCGGCGGCTCATAGTGGCTCGGGTCGTGCAACATGGAGCAACGCCTTTTCTTGGAAGCCCTCACAAAACGTACGAGTTTCCCACAGGCATGGATGTGCGCAGCCGGTGGTTTTGTTAGCGGCTCTTACAGGTTCCCCCCAATCAACCCGAACTGCCGCCAGCGGCAGCGGGCTGGACTGAAGAGAGAGCATAAGGGAATCGCCAATCAACTGTCAATCTTTCTGCCATCCAGGCGAGCTGATGGAGCCTTGATACCGGCCGGGATACCCGTCACAGATAGGGGGAGAAAAGGCGGGCAACTCCGTCACGGAGTTTTCGCGGCAGGCTCCGCCCGTCCACATCCGCCAGGGTGAGTTGTCGCGACTGCTGGATTTTGGATTCAACCAGACCCGTCAGCGACGTCGCCAGATCGCGATCGTGGCACTCGACGTTGAATTCGAAGTTGAGGCGCAAGCTGCGCGGGTCCCAGTTGGCCGAACCCAAGAGCGTCCAGCGATTGTCGACCAGCATCAACTTGGTGTGATCGAACGGCGGTGGCGAGATCCAGACGTGGCAACCCCGTTCCAGCACCTGCCAGAGGAGCGCCGTCGAGGCCCACTGGACCAGTTTCAGATCGTTCACGGCTGGCAAAATAATGTCGACCCGGACACCTCTCAGCGAGGCCACGTTCAAGGCGGCAATCAACGCCGCATCGGGCAGGAAATAGGGAGACACGACCACAATGGAAGACCGAGCACAGGCCATCGCGCCCAGGAGCGTCAGACGCAAGGTCTCGAAATCGTCGTCTGGCCCGCTGGGAATACCCCTCGCCAGGACCGGGCCTGCCCACTCGACCACCGGAAACCACGACTCACCCTCCAGAAGTTCGCCGGTGCAGAAGGCCCAATCGTCGGCGAAAACGGCCTGGAGTTGGGCGACCACGGGACCATCGAGGCGAAAGTGCAGGTCCTGGACGGGATGGCGGGGGTGCCGCAAGAGGCAGTTTTCTTCGTGGATATTGATGCCCCCGGTGAACCCGACCCGGCCATCGACGACCAGAATCTTGCGGTGGTTTCTCAGGTTTGAATACTGGAACTGCCAAGGAATCAGCGTGGGCAGGAACTGGGCATAGGGAATCGCCGCCTGCCGCAGCCGATGGGCGATCGGCCGCCAATGGTAGTGCGCCCCCACGTAATCGACGAGGACCCGTACTTCGACGTGGCGCAGCACGGCACGCTCGAGGGCCTCGACGAATTGCTCGCCTGCCGGGTCGTGGTTGAACAGGTAGGTGGTCAGGGTGATGGACCGCGAGGCTTCGTCGATCGCCTGAAGCATCGCCGGATAGGCCTGGTCGCCGTCGATGAGCGGCGTCACGCGATTCCCCGCCAGCAATGGTTGCCCCGTCACGTCGCGCACCAGTCTGACCAGGGGCTCCAGGGGCGTTCCTGTCAGAATACTCGCTTCGTCGGGAATTTCGGATGGGTACTCGTTAAGAACCGCCAGGGATGCAGGACGCGGACGATCTGCACGGAGCGATCGGGCCCGTCGCTCAATCCGGTTGATCCCAAGCCAGAGGTAGAGCACAACGCCGAGCAAAGGGACAAGCCAGATGAGACCCACCCAGCCAATCGCCGCGCGTGTGTCGCGTTTGGATAGCACGGCGTGCCCGGTGGCCAGCAGTGCCAGGACCATATCGATAAGACCGGTCGCGTAGGGCCAGAATCCAAGAGACTGAGGCATCGCGGCAAACAGACACCCAACCATCAACCCCTCCGCCCTGACGAGCGACTGAACTACGTCCAAGCGACGTTCGGCACTTCAGGCCATTCTATCGAAACCGGCCCGGCATTCCAGCCACTTGGCCACCTCGCAAGTACGGCCGCGACCGTGAACCCCTTCCTCTCGCTGTCAGAACCGGAGATGTTGGCCGTTCCATGATCCGTTGACGACCTGTTCGATACCCAGGCCATCACTCTCTTCCAGACGGGGCGGGAGTGAGACTTGACAAATGATACATTAACAGTCATATTTGTATCATGAGTACCGACCTGACTTCCGACCGGATATTGACCTCTGCCTTGGAGCTGTTCGCGCGGCAGGGGGTGAAGAAGACCGATCTGGCCGCCGTGGCCCATCAAGCGGGGGTCACTCGAGTGACCGTCTACCGCTATTTTGGCGACAAACAGGGGTTGGTTCGCGCCGTGTGCGCGAAGATTGCAGGCGTGTTTCAAAGTGCGGCGGAAGGAACTCCGCCAATTTCCGTGAGTGAGGTAGACGAGCGGCTCGCCCGCCTGGGTGACGAACTTGCTGCGTTGCCGCAGGGCGAGTGGCTGGTGCGGCTGGAGGAAATCAGCCGTCTCTATCCGGCCATTTACGAACACTTTCGGGCGGTCCGTGAAGAGGCCGTGGATCGGCTGCTGCAGCAGTCTCTGGAGGTGGCGCGTCGCGACGGCTCGCTTCGCGAGGGTCTGCATCCGGAGGTCCTGCGGGCGGTGTTCTGTTCGTCGGTCATCGGCCTGATCGAGAATCCGGCATTGATCCATGCGAAGGCATCGCTCCCGGAGATACTCGACACTGTCTGCGAGATCTTCCGCCATGGGGTGTTGGTATCCAAACCCTCGTCGGAAGCAGGAAAACGATCGGTCGGGAAGCGGGTGAAGCGGAGTGGATCGGCATAACGATGCGGACGATCCAACCCCAGAGGAACGGCAGGATGTGGCAAGCGACAAGTCTGGAAACAATGGTACCGCGCCCTTCCGGGCGTAACGACGTGAACGCTTCATGCAGGCAGGCTCGGGACAATCCGCGCAGCGCAGGGTTGTCTTGCAGGGCAATCGTGTGGGGGCTGTTATTGGTCGCTGCGGTCCAGTTGGGCTGCCGGCCGGCAGCGGTGGAGGAGCCGTCACCGATTGCGGTGCAGGTGACGACCGTGAAGCTGGAGGATTTCGCCACCGAGATGCGATACAGTGCGACCGTGAAGGAACTGCAGAAGGCAGATCTATCGTTCAAGGTGGCTGGCACGGTGCAAGAGATGTACCAGGTGACGGAAACCGGAGGCGGCACTCGCGACGTGCAGGTAGGCGATTGCGTACCGCCGGGGGCCGTCCTGGCAAAACTGGACGAGGCCGACTATCGCCGCAGGCTGAGTGCGGCGAACGAGAAACTGGCGAAGGCGGAGAGCCAGCGTGTGGCGGCGATGGCCGATGCGGATCTGGCGGCCAAAGAGCTTGCGCGGCGTGAGACCCTGTCCGCCCAGGGAGCCGCTCCCCTTGAAAATCTGGATATGGCGAAAGGCCGACAGATCGCGGCCGACGCGGCGGTTGTGAGCGCCGAGCGCGACATAGAGGCTGCCCGCATCGAGCAGGCCCAGGCGCAGGACGACTTGAACAACTGCGCGCTGACGGTGCCGCAAATGGGCCTGGCCTACGTGGCGCAGAAGTACGTCGAACGCAACGAGCGGGTCGGCCCGGCCCAGAATGCATTCCTGGTGATCGATGTGTCGAAAGTTCGGGTAGCCTTCGGGGTCCCGGAGAGCCTGGTTGGAATTCTGGAGATGGGCCAGGAGCTGCGGATCGTGGCGGAATCGCTCGACGGGGAGAAATTCACAGGACGCGTTACCAAAATCTCTCCGGCGGCCGATCTGCGGACGCGGACGTTCCTGGTGGAGGTGACCATCGACGAGCCCGGGAAGCTCAAACCGGGAATGATCGTGACCATCAGCATCGGCGAAAGCCGGCACGGAATGCTCCTGCCGATGACCGCAATCCAGCGGGGGCATTCGTGTTCGGGCTTCGCCGTCTACCGGGTCGTCGCCGAAGGAAATGCCAACGTGGTCCGCGAGTGCCCGGTGGAACTGGACGGCGTCTTCGACAACCGGGTTCACTGCCTATCCGGCCCGGCGTCGAAAATTGCCGAGGGGGACGTGGTGGTTGTGGTCGGCGCATGGCGGCTGTGCGACGGGCAGTCGGTGCGAGTACTCCACGAGGAAGGTGAACCATGACCACGGCTCAGTTCTTCGTCTATCGCCGCCCGATCGCCTGGACGGCGCTGGCGGCAACGCTTGTCTGGGGAGTCTTTGCGTATCTCTCGATGCCGCAACGGCACGATCCAGATATTACCGTCGGCGTGGCCGTGGTGATCACGCCCTATCCGGGCGCTCGGGCCGAGGAAGTCGAACAGGAGCTGACGCGGAAGATCGAGAAGAAGGTCAACGAGAACCCGCTGGTGGAACGGGTGCGGTCGATCAGCCGCCATGGGTTGTCGGTGGTGTTCGTGGAACTGCGGGACGACATCGGGCCGGCGGATTCGATCTGGGAGGACATTCAGACCAGATTGCAGAGCATGGCGGATCTGCCGCGAGTAAACGGCCAGCCGGTCCAGCCGCGGTTGAACAAGGATTTTGGCGACACGGCTTCGGTCATGCTCACGATCAGCAGTCCCCCAGTCTCGGATTTCGAAATCCAGCAGCGGGCCAAAAGCATCCAGACGGCGTTGGCAGAAGCCCGCGGGAGACGACCGGTCGAGCTGCAGACGGATCGCGCCACGGCCATACTGGTCTATCCCACCACGGTGGCTCGCTCCTACGTGTTGTGGATGGGGAACAATCTGCGGCAGCGATTGCTGGCCCAGGGGCTGGCGGAGGATGTTCTGGCGGTCGAACCGCTGAGCACGGGCTGTCTCGACTTCCATCTGCCGGCGGGGCGGACGATCGAGGACGTCCGGCAGGAACTGTTGGCGTGGGGGCGAGATACGATCGGCACCGGGATGACGCATCCGGACATTTGGCCCGGCGTGTTGATTCAGAACCTGGATGAGATTCCTGCCGCCCTGCGACACAGCTCCTTCGAGCCCCGGCGGACGGTAGCTCGGTACAGCTACCGGGAGTTGCGCGGTTTCGCCGATCTGATCCAGGATCGCCTCAAGCAGTCGCCCAACGTTGGCAAGGTCGAGCAGATCGGCGTGCAGGAAGAGGCAATCTACCTCTATTACAGCGGACGCCGGTTCGGCGCGTTCGGATTGAGTCCGCAGGAGGTTGTCGAACGGCTGCGGCGACGGAACATCAACTTGCCCGGTGGGCGCGTGGAGTTGCCTGACCAGCACCTGGCCGTGCAACCGAGCGGTGAATTCCAGTCAGAGCAGGAAATCGGGCAGGTCGTGATCGACGTACAAAACGGCTATCCGGTCTATCTGCGCGATCTGGCCGATGTCGTGCGGGGTTATGAAGACCCACCGAATGTGATGAACTTCCGCACGGTCAAGGTAAACTCGCAACACCCGCAGACGTCGCGATTGCCCGGCGATCCGCCGTATGCCGCGACGGCTGGCCACAACGGGTGCTGCGATCTGCAGACCACGCGAGCCATCACTCTTTCGATCCGGCAGGTCAAAGGAGTGCAGATCAGCGACTTCGGCCGAGATATCGACCAGGCTCTTGCGTCGTTGCGGGAGGTCCTGCCCGACGATCTGCGGATCGAGCGGACGAGCAATGAGCCCGAGGTGGTGCGCGAGAAGATCGGCGATTTCAACCGCAATCTCCTGGAGGCGGTCGGGATCGTGATCGTGGTTGCCTTGTTGTTCATGGAGTGGCGGAGTGCCCTGCTGGTGGCTTTTTCCATTCCGCTGACCGTGGCGATGACGCTCGGGATGTGCCACCTGGTGGGAGTGGATCTGCAGCAGGTGTCGATTGCTGCGCTGATCATTGCCCTGGGGCTCCTGGTCGACGATCCGGTGGTGGCAGGCGATGCGATCAATCGCGAACTGGCGCACGGGCAGCCTCGCGACGTTGCCGCTTGGCTGGGTCCGCAGAAGCTCGCCAGGGCTATCCTGTTCGCCACGCTCACCAATTGCGTGGCCTTTCTGCCCCTGTTGCTGGTAACAGGCAAGACCGGCGAGTTCATCTGGTCCCTGCCGGTAGTCGTCACGGCTTCGCTCGTCGCAAGCCGGATCGTGTCGATGACATTCATGCCACTCTTGGGATACTACGTGCTCAAGGGCCAGAAGGGATTTGAAGCCGGACTGACGGAAGGAGGACGGGGGGCTACCTTCGCCCGTTACTACAACGGGTTCTCGCTGTGGTGCCTGGAACACAAGGCCATCAGCCTGGGCGTGTGTCTGTTGGTGTTGCTTTCCGCGATGGCCTGCCTGCCGCTGATCGGCACCGCATTTTTCCCACTCGACCGGCACTCGGTATTCACCGTGAACGTCTATCTGCCCGAAGGAGCGCCCATCCGGCAGACGGCGGCCGAAGCGGAGCGAATTATCGGGAAGATCGATCGGTTGGAGGGCCGGCAGATCGCCGCCTACACAACCTTCGTGGGTGCGGGCGGGCCGCGATTCTGGCTATCGATCGTGCCGGAGCAACGAGCCGACAATTATGCTCAGATTCTCGTGCACACCGCCGACGGTGAGAGGACCACGGAGGTGGTCAAGCGGCTGAAACGCCGCCTGCCCGCCGAGTGCATGGCCCGCGTGACGATCGAGCAGTTGGAGACGGGACCTCCGGTCGGCGTTCCGATCCAGATCCGGCTGTTTGGCGACCGCATCGAGGAACTGCGGACCCTGGCCGACCAGACCAAAGACCTGCTGCGGGACATTCCGGGGACGGACAACCTCCACGACGACTGGGACCCGGAGGTGCTGCAGATTTCACTGGCCATTGATCCGGACCGCGCCAACCTCACCGGAATCACAAACCAGGATGTGGCGGCGACCATCAGCGCTGGGTTTTCCGGATACTCGCCGACTCAGTTGCGCGAGCGAGACCGCCTGATCCCGATCACCCTGCGGCTGCGATGCGACGAGCGGACTCGTTACGAGGACCTGATCAATCTGACAACGGTCAGTTCAATCACCAACGAACGAGTCCCCCTCAACGAGATTGCGCGGTTGACAACAGATCTGGTGGCGCCCAAGATCTGCCGTCGGAACCACCAGCGCTGCCTGACGGTGAAATGCGACACGGTCCCCGGGGTGTTGCCCAGCCAGGTCGTGCACGAGATCGACCGCCGGTTGCAGCGAGCACAGGGCTCGTGGCCCCCCAACTACCGATACGAATTCGGCGGAGAGAAGTACGAACAGCAGAAAGGATTCGCCTCGCTGACGCGGGCTCTGATGATTTCGCTCGCCGCGATCTACCTGGTGCTCGTGTGGCAGTTCAACAGCGTTACCAAGCCGCTGGTTGTGTTCGCGGCCGTGCCATTCGGATTGGCGGCGGGAATGATGGGGCTATTGATCTTTGGCGCGCCGTTCGGCTTCATGGCGTTCCTGGGTGTCGCGTCACTTGCGGGCGTGATCGTGAGCCATATCATAGTGCTCTTCGACTACATCGAAGATGCCAGAGAAAAGGGCGCGCCGCTGCGCCGGGCCGTGATCGATTCGGCGCTGGTTCGTCTGCGGCCCGTCCTGGTCACCGTGCTGGCCACGGTCGGCGGCCTGGTCCCGCTGGCGCTCGAGGGGGGGCCGCTGTGGGAGCCAATGTGCTACGTGCAAATCGCCGGGTTGCTCGCCGCCACGCTCGTGACGAAGGTGGTGGTGCCAGTGCTGTACGTGATGTTTGTCGAAGACCTCAAGATCATTCGTTGGGACCAACCTCAGCCGTCCAGTCCCGGACTGGCATGTGCGGCAGGCAAGATTGCGACAACGGCTCCACCGGCACCGCCAACGGCACCACCGGCGCCGCCGGAGGTGTCAGCGGGCGGGTGATTTCTATGGGCCTGTGAGGTGGTGCTCCCCGGTCCAGTTCTTGCCGCTGCACAGCGCGCCGCATATATTCCTGAAACGCGGGATCTATGGTTGAGCGATCCTGAGTCATCGCTCCTCCCGTCCTGACCAAGGAGATTTTCGATGAGGCGAAATTCGCAATTCGCTTTTGTTTCTGCATTTCTCGCAATCGGATTTGTGGTGACGGGCTGTACGCAGCAAGAACCTGGGGGGCAGCCTTCGGCCTCGCCGGGCGTGTCATCAGGGCAATCGGCGGCCGAAAGCGGCGAAGGCTTGAACCAGGAAAAGTCGGTGGAGGGCGAACATTCCGCGGCCCTGGCGGAGCTTTCTCCCGAGGACCGTGCATTGGCTGAGAAACAGAAGATCTGCCCCGTGAGCGGCGAGCCCCTGGGATCGATGGGTAAGCCTTACAAGGTGACCGTTGAGGGGCAAAACGTCCTGCTGTGCTGCCAGGGATGCGAAGAAGAGATCAAGAAAGACCCGCAGAAGTACCTGGCAAAGATCCAATAAGGAAGATTGTGATGAGCGGTATTCTCGTTCTTTCGGCACGTGTTGGGGCGGGGCATGTGCGTGCGGCGCAGGCGATCGAACGAGTTCTCGCCGGTTCGGAGGTCGACGGACCCGTCCACCACATCGAGGTCCTGGACTACACGAACCGGCTCTTTCGGCGCCTGTACTCCAAGGCCTACCTCGAGGTGGTCAACAACATCCCGGAACTCTTCGGCTGGTTCTATTCCCAACGCGACAAACGGGGAAAGAATGATCGTCTCAAGCTGGCCTTCGACAAGCTGAACACCGGCCCCTTCATCAAACTTCTCGAACAGTACCAACCGGATATAACGGTCTCGACTCATCCCATGCCCGCCGAGATTATCTCGTGGCTTGTCAGCGAGGGGCGTCTCAGCACGATGCAGGCGGTGGTCGTTACCGACTTCGATATCCATATGCAGTGGCTCTGTCCGACCCCGGTCCATTACTTCGTTGCCATCGACGAGGCTCGCGCTCACCTGGAGGCGCTGGGTGTGCCAGCGAACGAAATCACGGTTTCGGGAATCCCGATCGATCCGGCGTTCAGCGAGCCGAAAGATTCGGAGGCGATGCGAGCGAAGCATGGGTTGCGGCGGGATGCCGCCGTGATTCTGGTTTCGGCGGGTGGCTTTGGCGTGGGCCAGATCGAAGACGTTGTCAATTCGCTGCTCCCGCTGCGACGTCCGGCGCAGCTCGTCGCCGTCTGCGGCGAGAACGACGAGTTGAAAACTCGATTGGACCAGGTCGCCGGCAAAATCCCGTCCGAGTCTCGCGTGACGGTCAAGGTC
>CAYSCH010000070.1:0-3339 GCA_964429355.1 uncultured Planctomycetaceae bacterium | reverse complement strand
AAATGGATGAGTATCTGTGGGCATCCGATTTCGTGGTGGGAAAGCCGGGCGGTCTGACGATGTCGGAGTCCCTGGCTTGCGGCCAGATATTCGTGGTGGTCAATCCGATCCCCGGGCAGGAGGAACGTAACGCCGATCACCTGCTGGAGGAAGGGGCCGCGATCCGCTGCAACAATTTACCAGTACTGGCATACAAGATCGACCGCCTGTTCGATGATCCCGCGCGGCTCAAGGCGATGCGGGAGAACGTTCGCCGTTTGGCCCGTCCGAAGGCTGCCCATGAGATTGTCGCCAAGCTGCGATTGTTGGAGGCGGCATCGCAGGCTCCAACGCTGGGGTAATGGCGGCCGGTCGCCAGCCCATTACCTCTCAGAAGATCCCCAGCTCATCGCGGGCTTCGTCGGTCATGAGGTCGGGAGACCAGGGGGGATCGAGGACGACCTTGACGGTGACCTCCCCCACCTGCTCGCCCAAATCGCGCAGGGCTTCCTTGGAGTTGGCGACCAGTTCCGGGCCGGCCGGGCACCCGGGACTGGTCATCGTCATCTTCACGAGGATGTCCGACTTGCCCTCATTCTCAGTGAGCGAGACCTCGTAAATCAGTCCGAGATCGACAATGTTGATGAACAGTTCCGGATCTTCGACCTGCCGCAAGGCGGCATAGACAGACTCTTCGGTGATTCGGTTCATGATCGGGCTCGAGGCTAAATGGCCTTGCGTGATTCCCTGAGAAATAGTTGTTATGAAGATAGCCGCGTGGGCTTGCCCCGCGCTCGCGTTCCGTCCGTGTTTTGCCGCGAACTCTGTCAGCCCCGTCCCATCGAGTTCTCCTGCGCCTTGCCGCAATTTCCTCTGGAAATCCCGCAAGGCTATTTAGCGCCGATACCAGAATCACCGGGGAGGTGCAACGCTGCCCGTGGGAAACCCGTCACTCTGCGCTCATGAGCCACCGGGGTGGCACGTCCCTGAGCGGAGCGAAGGGCGTGGTTTCTGGGGGGCACCACGCCCTTCGTTCCTCTCGTTCCTCAGGGCGTGCCACGCAATTGAACAACTTATTTTCCGGGCGCGCCCTCTGTGACAATCTCTTGGGCCCGTTGAGGAAGCCGAGTTTCTGACTCTTCCCTCTCCCGTGGAATCACGTCGATCGAGCGGGGAAGCCGAAGAAACCCGGCTTTTGGGGGACGGTGGAGTTTCCGTCAATCAGGATCCCGGGTGAAATTTCGAACGACAAAGGCTGCCAGTCGGCATTGCTTTGGGGCCTCCTTTCGTCCATGATGCCTCCCCTGCCGGGCTGGATCCAGTGGACGCAGCCCGGCGAGAGGTTGGTGCAGCCCGTCGCGCAAGTGACGCGATCTGCAGAGTATCACACTTGAGGCAGCAGGGAAGCTGGACCATGAATCGGCAAGGATGTCTCACTACCAGCTCCTTGGCGATCGCCTTGACGGTGCTGGTAGGATGGTCCGCGGCAAACGACGAGGCCAGACCTCAATTGCCTGAGAGCCTGGGTGTGGTTCCGTGGGGAGTCCGATCGGCCTCCGTGCCGACCGATCCGTTTGCCGAAATCCCGGCCCTGGATCTCAGTCGCCCCCAGCCTCTGCCGCCGATCGAGGCGATGTCGTCTGATCCGGCAGAAGAAGCGGCTCCGCCGGACATCCGAAAGTTGATGAGGCCCACCTTCGACTTCGGTGTCGAGTGGGAGCCGGAGACAAGCGAATTGGCGATCGGCGCCTACGACGCGAGAGTCACCGTTCCCACGTTCCCTGTCTTCGGTCCGCCGCCGATGATCACTGTCGGCTTCTCCTTCATGGACCTGCTCGCGCCGGACAGCTTCGACCTTCCTTCGAGTCTGTACGACGTTTCCCTGGGTATTTCCGGCATGCGGAAACTGAACGATCGCTGGATGATCCGCTGGATGATTGGCTCTTCCTTCGCCTCCGACTGGGAAAACACAACGAGCGATGCCTGGCGATTTCACGGGGGATGCTTTGCGTTATGGAATTGCCATGAACAGTGGCAGATCATGCTCGGTGCCCTGGCCACTGGTCGCGAGGATATCCCCGTGCTGCCCGCAGCCGGTGCGATCTGGCAACCAACGTCCGGAGTGCGAGTCGACCTGATGATGCCCCGTCCCCGCGTCAATTTCATGATTGCCGATCGTGGTCATCGGCAGCAATGGATCTACGCCGGCGGTGGTCTCGACGGCGGCACCTGGGCCTACCAGCGGGCAAGTGGCACCGACGAGTTGCTCACCTATCGCGAGTGGCGATTGGTTCTCGGCTGGGAATCCAAGCCACCCGGCCGTGTCGGCGGACCGCCCGCTCCAGGCTGGAGCCTCGGCATGGAGGTCGGCTACGTTCTCGGCCGCACCTTCGAGTTCGACAGCGGTGCGCCCGAGCTCGAGCCGGACGATTCGCTCCTGGTGCGGGCAACCATAAAGTTCTGACCGCGAGCCGGTAGCCCCGATATCTCGCCTGTCGCGAGGCCCCAGCTCCAAGCGGAGCAGCGCAAGCGTCTTCCCAATTGGGGACCCAGATCGCCGCGGTAGGGTCTCCATATGCGGTAATGCGCTGCGTCAAGTACCGCATGCCACACCACCCACAGACGAGAGCATCAAGTGCGTCCTCGTACTTTTTGAGCCGCGCAAGGGTCAGATCCTCGGTATCCCCAGGACGGCGTGGCGGTTTGTCTTCATGCCAGATTCCCACAATGTGGAACGTAGTGACTGGTTGTGTGCTATCAAGCAAGCACCGCAAGTCCCAGATCCGCGAGGTACCGAAAGGTCGTATCGTAAATGCTGCACGAGCGTGTCGGATCGGACGCTTCCCCATCGGGAACGAAGATGACCATCCCTTGCCTTGCCCGGGTCAACAAGACGCGGTAGGCATTACAGAGATACACCTTGTTCTGGTCGTTGCGGATGTTCGTCCACCGATCTCCGCGAAAATCGTGGTAGGTCCAACCTGTCTCCTGGAATCGAAGGTCTCCATCCCACGTGACGCAGGTCCAGTCGAGTTCGAGCCCTTGGACCTGAAACTCCGTCGCAGCATCCTCCAGATAGTAGCTCGAGCGAGTGTCTTCCCGGGAATTCAGGAACCAAGGCACCGGATCCACGGCAACCCGAACGTCAATGGCATGCGGCTTCAGTCGCTGGGCCTTCGACGAAGCAACCATCCCGAAACGTTCCGATCCTCTCGCATGCCTCCGTATCCAGTCTTTGGCAAGACGAAGGTTCCGTGTGATCGCCATGGGATATCGGTCAACAACCATCTGCAAGAGTCTTCCGGCTTCTTGTCGGTCGCAATCCAGTAAAGCCTTGACGAAGGCCGAGACATTCTCTGC
>CAYSCH010000069.1:4033-31304 GCA_964429355.1 uncultured Planctomycetaceae bacterium | reverse complement strand
GCTTGCCCATGCCGTGACCTATGTGCCCTGGTGCACCACAGTCGCTGCCGCCCTGGACGCGATTTTCCGGGGACCGTGCGGAGTCGCGGCCATCGTCAACGAAAACGGCGAAACGATTGGAATTCTCAGCCAGGACGACATTCTCAACGCCGTCTTCAGTCCGGCCGGCAGCCGGGCCGAGCGTATTCTCGATCGCAAACCAATACGGCTCATCGAACCGGGACTCTGGCACGTCAGTGGCATGACGAGCCTCCGCCGGCTTCGCCGGCATTTCGACCTGGAATGCCCGCCGAGTACGAGCGTCACCGTCGCGGGCGTGGTGCAGGCAGTGCTCGGGCGGATTCCTGAAGCGGGCGATGTATGCGTGTGGGGCCCCTTCGAATTTCGGGTCCTCGAAGCTCCGCCTCGCGGGCCCATGCTGCTGGAACTGACGCTGGCACCTTCCATCGTCGAGGGCGAGCCATGATCTGGACTGCACTCGTTCTTGGATCGGCAGGTTTGTGTTTGAGTGCACTGTTCAGCGGCTCGGAGACCGGCTTCTATCGTGCCGCGCGGATTCGGCTCGTGCTCGACGCGATCGGCGGCGATCGCGTCGCTCACGGGCTCGTCTGGCTGACCAATCGGCCGACGATATTCGTGGCCACGAGTCTTGTGGGAAACAATCTGGCCAATTACTCGATATCCCTCGCGATCGTGATGGCCACTAGCTGGGCTCTCCAATCGCAGTCCTGGTTGGCGGAACTCATGGCCCCGATCGTGCTGGCTCCCGTTCTGTTCGTCTACGGGGAGCTGATGCCGAAATATCTCTTCCTCCACGCGCCGAACCGGTTGCTGCGGCGAGTCGGGCCGGCATTTCTCGTATTCACCGCGATCTTCCTGCCTATCAGTCTTCTGCTCTGGGTACTGAATCGCACCCTGGCCGGTGCACTGGGCGAATCGCCCGATAAGGTTCGTCTGCGGATCGCACGGCGGGAACTTCGCGGTATCCTCGAAGAGGGGCACGAGGTCGGAATCCTCTATCCGGCACAGAAGAAGCTGGCCTCTGGAATTTTTGTCTCCGCCGATCACACGGTACGCCGCCATGCCGTGCCTTCCGACGCGGTACCCCGCGCTCGCGCCGGCATGTCGAAATCGGAAATCTGCGGGCTGGCAAGTCGGCTCAAGATATCCGAGGTGCCTATCGAGAACGCCGAATCCCCCTGCGAAATCGCGGCCTACGTCCGCGTGATCGACTTGGCGTTGAGCGGGTCGGAAGAAATTGAAAATGTTCGACCGATGATAACGGTTTCTGCGGAAGACACCCCAATCGAAGCTCTGATCCGCATGCATACGGACCAGGAGAACATGGCCCGCGTGGTGGACTCCCAAGGACAAACGGTGGGAATCGTCTTCGCCGCTCACCTGCGCCAGCGACTCCTCGCAGGCCAGGCAGACAAACAGACTTCCATCGCGCAACGCCGCGGAAGCTGAGCCACGGACTGAAACGCCGCTGCCACCGCCCAATCAGATGAGTCGCCAGCCTTCGACTCTACTTGTGGTAGCCCAATTCCTTGACGACCGCAAGCATTTCCTCGTAGGTGATGAAACGCCGACGGTGTCGAAGTTTGTACTGATCGATCGCCATGGCCAAGTCTCTCGCTTCCGGAGACAGACCATCGTGGCTGTTGGTGAACTGACGTCGCTCCTGGCCGCAGGGCACTACCGGCGCTGCGTCGTAGTTCCGACGACGGTCGACGAAGGTCTCGTCCGTTCCGAAGCATTGCGACATGATCGTCTTTCCTTCGCTGAAGAATCCGCTCTTCACGGCGGAATAAAGCCGGCCCGTATTGGCTTGCACGCAATCGATCCTCACCGGCATCCCGGAAAACGTAGCGCGCGATTGCCACAGTGTCAAATCAACACTGCCGATGGCGGCGGGATCCGGAACGGTTCCCGCCGATTGGTTCGGTGAGTTCGATTGCAGCGTCTTTTTCCGCCATCGCCAGCCCCACCATTCGGGGGATCGAGTCTGCAGCGAAAAGACCAGGAAAACGGCCTCATACCGCTGGCTGTTACCGGCGCAATGTCTCTCCGCCGATTCCCAATTGGGCCAACAATTGGCGGCTGGCGGCATGCTGGGGATCCAGGACAAGTGCTTTGTGGGCGGCCGCCACGGCTTCGCCGGGACGCCCCGCCTGGAGCTGCGCTTCGGCAAGGAGAAAAAGGGTCTGACTGTCGGTAGCTCCGCGACTGGAAGCAAGCAGGTAGTTGTCTGCAGCGTCCTCGAAACGTCCCATGGCCGAATAGGCCCTCCCCTTGAGCACTAGAACCATGACGGGTTCTTCCTGGACCGACCAACGGCGGGAAAGGCCCTGGAGAGCCGTGAGGGCACGGTCGGGTTCGCGGAGATCAAGGTAGAGATCTGCTATTTCCAGTTGGTAGAGAACGTTCTCCGGATCGAGCCCCTCCGCGCGATGCAGGTCCGACAAGGCCTCGCGATGTTTGCCCGTTCTCGCCATCAGGCGGCCTCGCAGGGCCCAGGCGCCGGCCAGTTGCGGCTGCATGTCGAGAGCCAAATCCGCCTCTTTCGCTGCGGCCTCCACGTTCCCAAGCGCAAGCTGCATTTCCCCATACGCCACGTGAAGCAGAGCATCGTCGGGAGCGAGCCGAGTTGCTTCGGCCATCTCGCGGAGGGCCGTCGCTCGCTCGTCACGCCGCCAGAGAAAGTCGGCGTATTTGAATCTGGCATCGGCCGCCTCGGGACAAACGTCCACCGCTTTGGCAAGAAGTGGCTCGGCATCGTCCCACTGATTCCGCTCCATGGCCGCTATTGCCTGACGGCAAAGCTGTCGGGAGACGATCGTACTCGGTGAGACCGCCGCCTCGCGTCTCCAGAGGCATCCGGCCTGTCCGGCAATCAGGAAGCCGACTGCGAAAAGAAGCTGGAGACTGTGGTGACGGAGAATGATCATACAGGCAATGGCCGGGCACGAGTCCGCCAGGAACGGCGATCCAACAGTCAAAGCTCAGGCAACATCTCAGAAACGACATCCTGCTTCGCGATCGCCGAGGAAACGTCAAAACGCTGTTCCTGCACCGCTGCAGATCTCCGGTACCGTCTTTGGGCAGGTGCGCACTTTGGGGAGAGATCGTACCACAACAGCGAAAGAGCAACCAGAGCGGTTATGAACTCACAATCTGGCGATTCTGGCTGGCCGAGACAAACTGCAATGGGGCTCTGCCACACCGACTTCCGAGCCGCGCCAAGTTTGTTAGGATAAGGGGTCTGGATCGCACACACAGGGGTTTCGGACGAATGCCACAAGTCTTCTCAAAACACGGAATTTCTTTCCTCTACCCCGACAACTGGGTTCTCGATGAGCAAGCCGCGGAGGGGGAGGCGGAATCGGCAACCGTGTACAGTCCGGGGGGCGCTTTCTGGTCAGTCAGTGTCCATCCCGCGTCCGCCGACCCGGATAAGCTGGCCGAGGCCGCTGTTGCTGCCATGCGAGCGGAGTACAGTGACCTTGAGCATGAATCGACTTATCAATTGATGTCCGGATACAAAGTCCATGGGTACGATCTGGCCTTTTACTACCTGGACCTCACCAACTCCGCCTTCGTGCGCTGCTTTCGCACGCCCGTGGCAACGTACGTCCTCTTCTATCAAGCGGAAGATCGCGAGCTGCGCCAGATTGAAAGGGTGTTCGAGGCGATCACCAAGAGCTTCTTTGGCAGTCTCTCATGAGCCCTCAGCCCTCGATTTGCAGATTCTACAATCCACCGACCAGTTCGCAGGCAATCCCTTCAACGGACATGGAACGTGATAGCCAATCATAAACCGAAAATGAATCACTAGTTGCGGTTTTCCCCCAATCTTGCCAAGCAAATGGCACGCCGATTGCACATTGGATAGATGCCGCTCATCAAGTACTGACCCAGTTGGCTTCGGGATTCCCGCACCCGAGGCCGCTGCCTCCGACAGCGGCGTATGTCGAGCGGCCGGACGGGATTGGGCTTGGACTGGTAGTCCTCTTGTCCGGTTACGCACCCCGTGAACCTGTTTCGTCGCGAGCCTTAGGCAACCGTCGCTCCCCGCGAGCGATCCGAGTGGTCCGCACCGGGCCATGCCAGCTTCTCGCACGAACGCAAGATTCGTACCCCCTCCAAATGCGGCCGACCCCATGCTGGGCCGGCCGCATATTTGCTTCTTTGTCCGAAAGAAGCCTTTCAACGGCATTCCTATTTGCCCCGAAACGGTCGATTCGGACCGCCAGGCTCGTGGCGATTGTGCCAACCGAAGCATCTCGTCCGGCAGCATTCCGTCACGCAGGGCGTTGCGACCAGCAAATCCGGCAAGAGTGCCATGGTTTCTTTCTAGACCGTAAGCTGCCTCCGCACGGTCGTTCTATACTTGCGGTACACGCTTCCATCTGTATTGTTTGGCAGTTGGCCTATTCGATATACTTCACCCAGATTGCCGGTCATCGGCGCCGTGGTCGTGCGAGGCAACCCAATGCACAAGTCTGCCAGTCAAGAGGAGATAATGATGGCCGAGAGTGACGCTCCCTCGACGTTTACAGAACGAATTGGGGAGACTGCCGGTGCAATCTGGCGTCTCTTGGATTGCGAAGGCCCCGCCAGCTTGACGCAACTCGTGAAAAAAGTGGGCGAGCCCCGCGACACCGTGATGCAGGGACTCGGATGGCTTGCCCGAGAGGGCAAAATCCAGATGGAGGAGGTGGGACGGAAGCGAACCATCTCACTCTGCCGCTGACACTTCTCGCTCCCGAGCGCAAAACAAAAGACCACGGGTCGACGGTCCGTCGTCGTCCCCATGATCTTTTATCCTGAAACGGGACCTCAATGTCCCGCCCTCCCGGCAGGCCAAGCCTGTAGTGTCAGTATCGGCCGGTACCATCGGTCAACTACAATCGAACCGGATTCGCCTGCAACTATTTCCAGGATGGCCACAACTTTCGTTGTTCCCCCGGCGGGAAGCCTTCCTCAAGGTGCTTGAATAGACTCCTGGTTCTTGCGCCTGCTCCAGCGTGCATGGGCCGGAATTACTTGACAACTCCACCGATCTTCCACGCGGCCGGATTGAACATCGGGAAGGGAGCGTTTGTCGTATCCGAAGGGCTGGGTGAATCAAGCGCGTCGGCGGGAAGTTTGGGGGAATCGGGTGGAGGCGGCAAAGTTGCGGCCGGTACCGATTTGATTTCGGCCTTGGGAACGGTGGCTTGGGGCACTGAGGTAGGGGCTGGAGCGAGCGCAGGGGCACGTTCTTGCCCCGCATCAAGGCTCTCCGAGCATGCTGCCGTCGGCGAATTACCACACGGATGGCGAAGGGGTCGGACCGAGGGTAAGCAGAGCCCTTGGCGTTTCTTTTCACAGTAGCCCGCCCATACGTCGTCGCAGCAATTGGGCGGGCATTGGTGGTACAACTCGAGGTTCAGCGGCACAGCACTGTAGCCAGGAGCCGCACAGGCACTGGCCCCGTACATATTGAGGTTGGCAATTTCGGAGGGCGGGTCAGCAGCCGGCAACAGATTGCCAGCCATCACGAGCACGGCGGCAAGGATGGGAATGGGAGCGATTCGCATGGATTCTTCCCCGTTTATGTGGCATTGGGATCTGAAATGAGCATTCCACCCGGTTTGGGAGAGCGCAGGGCCGACCAAGAGGCGAGGACGACCGCCACAGAATCATGCGGCCCGATTTCGAAGAACGCAAACGCGATAGTTGCGTTTTCGCCCACATTCTGCCATTTTGGAAGAACTGAAGCCGTCGTGAGGGGCAAACGAGCAGAATCTTGCCCGGCCGGCAGACTTTCCCAAGAGTGCCGTGTTTTCCTACTTTCGCCGGTCCGCCGGTGAATGGCCGACCCGAAGAATTGGCGAGCGGGACCGTGTCAGGCAGGAGAGCTTTGTTTGGCTCATGCCGTCATGGAATCAACGTTCGCTCGGCAGGTCAGTGGCATCCTTCGCGGACAGGCCACAAACCCATTTTCACCACGGCTGTTGATTCCTCCATCCCCGCAGCCGAGCTTCGCCCCCAACACTCAACCTCCGTAAATTGACCTATGTCGCTCATTCAGTTGAAGGATGTCCGTAAAGTCTATCAACTTGACCAAACGGAGGTGGCCGCACTTTGCGGCGTTTCACTCGTGATCGAACAAGGGGAGTTCGTCGGAGTGATGGGGCCGTCCGGATCGGGGAAGTCGACCCTCATGAACACCCTCGGATGCCTGGATCGTCCCACCCACGGCAGCTACGAATTGGATGGCAAGGAGGTAACGCAAATGTCGGCCAATGGCCGGGCCGATCTCCGCAATCGTAAAATCGGTTTCGTCTTTCAGAACTTCAACCTTCTGGCACGAACCAGCGCGCTCGAAAACGTCGAACTGCCTCTCCTCTATTCCCGTCACATCCCGTACCGCCAGCGCCGGCGGCGAGCCAAGGACCTCCTTGAACAGGTCGGCCTCGGCGACCGGATGGAACACCATCCCGGCCAATTGTCCGGCGGGCAACAACAACGCGTTGCGATTGCCCGGGCGCTGGTCAACGAACCGGCCATCTTGATGGCCGACGAACCGACTGGCAACCTCGACTCTCGCACCAGCAACGAAGTGATGCAGTTGTTATGCCGTCTCAATGAAGAAAGGGGGATTACCGTGGTGCTTGTTACCCATGAGCAGGACGTGGGACGCCATGCGAAACGGACCCTGATTCTCCGTGACGGCCTTGTCCAGTGCGATACAAGCGACTTCTCGGTGGCTCTGCGCTCACTCCACGGGCAAGAAGACACCAGTCTCTGACGCACCGGCTCGTTCAGGAATTTGCCGAGTCGCCCGCGAGACTGACTTCGGCTGCCCGCCCGCAACACGCCAGGTCCGAAAGACGAATCGAGGCGAGCCTCGCGCGTGCCTCATCGTTGATCTGGCTCAGCAATTCCTCCAGCTTCTGGCGGCATCCCTCGTGAAGACCTTCGGCCACCGGCAACGAGGAAACCATCGGACCATCCACGGCCTCAAGGATGTCGAGCAGGGAAACGTCCAATGGTGACTGCCGCAAGGCGTACCCCCCATCGACACCGCGAGTCGACTCCAGAACTCCGTGCGCCACGAGATTCCGCAGAATCTGGAGGAGGAATCGCTCCGGCATCTTGCCGTCCGAGGCCAGCTTGCTGCAGGGTACCGGGTGATCGCTTTCCGATTCGGCCAATTGCAGGGTTGCCTGCAACGCATACGAGACGGTGCGTGAAATCTTCATGAACAGCCCCCCTTAGACGGGGCTCAGTATAACATGGCAGCTGGGAATGTCAAGAAAGTCCAGAGCGATTCGTTACCAGAAACAACTCCCGCTCTTCTGGACGCTCGACAGTTCTGCAGAAGGGCGGTCTTCGTTCCCCGAGGCTATCGACGTGGACGAATCTGTCCGAAATGCGCGATTCCGAAACCCGGTTTGTGCCTCAACTCAATTCCCAGCACTCTCGACCCGCCCCGATTCCCCTGTGGCCTTCCGGTCGGGGGGCAAATCCGACCATAGGACATGGATGATGATCAGACTCGCCCCGGCTACGAGCATGCTGTCCGCCAGGTTGAAGTTGGGCCAGGGCCAGGAGCCGATCATCACGAGTATCCAGTCGCGAACCGCGTACACCGGTTCGCCCAGATCATGGAGCGGAGAATTGTTCCATCGCAAGCCCGGAAGGCCCAGCCGGTCGTATAGATTGCCGAAAATGCCGGCAAAGACCAAGCCGCTGGCCACCGTAACCAGCCAGTCTCGCGCGGCCCGGGCCACAAACAGCCAGAAAAGAATCGCGGCGGCGGCGACCACGGACATGATGGAGAAGAAATTGACGCGGCCTTGACCGATTCCGAATAGGGCCCCTTCGTTGAGGCTCGTCTGGAAGCCAACGACACCTTGCCAGATCCACCACACACCTTGCTCATGCGGCAGGCCGAGGCGGCCAAAGATCCAGGACTTGGTTCCAAGATCAAGAAGGCACCCGAACACAACCAGGGCGAAAAAAACCACGTAACGGCTGGGGGGAACGGACTTCATCGCGGCTCCTTCCGGCGAATCTCCCGGGCAGCAGACCACTTGACCGAAGGCGCTCGATTCCAGGAGGGCTCCAACTCGTGCGGGCCCCCGGCAGGCGAACATCAGGGCCGCCCGATGGGAACTGAACGACAAGTAGGCATCGTAGCGTCTTCGCTGTTCGGTGGCCACCGCGAATGAATACCCAACCGGAAACCTCGGGATTCACGGCGGAAACTCGCCGGGCCCGTGCAGGCCGCCCCACACGATCTCCGCCGCGAACCACCAGGTCGTTACCACGCAATTCCTGCGGTCTCGAATCAGAGGCTCTCTTCCAGATGCGATGCGCACTTGACACACATGGTGGCATACGGCAACGCGTTCAAACGCGTCTTCGGAATGCGAGCCCCGCATTCCTCACAAAGGCCGTAATCGCCGTCTTCAATCCGCTCCAACGCCGCTTCGATCTGTTCGAGCGTTCCGCCTTCCGACTCCATCAAGCTGAGGGTAAACTCCTGCTCGAAATTGTCAGAGCCGATATCCGCCATGTGAATCGGCATGCTCGAAAGATCCCCGTTGGCCTCGGAGCGGCTCTTCTTCAACGCGGCATCCGCCATCTGGTTGACGTCGCCCCGGAGACGCGCCCGCAACACGAGAAGCTTGTCTCGAAAAACCGTCAACTCTGCCTTGTTCATACGCTTCTCCTCCGGGAAACTGCAACCATTGCCACCCTTGCAGGGGAGCTCGTAGAACATCCATTCTAAGGACGAGGAAAACCGCTGTCAACGAAACGCCCGTCTTTCGTCAAATCGTGGTGCCCCCAGGTTCAGGAATTTATGTCGGCGCAAACTATTACGTAAATAGGGGTTGTGGAACCCATTCATCGCACCGGCACAATCTCCGCTTCCCCCCTACATGGGACGATTCGCTCGCGTTGCGAATCCCAACGCTGGCCTACACTTCCCATGGGACCACCCGGGCTGGCAGGCAAAATCGACCGCCCGCCCCACCAGAAACGACGCGGATCATGACCGTTCACCAGAGTGGCCAATTTGCCATCGCGGTGGGTTCCGTTCGTCTTGATGGTTTGTTCCCGCTTCTCTAGGATGTGTTTTCTAGCGACCCAGCCGACAGATCGTCTTGCAGGGATGGACTTACGAACGAGTCGGCCCCATTATCCAGCCCGACGCGCTGCCGTCGACCTTTAATATAGAGAGTATAGGGAAATTAGCCAGACCGACATTTCCTTCCAACGCTGTATCTCGCCCGACTGTGCCGCCACTTTCGGGGTCGACGCCGTTCTGGTGGCCTGTCCCAAGTGCGGCAGCCTACTCGATGTCGCCTACGATTGGGATCGGTTCAATGTCCCCGCGTCACTTCGCGAGTTTGAACAGAAATGGGCCCGACGCCACGATCCTCACTGCTTCAGCGGAGTCTGGCGATTTCACGAGCTATTGCCATTCGTACCCGTCGAAAAATGTGTGACGATCGGCGAGGGACAGACTCTCCTGCAGTGCAGTGAAGGCGTCGGCCAGTACGTCGGCCTCCACCCCGAGAGACTGTTTCTGCAGTATGAGGGCATGAACCCCTCGGGGAGTTTCAAAGACAACGGCATGTCGGCCGCGTTCACCCACGCTCGGTTTGTGGGGGCCACCCGTGCTGCATGTGCGTCCACGGGGAACACCAGCGCATCGCTGGCTCTCTACTGTTGCGTGACCAAGCTCATGCGGGCAGTGATTTTCGTGGGCTCCGGCAAGATCGCCTACGGAAAGCTCTCCCAGGCTCTCGACTATGGGGCTCTAACCGTCCAGATTGCGGGCGATTTCGACGACGCCATGGCCCGCGTCAAAGAAATCTCGAAAAAACTCGGCATCTACCTGGTCAACAGCGTGAACCCCTTCCGGCTGGAAGGCCAGAAGACGATCATGTTCCGGGTCCTGGAGGCCCTGCGATGGGACGTCCCGGACTGGATCGTAGTTCCCGGCGGGAACCTTGGCAACTCGAGTGCCTTCGGCAAGGCGTTCTACGAGCTCAAACAGCTCGGCTTGATCGATCGGGTGCCTCGCTTGGCCATCATCAATGCTGCCGGCGCTAACACGCTCCACCGGCTCGTCAGCCAGGAGGGGCTCGTCTGGAACGACGGGCATCCCGACGCCAAACTTGTCCGCAAATTCTACGAGAGCATGGACTGCGAGGGGCGCCGCGCCTCGACCATCGCCAGTGCCATCGAAATCAACCGGCCCGTCAACCTCGAGAAATGCCTTCGAGCCCTCCAGGTCTGCGACGGGGTCGTCCGCGAAGTCACGGATCAGGAGATGCTCGACGCCAAGGCGCAGGTCGGCGCCGGCGGGATCGGCTGCGAGCCGGCCAGTGCTGCAAGTGTCGCTGGAGCAAAGCAACTCGTCCAGGGGGGTGTCATCGGGCCCGACGATCGCGTCGTCTGCATTCTCACCGGGCATCAACTCAAGGACCCCACGGCCACCGTGGCCTACCATACCACCGATCAGGATCTCTTCAACGAAGTCCTCGGCAAGCGAGGCGTCCGCCGGGCCGCCTTTGCCAATCGTGCCGTGGTCGTGCCAAACGACCTGGATGAAATTGTCAAGGCAATTCAGCTCTATTCCTGATCGGAATCGCCCCGGCTGTGGTATCGGCTCGAAGAAGACCTGACAAGACGTGGGAGTCTCCCACGTGCATGGATAGGCACAATCGGCGGTTTGGTCAGCCGCTCTACACCAACGCAGCGAGCACGAAGGCCACGAAAAGCACGGGCAGATACACCAGAGAGATGCGAAGCAGGTTCCTCGCCGTCCGATCGGTCGGCTCTCGTAGAAACGCGATCGAGGCGGCCAGGTAGCCGATTCCGCTGGCCGACGACACCAGAGCGTAGCCCCACCCGACGCTCCCTGCCAGCAACGGCAACAGGCTTACAGGCAGGAGCACCGTGGCACCGACAACAGCGATCGTTGTGGCCGTCCGCCCGGAGGGATCCGTCACACTGGCTACTTTCAATCCCGCCTCACCAAACTGCCTCCGGTAGAGCCAGGCGATCGCCATGGCATGCGGAAACTGCCAGAAATAAACCACTGCGAACAGCGCCAGCCCGTTCAGACTCCAGGGTGCCCCCGCCGCCGCTGCCCCGAGCAAGGCGGGCATCGCTCCTGGTATCGCACCGATCGGCGTTTGCCAGGCCGTGAAGACTTTCAGCGGCGTGTAAATCCAGACATAAATCAGCCAGCTCAGCGCCGTCAGCAGTGTGATCGACAAGTTGACCGTGGCTGCCAGGTAGAGAAGTCCCAGGGCCGTGACGGCAACGGCGTACCAGGTGACTTCGCGATCGCTCAGCCGGCCGGATGGCAAAGGACGCCTCGCGGTCCGGGGCATCTTGCAGTCGCTCAGGTGTTCGATGCGCTGATTAAGTGCGATAGCCCCAACCACAACGGCCGTGGTGCCGAGCAGGGCACTGACAAGGGTCATTAGCGGCAAGGGCCGGCTGGCCGTCGCAAACGCTCCAACCACCGTCGTCAACGCCACCATGGCCACGATTCGAGGCCTGCTCAACTGCCAGAGGGCTAGAAACACCGTCGCCAGATTGCGGTCCGAGGTCGGCGAGGAGGAGGTTGCTGTCGTCGATTCGATCGCCATGGGTCTTATTCGCTCCGCCTGTACGGCGGAACCTCGTCATTTTCGGTTCCGTTTGGGAGGGCTTCCCTGAGACCTGCTGGGGGCGTCCGATTCCAGTCTGGTTGCCGATTTCAAGTCTCGTCGCGACCAGAGCGCGGCACTCGTAGCCGCCGCCAGGCACAGCGATCCGACACCCACATGCGCCGTCGTGCTCAATGCTTGCCAGAGACTCTCGGCCACCACGGTGTATTCTAGAGCCAGGACATTTTGAGTGAACCAAAGAGGCCAGCCGTAGTTCGTGATCCAAGTCGTGACGCCAAGCACCAACTGAATCGAAAAAAGCCCCGCTAGCAGCGAAATTCGCCTCCGCAGAACCTCCTGCTGCGGTGCGTACCGCCGTACGGCCACAAATTGCCAGATGATCAGCAGGACAATCGCGCCGGCCACAATCACGTGCAACCAGATCCAGAGGGTGAACCACCAGGGAGCCGCGTCCGGAGCAATATGACGCAGATTCGCTCCAAGTACGATTTGCGCATAGATTGCCACCGCTCCCAGCGCGGTCAGCCTCTGGATGAGCTTGGCGTGTCCCACTTGAACAGGTGGATAATCGGCCACCCATCGTGGTGATGTAGCAGCGATAGCCGCCACTGCCATCGCAAAAAATGCGGGAGCCGTGCAACCATGAGCCTTGGCCAGGATCAGTCGGTCGTCGACCGCGGCGATTCCAAACCAGGTGGCCACTCCAAAGGCCGCGGACAACCCCACCGCTCGGACCCAGAATTGAATCCGGCGACGGCCAGCCGAACCAGGTGGGACCGCCTGGACAATCAGCACCAGAAGACCCGCTGCCAGGCACAAAAATATCGGAGCCGGCATCCAGGCGATCTGGGACTGGTGGATCTTGGTTCCCACCACCCGTAATCCGCCCAGAACACCCTGCAGACAGACACCAAGCAACGCAAATCCGGCCAGCCACCACATGGCAGGGCGGATATCGCGACGCCAAAGGAGGATCGTCAGAGCGATCGTCGCCAATCCGACCGCCGATCCGAGCAGTCGATGGCCATGTTCGAGAAAGACGTCCCAGACCTTGAGCCAGCTCTCCAATGGGTAAAGAAAAAGGTTGTAGCCGTAAGTGCTCGGCCAATCGGGCACCGCCATACCCGCCCCATACGTCGTGACCAGACCACCCATCCAGATCAACGGAAAGGTCGTAAGCGCCAGGATCCATGCCGCATAGTGCGAGGCTCGCGTGGTGGCTCGCGGGGTTGAGCTGGATTGGTCGTGCATCTTCATCGGTCTTACAGATAGGATCTTCATCCAGCAGCGTCACCGACTCTCTGCCAGGGAGAGGATGTAGTTGACGACGTCCCAGATATCGTCCGGAGTGAATACTCCCTTGGCTCCCGGCTGAGGGCCGGCAGCGGGCATCGGTGTGCCCTTAATGCCGCTGTACACACGTCGGTAGAGATCCTCCGGGCTGGCACCGCCGCGGAAGGCCCCTTCGCGAAAGTCACGTGCACGAAGCCTTTGAATCGGGAGCGTGTATAGCCGGGCGAGCTTCGCCGTCTGCTCCGGTGTGATCCCCTTCTTCAGCTTGTTCCAGTCGTCGTAGATACGTTCATCTTCCCCGTCGCCGGCGCCGTTGGGACCGTGGCACAGGGCGCACTGCGCGTCTTTGCTCGCATAGAGTTCCCTCCCACGGGCGATCGATGCCGCCAGTCTGTCGCCGGAGTAGTCTGGGCGCGGCGGAACCGCGACGATGTACTCTTCCGGGTTCTCTTCCACGGCCGCCCATTGGTTCGCTACCCACAGCACGGCCTCCTCCAAAACCACTTCCTTGGTATCCTCACCCAGTGGAAGATACTCGCCTTCGTCCACAACGAGCTGGACCAGGTATTGCTCCGTCTCTCCACGAACGCTCAGGTAGATCACGTACTCGATCAGTGCGTCGAGCTGTTCCGGCGGCAGCTCGGCAAAGGATGGCATACCGGTGCCGGGGATGCCCCGCAGCAGCGTCCGCCGCAAGTCGCTGCGAAGCGGCTTGGCACCGGCTCGCGTGGTCGTGAACTTGAACGTCCCCCGCCGGAAATCGCGGGGGTAAGGATCGAAGGTCGTTGCCATCACACCGGCGCCGTCCCCCGTCACACCGTGGCAGGTGGCACAGTGCTGCCGGAACAGCCCCTGCTGGGTCCCATCGGAATTCCCGGCGACTGGCCCGGCCGCCATCTCAATCCGCCGCATGTTCAGCCCCGTTCCCTCGGGTAATCGAGGCTCGTCCGGTGTTCCGAAGAACTCCTCCATCGTCTCCACGATCGCGTCGCGCTGAGTCTGGGAGATCCTCGCCGGATGACGCCCCTCCAGATTGATGCGAAACTGTGGAGACTCGCTGTTCGTGCAACCCGAAACGGACAGCGCAATCCAGACAACAACCGCCCGCTGGATCGGCCGGATCGCGGCGGGCGGACGTGTTCTGTGACGGCGGGAATGGAGGTCGAATCGAATCACTGCGAACAACACGGCTCGGAACCAAGGAATCTGGAGTCTATTTCTGAAGGGCCGACGGCGCCACCTTGATCGTCCCCAGGTCGTTCGTACCGGCTCCAATCGCCATTGTCATCCGCCCTTTTGGCCAGTCCTTGGTGTCGAGATAGCCGATGCGCTCATGCCAGATCTGAAACTCCAGTTCGCCCACTGGCAGTCTCGGAATCGTGAATGAGCCGTCTTCGCCCGTGATGGCCACGTAAGGATGATCGAGAGGCAAGATATACGCGCTTTCCCAGGGATGGTAGTTGCAGGCGATGGGAACCGGCACTCGTTGGGCACGTTTGAATTCCCACGTGGCGTCCCCTCCCACGGGAATCACGATGTTGGCCTGCTTGTCGAGCAACGGACTGAATGCCACATTTTGAGCCACCGGGTCTGAGTTGACGATGTGAAACTCCTGCTTCGGAGCCCAGATGGCCATGCAATGGGGCACGAAGATGCAGTCCCTGTTGTCCAGTAGCACCTGCGCCTTGGCCTCTTTCTCCAGGTCAGCACACACCGCAACGTCCTTGCTGCGAACATAGATGTAGACGTTCTGCAGTCCGCCTTCTTTCCCCACCATCAACGACTCGTCGCGAATATCGAACTTCCCGCAGCAATCGACATCCTTGTCAACCACGAGCTTCTTCCGTTCAGGAGCCGTCCCATCGTAGATTAGCTTTCCACTCAGATCGCCCCAGGCATCGTCGGCGGCCTGCAAGACATGCGGCATCGCCGCGCCGATCGACAAGGCGGCAGCAGTGCCCTTCACGAATTGTCGCCGATTCAACTTCGACATCGACACGAACTCCCGTTCGGGTTGGGTGTGGATCGAATGAGACTTTGGAGCCCCTGCCAAAACCGCCGATTGCGCACATCCATGCCTGTGGGAGACCCATAGGTTTTGTCAGGGCTTCCTAAGTATACGCCGTCACCCGGGCCCTTACCACTACGGGCTACTTCGGGAGAGGCAGACCAGTTCACTTCGGACGAGCCGCTTCCCAGCTCGATTGCCTGAGACATCGTCAGTCCGTGGCAGGATCGTCCGAGGCCCTGGACGCGGCATCGATCAGGGCCCGGATTGAGGTCCGATTCTGCATGAAAGCGTCATAGCGGAGCAGAAGATCGAGCACCGCCTCCAGTTGTTCGGCACTGCTGCCGGGCAACAGATCCTGGCCCATCGGCGGACCGTCCGGCGGAAAATTCACCGGCATCCCGGTGTAGGGTAAGACCGACTTGGGATCCGCCAGCCACCGTCGCAGATAGTCCGCTCGGATGCGGCGGCCCACGTTCGCCAGATTCGGCGCCAGGATTGTCTGGGTCTGGCCCCCAGGATCGTAATCTCCGATCAAATGACACTTGGCACAATACGTCTTTCGATCGGTTATCACCCGCATCGCTTGATCCATCAAGGCGGCGCGCCGGGGACTGGCGGTGTCACCCTGTACGGTCGGCGGCCTGGAAACGTAAGGAAACTCGCTGCTCGCAACGGCCGCGAAGTAATCAACCAGCACCGCTGCTTCGTCCGGCGAGAGATTGAATTGAGGCATCCGCAAGGCAACGGAAGGGCGGATCTGTGTCGGCTGGAGCAGGTAGCTGTAGAGCCACTCGGGCTGAACGAGCGAACCCTCGTGGACCAGTGCCGGTGGAACCTGTCCCCAGGCTTCAAGCCAAGCCGTTCCCGCTTCCTCGGCCACGTATGGGTAAAGCAATCGGGCAAACGCACCTCCCCAGGCCGGGTACCGCCGTGTGATGTTCGGCTCCGCGATCGGGACCTGCGCCCCACCCACAGGCCACACTTGGCCGTTGATCACTGCCGGCTTCCAGAGCGAAAAAACATAGAGCGGATTGCCGTCGTCGTCCTCATCGAGGATCGTTTCGCCCGAGGTGTCAATCTCCTCGCGACCCATCACTTCCGCTTGTCCCCACCCGGTTCGATCGCGAATGAGCGATTCGGCAACCGCTTCCGGGGTGAACTGGGGCATGGCGAAATCGAACGTCTCCGGCGGGGATGGATCCTCCCAGGACTCTGGATCGTAGCGGAATTGCCACCGAGACATTCTCATCGTGTGGCATTCGGCACAGCCGTACCGATCGAGGACTTTGCGTCCCTCGGCGATAGCCTTCCCTCGCCTGTCGGGTACGTGAACGTAGGGTTCGCCCGGCGCATCGGCGACCATGCCGAGCACAAAGGTCATGATCTGCTCGCGCTCGGTTGGCGTCAGCGAGAACTGGCCCATCGTGAGCTGATCGTTGTAACCTTTGTGCTCGGTTTTCCTGTAGTCGAAACTTCGTGGCCGGCGGAGCTTCTGCCAAAGGAATCCTTCGCGCCGACCTTCGGTAATCGCCTCCAGGTAGAATTGCCGGTCGGCGGGCGGGCCGTCAGTGTCTGTGGGCGGATTCTCTTCCAGATGACGGTGGACCTGCTCGAATGCCAGCAACGACTCCTGCTTGCGCCCCCAATCCGTCAGCGCCGGGCCGATGGCCTGGGCTCCCTCGAAACCCGGGATGTCATGGCATCCGAAGCAACCCCGCTTGCGAATGGTTCGTCTTCCTACGTACCTGAGTTTCTTCTCGCGGCTTATCGGGGGCAGGAGGTCCACCGCATCGCCGAGATCGGCCGACTGAAAGTCGCCCTGGATTCCGCCCGCCAGGATTTCATCCGCCTCATTTGCCGAAAACTGCTTGCTGAGATACGTGTGGGCCAGGGCGTTCAAGTCTGCCTCCTCCAGGGGCGCCGCAGCCGCCAACACCTCTCCCTTCGACTGGAACAGGTAGGCGGCCAGGTCCGCGGCCGGATCGCTCACGCGAGGTCGACCATCTTCGGTGTCGGTTCCCAGCGATTCGGCAACAAGCAACGAATTGGGCATCGCCGTACGCGGAGAATGATGGGCAGGATCGCGGAGCCAACTGGCAAGCCAGGCAAGTCCCTTGTCCGCCGTGATCATCGATCCCAGGCCCGTCAGCTCGGGGCCAATCGTCGACTTCCCCTCGGGCACATCCGCATGGCGGTGGCACGCCACGCAGCCCCGTCGCACGAAGAGCTCTTTGCCCCGTTCCGCCGACGGCTGTTCCGTCACCTCCGCAGGAACCGGCAGGAGGTCGACGGGTTGAGATACATCCCGCAAATAACTGCGGATCGCCTGGATCTCGACCGCCTCAAAATCCTGCGATTTCTGAAGCTCCTCGCCTGCCAGATGCTCATGCAAACCGAAAAACTGCGGCATCCGTGTGGTACTGCGAATCGCCTTGGGATTGGCGATCCAACGCTCGAGTACCGCATCTCCGAAAAGATCGGCCACATGGCGGAGGCTTGGACCAACCTTGCGCATCGTGCCCGGGTGGGGGCCGCCGTTGCGCAGGATGTCGAGAAGCCGCTCGATTTCCCTGGATTCTGCGGGCGGAAGACTCCCGGTCGCCAGGTTTCTTTGCCCGGCTCGCACCAGCTTGTCGCGAACAGCCGTATCGTGCGGATTGGCAACGACCGCCTCCGCGAGCCGGCGATCCTCGCCTGACCCCTCTGTCAGGGCTGCAATCTGCCCGGCAGCTTCTGTCACCAGAGGCTCCAGACGCAGATCGGGACCGATTCGCTTGCCAGCCGGATCGAAGCCATTCAGCTCGTGGCAGCCAAAGCATCCGTTCTGGCGTACGAGGTGATAGCCGGCCAGCAACTTCGGAGCCGGGGGATCCGGGTAGCGTTCCGTCGGCTCCAGGTCGGTCACGTCGTGGTGACACTTGAGGCAACTGCTTTCGGAAAACCGGCGGGCGAGCATGGGAAAGTCCCAGTGCCCGTTACGGAACCAGCCGTACTCCTGGGCCCAGCGGGTGCGATCTTCCGGCCCGTTCGGATTGTGGGAGGCAAATTCAAACTGGGTAGCGCTTCCCTGACCGGCATGGCAGATCGTGCAGCCATACTCGGCGGCGGGATGCGGGCTCGCGGAGCCCACAAACAGGTCCAGCCTTGGGTGTCCGCAATAGGGTTGTGGCAGTCCCCTCGCGATCTTCAGCCGCAGCGGCGCCCCCCACCGGTCAGGTCGCATCAATCGCTCGATTGCCTCCGGTCGGGTGGTAACTGCCGCATCGTCGATCGTCCGAATCACATCGCCCGGGTACAGCCCGGCTCGGGCCGCTGCCGACCCGTCCTCGACGACGGAAATTGTTGGCTGAGCCTCCTCCAGTACACCCCGCGACGCCAGGGCCAGCCCATAGAGCGATTCGATCGAAAGTTCCGATTCCTCCGGTGGTGCCGCGAGAGTGGCCAATTCCACGGTGATTTGTTCCGGCGGGGCGATGGCCGGCCGGTCTTCAGCTCCCGGCTCGACCTGATCGATCCCCAGGTGGCACGTGGTGCAGCGGTCAAACCGGGCCACACGGCGGAAATGGTAGTCAATGGTCAATTTGGGAAGCCAGATCTGTTCCACCGCCAGCGACCGCCCAAAACTGTCGACGAAGGGCATCCGCGCGATCGTCCGCCCCGTATCATTGGCGGGATCCGGCACCGCGGACTCCAGTCGCTCCACCCGCAACAGGTGCGTCTTGAGGGCGGTGCGGGCGGTGTCTTCTTCCGCGCGGATCGATGCCAGAAGCCCGGCGAGCTGCCGGCGGCTGGCATCCAAACGCTCGATCTCGCCCGTGAGGGAATCGATTCGTTTGCGAAGCATGGCGGTCGTCTTGCGGGCCGCGAAAAGCTCGTCCGCCGGCGCGGCTTGGCCCACGGCAATCTCGTATTGGCTGCGAGCGCGGTCGAAGTCCGTCTGGTGATCTCGGCGTTGCCGATCCAATTCCTCTTGTCGCCTTTCGATGCCGCCAATGCCCGACTGGAGGGCGCCCAACAGCTTTTCACGCCCACCTTTCGAGAAGTTGGCCCGGAGCGACGCATAGGCCGTCTCGACCGCCGTGGCGCCGGCCTTGTCCCCGGCGGCCCGCAACGCGGCTGAGAACTCCTCGACCTCGCTTGCCTCCGGAACCTTCGCTGCCGCATCGTCCACGCCCCCCCGCAGCTTCGCCTCCTCCGCGTTGAATTCCGCCGTTTTCTGCTGGTCCAACCGGGACTCGGCCAGCCACGGCTGGATCCGATCCCGATAGGTCCGTTGATACTCCTTCCACGGACGCTGATGATCGACGGCAAACATCCAGACCGTCACCCCAACCAATAGCGCAGACGAAATCCCGAAGATCACGTGCAGCCGGTTGATGTTGTAGTAAGTGTCGTCGGGGGAACGCATGGGAAGGAACACGCAGCAGTCCAACAGCCGTGGGGTCTGTCCCGGGCTTATGTGCCGCAGATTTCGAGTGTCGTCAGAAATACAGGAAGTATTCGGGCATACTCACGATAAAACTCAGTCCGGTCGTCCAGCGAAGCAACATCTTGATCGGCAGCGCGAGCATCGCCAGCAGAAGCAGCGTCATGAGCCAGTAACGGCCTCGTCCCATGGCCCCCCGGTATCTCGCCAGCCCGGTTCGGGCCAGCACAATCGGCAAACCAAGGAAGTAAAGGGCCAGAATCGCCGTGCCCACGCTCTCCCGCCACAACACGGTCGCCAATCGGCCAACCAGCCCCAACCCAGGATCGACCTTGGGCATTCCCACCCCCAGCCACACTTCCCACACGCATCGGGACAGACTGATCGTGCTGAGCGCTTCCACCTTGTGAGCATCATGGGCTTCGAAGGGACTGAAAAAAGCCCAGCCTGGTCCTCGCAGGAATGTGCCAATCAGGATCAGGAATATCCAGAGCTGGAGGAAACCGAATTGAAACACCACGTAGGCGAATTTCCGCTCGGCAATCGTGTAATAGCCGTTGCCGCGAGGATTGACGTCGAGATACGGGATGGCGCACAGCCCGAGAATGATCAGCATCGGCAGAATCACACCGGCAACCGACGCATCAAAGAATACGAGCATCTCCTGCAGGCCGAGAAAATACCACGGTGCCTTGGCCGGATTCGGGGTCACGACCGGATTGGCCGGCTGTTCCAGCGGCGCACGAACCAGCAGTGACCATGCGATCAGTCCCGCCGTCACCAGCACCATCGTGATCAACTCGATATAGACCAGGTCGGGCCACACGAGCACGGGGTCGCTCAACCGCTTCTCGGCAGGTGGGAGTCCTCGAACCGCTCGGCGGTCATTTTCGACCGCCTGATAGGCTCCTAGCCAAGTGAAGTATCCCAGCAGGAACACCATGGCTACAATCGGCAGATTGTCGCCCTTGGAGACGATTGCCGTAAAATGCGGATCGGTAAGTGACAGGCAGAACAGCCCCAGGGTCAGATTCAATCCCGTCCAGGCGACCGCCGGCCGTACCAACGCCTCGCGGAACCTGAACAGGAGGGCCAGGAGTGTGGCGGAGCCGAGAGTGAACGATATGGGACCAAGCCAGGCATTGACACTATCCTTGACCCATTCCCAGAGCATAGGTGGCTGCCCGCCGAACGAGCAGACGCTGGCCCATACAAATGCGGCAGCAAACATCAGCCACGCGGTTGCCTTGAGCGGGTACCTCCGCATACATCGAGCGGCCGCGATCGTGTTCAGCCCCGCAACGATCGCGTACAGCCAACCGATGGGTTGGGCGACAGTCGCAAGAAACTCGGCAGAGCTATCCATACAGGCGGTCGTGGGGCTGCGTGGCCCGGTTCGGTATCGCTTTATGGCTGCGGCAAGTGAGATTGGAGGGCTAGAATCCAGGAATTCTGGAAACATGAGAAAAGACAACCGCGAACTGCGCCTACCTGCCAGTCCTTCATTCCATCACTCCACTGGGCCAGACTTGCCGGCCTGCAACCTGCCGGCCGTATCCCCCATGCGCTGGATCCGATCCACCTGCATTCCGCATCACAGCCCCAGGACGTCTTCCATGCTGTACCGCCCCGGTTCCTTGCCGGCGAGAAACTTGGCCGCCGCCAGGGCCCCCAGGGCGTAACAGTCGCGGCTCGTTGCCCGCACGGTTACCTCGATCATCTCACCGAGCATGGCAAACACGATCGTGTGCTCCCCAGGGTTGTCGCCCACGCGGATTGCGTGGTAACCGATTTCGCCGTGGGGCCGGCGCCCAACTCGCCCTTCTCGGCCGTGGACATGCTTGGACTGGCCCATCACGTCGGAAATGATCTGGCCGAATTTCAACGCCGTACCGCTGGGGGAGTCTTCCTTGAAACGGTGGTGACGTTCGAGGACCTCGACGTCGGCGTCCTGTTCCCTGAGTGCCCGGGCTGCCATCTCGGAAAGTCGCATGGCCAGGTTGACTGCCATGCTCATGTTGGGCGAACGCAGAATCGGGATCCGCTCCGCCGCCGCATTCAACTTGGCCTCCTGCTCCACATTGAGCCCGGTCGTCGACGAAACCAGGGGAGTCTTCGCGTCCAGACACATCTGAAGAACCGAATCCGTTGCCTCCGGCAGCGAGAAATCGATCAGGGCGTCGGCCCCTACCGAAAGTCTGCTCGAAAGGCTGACACCCACCGGCCCGACGCCGGCGAGCAACCCGGCATCGGTGCCCAGGTCCGGGTGACTGGCCGAGTCGACGGCCGCAACGACTTCCAGATCCGGGTCGGCTGTGGCCAACGCCACCAACCGGCGTCCCATCCGACCGGCGGCTCCATGAATGGCTACGCGAAGCGTGCTCATCTGCTCTCCTGAGGGGGTTGGCTGCTCAACGTTAAACCGC
Organism: uncultured Planctomycetaceae bacterium; assembly: GCA_964429355.1. GTDB lineage: Bacteria > Planctomycetota > Planctomycetia > Pirellulales > Thermoguttaceae > JAAYAY01. The sequence continues at coordinate 9,458 of CAYSCH010000069.1, read as the reverse complement.
AACAGCCGCTCATTGTCGCCCAAAAGCCCTCCTGAATGCAACTCCCGCTGATGGTGGATTACCGGCACCCATACCAATCGGATTCGTGCGATGTTTTACCACCTCCAGATGCTACCGGGCGTCCGAGCGGTGTCGACCTGGCCACGAATGGCCTTGCGTGATTCGCCGAAAAATTTCCGTCCTGAAGATAGCCGCGTGGGCTTGCCCCGCGCTCGGGTAGCGCCCGTGTTCTGCCTGCCAACTCTGTCAGTCCCGGCCTATCAAGTTCCTGATCGCCTTGCCGCAATTTCCTCTGGGAATCACGCAAGGCCATTTACGACTTGGGCGCCGCGTCCGCAAATGGACCGAGTCCACGAAACTTCTGGAGCAATATTGTAGTTGAGGCGTGCTCATCTGTCCCGGACAGAGTGGCCGATTCTTCGCCCCCTGGCGGTAGAAAAGTACCATCACACCGTCAGCGAATCCCCTATTCTCTCCTCGAACTACCGGTTACAGCGGGGGCGGGGCGGAAGGATATCGCGAGTTTCGATCCAGAATCGACATACCGTCTGAGCTGAGGACTTCTGCCGAGAGGACTGAACTGGAAAGACGGACCCCTCTGAGCCTTGGAGAATTGCCCGGCAGGAGTGCGGCTCCAGGTCAAGCAACCAATAGAAATGGCCGCCGGTCGCAAGACCGGACGGCCATTTCTTTGGCGATTGCACAAGGGCTTAACGATGCAGGACAATTGGTACAACGGGGGGTAATGGAGCCGCAGTTGCCGTCTGTTTGGCCGGAACCGGTGCCGCTTGTTGGCCGGCCTCGAGGGTGCCACACACCCCGCAACCGCCCGAGCACACGACCACCGTTTTGTAGACGGGAACTTCGCAGGTGATCTCCTTCTTGACCAGGATCTTCTTGGTGCGGACCTTTCCGCATTTCGGCGGGTGCATAGGCCGTTGGAGTGATGCACACGGATCGCACGAGTCCTTTCCACAGCTGGCGCTCGAATCGCACGAACCGCAAGAACCGCAGTCGCAGTCCTTGCCACAGCCCGAGAAACAAAGGCTGCCCAGGATGCCGCATCCCGGCAACAGGGGGCAGAACTCCTCGCATTCGACCGTCCAGACCGTCTTCTTGACCTTGGCCGTTTCACAGACGATCTGACAGCTCGCGGTTCCTCCGCACTTGCTGCAGCATTGCGGTTCACCGCCGTCGGGGCCGCAATCGCCGGCAACAAGACTGCCTGCAAACAGGAGGCTGATGCTAACAGTCAGTATCAGTGTTTTCATGTTGATTGTCTCCATGAGAATCGTGTGGCGACTTCCTCAGAAGTCAACTTGCGCCCGCATCTCGACGATGTCCATCCTGCCGTCATCCAACACGCCGCGATCGGCCTCGGAATGAACATAGTTGAACATCATTCGTGTATAGGGGGTGAGGTACCAGTTCAGTCCGATGGTGTGATCGCCGACTCGCCCGCCGGCCACGGCTCCGTCGTTAAGGTCGACATAGGAATAACGATACAGGACTTCCCACGCCCCTTTGCCGGTAATCGCGCAGCCGTCTTCCCCGCGAACGCGGAAGAAGTTCTCGAACGGCCTCACACGATCGAACGTTCCAGCCGCCCGCTTGTAAGGACGCGACTCTCCGGTGAGGAAATAACTGCACAAGAAGTAGCACCCGTCCATGTCAACGCTCGGCGCGCCGATCATGTCGAGGTTGGCCCGGTAGACTTCCGATTGGGCGGAAAATGGACCATAGACGTAAGCCAGTTCGGCGCCGAGGAGCTGGAAGTTGTCCACGTTCAACACACCCGTGTCGGCGACGTAAGGGCCGAGGTGGGCTTCGGGGCGACTTCGGAGTCGCACAGTCTCATCGCCAACTGCACGATAACTGTACGCAACGCCCGTGTGCAGCAGGCCACGACCTTGCGATGCCTCGTCGTACCAGGGGAGAAAGGTGGCACGCATCGTCACCGCGGTCCCCGCGTGATCTTCCTGGGTGATTGGAGGTTTGTCGTCTTGCTCGCTGGCGAACGCACCGATCGCCCAGGTCATCCGTTCGTTGTCGGTGCAGTCAAAAGCCATCACACCGATGTTGCGGGCGGGAACGAAAATCGTGTCGGTAAGAGGCCGTTCCATGAACGGTATGTACTTGATGGAAGTCTGTTGCTCCATCCCGAAGGGTTCCTTGAAGTGACCGATCCGAACCGTGCTGAGAACCGGCAGCTCTTGGACCTCGAGAAACATGTCCTTGATACTGGTCTGACCGGCCAGGTCAAATTGAAACTTGTAACCGATGACGTTGAACGCAGCTCCCGAGAAATCGAGCCATGCTGCTCGTAACTCGGTTCCGTTCTCAACGTCGCCGACTTGACCCACGCTGTCGGCATTCTGCGAGAACATCGCCGTATCAAGGAAAATCTGGCCGCCAATCTTCATCGACGGGGCGGAAGCTGCTTTCTTCTTGTCGGCAGCCTGGGCCGCTTCGACTCTCGCCTGCCAGGCTTTCAGATCCGCAATTTGGCTCGCCAGGCTCGCTTCCGGAGCCGCAGGGGCGTCCACCGAGGCCAACTGGATTCCGTCGCCGGGGCCCTCCGAGGGACGCCCATAGGCAACGGAGGAGTAGCCCGATTCGGAATCGGTTGGCGGCAGGGGCATTAATACCTGGGCGTGGGCTGGCATAATCCCAACAATCATCACGGCAGCAGCCAATCCCAATGCTGCTCTCCGGTACCTCGTTCCGTTCATGGGACATTTCTCCTTAAACCATACCAATCGCATAGGTTTTATGTGTTGGGTTAGTTACTGTGCGAGCCGGGAAAACGGCCGTCCGACTGGGCGGCGGCAATGGCAGCAACACACATAATGGCGGCCCTCCTCGACAGTTCCCTCAACAACCGATTTCGGCGATAGGGAGAGATTTCGAGCATCGATAGCACGTGGTTTGTACCAATAAATGCCGGCGAGGTCGCGCCATCAGACGGTTTGCGCCAGTGGCGGCAACATTATCGGCGGCCACCACTGAGATTTTCCAAAATCTCGCCGTTGACTTCGCGCCGACACGATTTGTCAACCTACAGTTCTTTAGTTCCCCACCACCGGAAGAATCGCTCCAGATTCACACCACTCACCCGTAAGCCGGGCATGACCCTTCCGGCGGGATAAGCAGGGGGGCGTTTGTCGCGCAGTTCTCAGAAAACGGAATGTCCCTGTCAGGAATAACGCACTGCCCGGAGGCTTGCCTTTCTGGGGGGTGCGAACTCGATTCCGGCCGACAGGCGACATACGGCAGGCCCGCCTGCACAGATCCCCATTACAGAACACAATTCTCTTGCGAGGAGTGTGACCATGAAGAAGTTGACTATTGCCCTGGTGGCTGCCCTTGCCTTACTGGCCGTTACTTCCCACGCCATGGCGGAGAGCGACTCGGTTTCTCAGTTGAAGCAGAGGCTGGTTTCGCTGATCGATGGCAGTGCGGATGCCTCGCCCGAGGTCAAAGCGTTTATCAAAGAGACCTTGCTGCCCCTTTGCACGAACCCGGTGTTTGTCGAGGCCGTTCAGGCTCAGAATGCGAAGGGCATGACTCTTGACGAAATCAAGAAGACCGACCAGACCTGGGCCGATGCCGAGGAAGAGTTGCCGATTCAGAAGGAACTATTGAATAATCCCTGCGCGGCCGAAATTCGCTCGATTGCGTCGGCCAAGCCCGCCATCGCCGAAACCTTTGTCATGGATAACCAGGGCGCCAATGTCGGCCAGAATGAATTGACCAGCGATTACTGGCAGGGTGACGAGCCGAAATGGCAGAACTCCTACAAGGAAGGCCAGGGGGGAGTCGACATCGCCAAGAACAAAATGGACAAGTCGTCGAGCCGGACGATGCAGCAGATTTCTCTGCCCATTTGTGATGAAAACGGGAACGTAATCGGTGCCGTTACCTTCGGCCTGGCTGTCGACAGCATCTAGTCGGTAATTCACGGATTTCTTGACGGGCGGGTGCGTCTGGAATCTTCCTGGCCGCCCGTTCCGGCCTTTCCTCGAACTGACCCGGAGAGGGATGAAAGATGAGCGTCAAACAGAAAATCCTCGCAATGGTAGGACTCTCCGTTCTCGCCTTGGCCCTGCTGATCGTGGTGGGGTGGCAGACGTTGCGAACGCTGACCCAGAACCTGGACGTGATCGTCAACGACGAATTCCTGGTTCTGATCGACGAGGAAATCACACCCCTGATCGACAACGACATGCTTCCCTTGATCAATACCGACATCGTCCGTCTGCAGAATCTGCAGCACAGCATCGAACTGATGCTCGAAGCCGACCGCGATGTCCACCAGGCGGTGATCGCGGAAAAACAGGTACTCGTGGCTTCCACGGAAGAAGAGACCGCGGATGCTGACGCATCCAACCAAGAGAATATCGACCAGGCGTGGCAGAGGCTCCAGGCCGCTTCGGAGCACTTCGACACGGACGCGACGAAGAACCTCTACGCCACCTTCTCGCCGGCATTCGATGAGTGGCGCGACGCGACGCGGAAGGTGATCGAAAACAGCAAAGACCCGAAAAAACTCCTGTTCGCCCGCAAGGCGAGTGATACGGGCTCGGCCTACAAGTCGTTCAACGCGATGCGCGATGTGATCGACCAGCTCCAACAGGCCCAAAACACCGCCGTCCAGGCCGCCCTGGCGAACGTGGAATCGAAGAAGGGACGCATCAATCAGCAGCAGGCAAGAATGGCGGAGAAGAAGGACTCCGTTCTCTCGGTGGCCGAAGCCGTCAAGGTCTCCGCCTTCCAGAGAACCGTGCTTTTCGTCGGAATCGGCGTCGTCGCCGCCATCGCCTTGATCGCTGTCGGTTTGTCCGTCTCCAGGCGGATTACCAGACCGATCGCCGCGTGCGTGGCGAGCGTGACTGCCCTGGCCAATCAGGATTTCACCAAGCCCGCCAACGTACGCAGCAGGGACGAATTGGGCCGGATGGCGGAAGCCATCAATACGTCGATTGCCAACACCCGAAAGGCCTTCGACGGCATCCGCGAGGCCGCCGAACGCGAAAAGAAGGCTCAAGAAGAAAAAGCCCAGGCCGAACGGATGGCCGCCGAGGAAGATCAACGCCGCAAGAGCGAACTTGCGGAGATCGAACGACAACGAGCCGAGGAACAACAACGGCTCAATGATCAACGGGCCGAAGAGGAACGCCAGCAGGCAGAGCAGGAACGGCGCGAAGCTGAGGAAATGCGGCGCAAGGTCGACCGCTTGCTCGAAGTGGTTGCCGCCGCCGCCGAAGGTGACCTGACGCAACCCATCACCGTCGAAGGTCACGGCGCCATCGACGAACTTGCCGCGGGAATCGCCCGTATGCTGCACGATCTGTCGTCCATTATCGGACAGGTTACCGAGAGTGCCGCTCAATTCAACGACGGGAGCCGTGTGATCGCCGAAAGC
>CAYSCH010000069.1:0-4023 GCA_964429355.1 uncultured Planctomycetaceae bacterium | reverse complement strand
GCCGAAAGCTCTCAAACCCTGGCGATGGGCGCCCAGACCCAGAGCGCCACCGTGGAGGAAATGACGGCTTCCATCGAGCAACTCACTCAAAGTATCGACGCCGTCAAAAACAATGCCGAAAACGCCAACAAGGTTGCCGGCGACACAAACTCTCTGGCCAGATCCGGCGGTTCCGCCGTCGCCAAGTCGATCGAGGCCATGGAATTGATCCGCACCAGTTCCGAACAGATCAGCGAGATCATCCAGGTGATCTCCGAGATCGCCAGCCAGACGAATTTGCTCGCCCTCAATGCTGCTATTGAGGCGGCCCGGGCCGGTGAACATGGAATGGGCTTCGCCGTCGTGGCCGACGAGGTACGCAAACTCGCCGAGCGATCCAACCGGGCGGCCGGTGAGATTTCCGGACTGATCAAGGAATCGTCACAACGGGTTGCCGAAGGTGCCCGCCTCAGCGAGGAGACGGGAAAGGCCCTCGAGAAAATCGTCGGGGGAGTGGAGTCGACAGCGGCCATGATTTCCCAGATAGCCTCCGCCACCCTCGAGCAGGCCAACAACGCCCGTGAGGTTTCCGCAGCAATTCAGGGCGTGGCCGAAGTTACCGAGCAAACGGCCGCCGGCAGCGAGGAAATGGCCTCCAGCAGCGAAGAACTCGGAGCTCAGGCCGCAACGCTCCGCGAGGTGGTCGCCCGGTTCAAGACCGGTGACGCCTCCCACCTCAGGACACCAGGCCGCCAGGAGGAAGCCGCCGTCTGACGCGATCAAACAGGTTCCTTCCCCTTCCGCCACGCGGTGTCTTGCTCCGTTGAGACACCGCGTGCGGCTTTTCTTGGCGAGGGTTCAGTCGAGTTCAGCCGGGCCCCCCGCCCCCCGGGCCGGGACCTGGACCCGGCTGATCCGGCTGCGGCTTGTTACCGTTCTCCTTCGGCTTGCCGCCGGATCGCCCCTGAAGAATCTTCATCAAGGTCTTCTGGAGCTCGGAGGCGCTCACGCCTTTCTCCAGCGGTATGACCTCGTCCGTCGCGGTGGTCGCCGTATCCTTAAGGACCAGGTTCTCGATAACCTTGAGAACGTCCGTAATGAAATAGGCCGGTGCCGAAACGATGAGCGTGTTGGACAGGTCATCCACTCCGAGGGAGAGCATTCCCTTGAATGACGGCGTCTTTCGTTCTTCATCGGAGGAGTCGCCCCCGTCCTCCACGTCATAAACGTACGTGAAGGCCCGCTCGGGCGTGTTCTTCTGCTGATTGTTGGCCAGTGCCTTATCGTTCGCACTCAGTAGGTCGCGGTAGACGTCCTTGACCGTTTCCGCGATCACGGACGCCTTCGAGAACTTGATGGCCACAACTTCGGTCTTCCGAATGGACTGGGAATCCGACGGTTCGGGCTGATCGTAGAACTCGATCAGTTCGCCAATCAACTTGAGCTGTCCTGGATCGGCATTCTGGACCAGGATCGAGTTCGACGAGTAGTCGGAAATGAACTTCAGAGGTTTGCGTTTCGACAGACGGAACTTCTCCTCTTTCTCGTTGTTGCCATTGCTGCCGTAGTAGTCGTAGAAGTAGTACGTCCGTCCGCGACCGGCCGACTCTTCCTTCTTGTCCTCAAAAACGTCTTCCAGATTGAGGGCAACCGTCGAGGCGTAAGCGTATTTCAGCCTGAAAATCTCGTAATCGGGCCGCGCAGGCGCCAGGTTCGACAGAAGCTCCTCCAGACGATCGAGGGCCTCCGTGTCCTCCGATGTGATCACCAGCCGCCCATCGGGTCCCACGGTGATGCTTACCGGGGCCTTGCCGGCGGTTGTGGCCTTCATATCTTCGAGTGCCGCCCCGTTGCCATCGGCCTTCTTGATCGGCGGCGCTGGTTGCTCTTGGGGAGGATTGGCCTTGGCCGGTTCCTTGCTGGCCGTCCCGCCGCCAGCAGGTCCTTCCACACGTGTTTCGTGCTGCGCAAAACGGAAGTACGCCGAAGACCATGGATCCCCTGCCGTGCTGGGCCGAACCTCTTTCTTGTCCAAGCCGGGCACCGGCTTTGCCTCCTTCTCTTTCGTTTCGCCATCCTTGTCCGGCAACAATAGTGGATTGGGGGCCACAGACGGCCAAGCCTTTTCGATCTGCCTCAGTAGCTTCTCCAATTCGGGCCCCGGCAAAGTGTCCATCACGCGAACGGTCGACGGATCTCCACCCTCCGCCGGTATCTCGCCCAGTTTGATCAGAAGGTTCATGACCTCCGCCATTTCCGACTCGTTGGCCAGCAGCAGGAGCCGGTTGTTCTCAACGTCGGCGTCGATCTTGAAACCACTCTTGTCGGCCTCATTCCCTCGGTTCGACGGGTAATAGTCCCAGTAGTAGCGGCTCGTATTCTGCTGTTGCTTCTCCTCGGCGGCGCCCATCATGAATTCGATCGTTCCCGCCACGTGATCGGCCTGGAGCCGGCGGAGTTGAACCACCTCGAACTTCCGCCCGCTGGCATCCAGGCGGTCGATCAGGTCCTGAATCTTCTTGTGATCCGCCGCAGTCGCATAGTCCACGATCGATTTGCTTTCCTTGTCCGCCTTCAGACTGGCGTGAACTCCAAGCGCGTCCATGTCTTCCAGAGTCGACACGAGCGGATCGGGATCGAGCGTGTTCAGCCGGTAGACCCGCACCTCGAAGACGCCGTCTCCCGAGTCGGGCATGGCCTCCAGTTGCTCGATCAGGTTCTCCACCTTGCGCAGCTCGAACTCGTTGCACCAGAGAATCAGCGCGTTGTTCTTAACGTCCGGGCTGACGCGGAATTTGTCCTCGTGTTCCGACGACTGGGAACCACGGGATCGCGAGAAAGAGCGTTCGAAGGGCTCGAATGGGTTGAAGCCTCGGTTGTTGTCGTTACGCTGCGTGTCCGGCTTCGACTCTTCAGCTCCTCCCATCAAAAAGTTGATTTGCTTCACCACCATCTCGGCCCGGAGCTTCTCCAGCGGTAGGATAACCGATTGCCGTCCCCCCCGATCCAGCCGATCGACGACGGTCCGAATCGTCACGTGATCGACCAACGTCGCTGAGGCAATGATCGCGTTGTTCTCATTGTCCACCTCAAGATGCGACGTATGGTCCAGCGTTCCCATGTCCTCAATCATCTTGACCACCGACTCAGGCTCGGTGTTTTCCAGCCGATAGACCTGGATCCGGTTGATGTTCTCGACGATCGACTCTTCGGGCACGCTGGACGCGTCCAGGATCTCGACCGCCTCCGAGATGACCGCCATTTTGTCGGGAGGCGCATTGACAACGACGCTGTTCTTCCGCTCGTTGGCCAGCAGGTACACCTCGGCCTTCTTTTTCGGCGGTGACGGGCCCTTGCCAGCGTTCTTTGCCATTTCGGCCTGCATCTGCGCCTGGCGATTCATCTCCTCCATCTGCTGGGGAGTCATCGGTCCGGGTGGACCTTTCTTCGTTTCGATCCCCAACAACGTGTTCAAGTGCTCCACCACTTCCTTGGCAGAGGTGTGCTTGAGCACGAACTCACGCACAAGCCGATCCTGGCCCGAGTCCGACTGCTCCTGTTGAAGGACTTCGTGGATCTGCTGTAGATTGACGACGGCGTCCATCGCCTCGAGTCGGTTGGTTGCTTCCAGGGCGCTGAGCTTGCCGTTCGAGCTCATCATCGGCTTGAGTTCTTCAACGGCTTCCGTGGCCAGAAGCCAATCCAGCGCAAACGATACCTTCACGAATTCGTACGGCTGCCGGTCCGCCAACCCGTCCGGCTCCACTCGTGGTACCATGCCCGAATTGATCGAATCAATCTTGAATACCGAGATCACGCCCTCCTGAATCAACATGGTGTAACCGCGGGCCAACAGGTGCCGATTGATCAGGTCCCGCGCCTCGGCAACTTCGAACTTCTTCTGGGTGATCAGGTTGAGATAACCTTCAGGCAACTCCTGCCAGTCGAGGCTCATCCCGGAAATCTCGGCAATCCATTCCATGACGCTCGGCCACGAGTGGCCTTTGAAATTGAAACTCACCTTGCCCTCGTCGTCGGGGCGGA
>CAYSCH010000068.1:12054-31353 GCA_964429355.1 uncultured Planctomycetaceae bacterium | reverse complement strand
GCCCATCGACGCCGTTTTCGATATGGCCTCCATGACCAAGCCCATTGCTACCGGTACCAGCCTGATGATCCTCGTCGAGCAAGGCCGAGTAGGACTCGACGATCCGGTTGCGAAATACATCCCCGAGTTCGATACCGACAAGAAGAAAGGCGTGACTATCCGCCACCTCATGACGCACACCTCGGGTATGCCCCCCTACGTCGGCGCAAGTGAGCAAAAGCCCATCCGTGAGAAGGCTGGATTCCCTTGCCCGGCCGCCATCCGGCAGTACATTCGGGAACTGCCCCTCTCGACCGAACCGGGCAAGACCGTGGTCTACAGTTGCCTCAACGCGATCCTCTGCGCCGAGGTGGTCCACGCAGTCTCGGGGCAGCCTCTGAACGAATTCGCTGCCCAGCATGTCTTCACCCCCCTCGACATGCGAGATTCGGGCTTCGTTCCTGCCGCAGCCATCCGGGCCCGGTGTCTCCTGACCACTCGCGAGCCCTATGCCACCGGTCCCGACGGTTTCCTTCAGGGCGAGGTCCATGATCCGCTGGCGGCCATGCAGGGAGGCGTGTCGGGCAACGCCGGACTCTTCAGCACCGCCGCGGATCTCAGCCGCTTTGCGCAGATGCTGCTCAACGGCGGCGAACTCAATGGTACCCGAATCCTGCAAGAAGAAACCCTTCGTGACATGACCCGCATTCAGAACCCCGATGCGCTCAGCAAGAGCGGCGTCCCCGACCGCCGCGGCCTGCTGTGGGACCTCTATGTTCCTGAAACCGGCGACACCGGGGTCGACTCCCTCACATGCTATGGCCACACGGGCTACACCGGTACCGCCATCCGGCTCTACCCTGACCAGGGCGTCTACGTGATCGCGCTCACCAACCGCGTCCATCCGGACGACACCAGCAAGGTGGGCGACATCCGCCTCCGTGTCTGGCAGACTGTCGGGGCAGTCCTCATGGGCACGCCTCCCTTTCCAGAACGGCAATAACCCGCAGCCGAATGGCCCAGTGCTCTATCAAACCTTAAGTCATTGGGTTGGCCATCGGCTGAAGTCCAGCCTTTAGAAGCCCTCACAAAACGTACGAGTTTCCCACGGGCATGGATGTGCACTGCCGGTGGTTTTGTTAGCGGCTCTTATAGGCTGTCATTTGCACGCCGAAGCGCGGACTCCAACGATCCGCAACCCCGCCTTGGAAACTCGACAGAGCACTCGCGCAATCCGCGACTTCCGCTCTTCCTATTTCTTTTCGGCGGCTTGAACTTTCTCTTTCTTCGGCGCCGGAGCCATCGCCTTCTTGACTTTCTCCTGCTGTTCGGGGGTCAGAACCGCCATCACGCTCTTCATGATCTCTCGATGCGTGGCAGACATCTCCTTGCCCAGTTCCTCGAGCTTTGTCTTCTGCTCGTCGGTGATCTTCACGGCCGCTTCCACGGCGACAAAGAACTTCCGCCCCTCGATATTCTCGGCCTTGGCCTTTTCGCCCGCCTCTTTCCCGGCAGCCTTCTGTTCTTCGGTGAAAATGGCACCCAGCTTATCCATCATCTCTTTCATCTTCGGCTCATTCTCCGTGCGAAGTTGGCCGAGTTTCTCTTGCTGTTCGGTGGTCAAATCGAGATCCTTGACCGCCTTGTGAAGCTTTTCCATGTTCAAGAAGACCTGCGAGACCCGACTGATCTTCACTGCAGGTCCTTTCTTCGCCTGCTTGTCTTGAGCCGACGCTGGCGAGAGTATCAACAAGGCAATCACGGTCACCAATACAAAGCGGGCTGTCTTCATCTTCGAAACTCCTCAGAATGCCAGGCAGGTAAACTCGCACCGGTGCTGCTCCCACGGAACAATCGGCGTGTCGGTGCGACGGCCGTCAGTGTACCCCCTGGAAACGCCGCTGGCCACCGGCGACTCTCGCCAGGGGACGGCATGGGACATACGGGGGCTGACCGCCAAAACACCAGCTATTGAGGCTGGAGAAACAAGGGCATTTCACGAGGGTGGTACCGGTCCTGACAGGTCGGGACGCGAGACTCAACACACCTTTTGCCTGCTTGCTCCATCCAACCGCCGGGTGCCTCAAAGCGAAACAAGAGTGAATCGTTTGGCCAGGCGAGCGAGCGTGGTTTCTGCCAGGTATTGGCGGACATGCTGATGCACGGAGTGCACGAGTTCGCCCACCAGGCAATCGCCGCCATTGCACACCGGTTCTCCGAGCAGGCACTGGGCATCTCCGAGCGGTCCCTCAACCGCTTCGAATAGCTGGAGCATCGTGATGTCGTTGGGGGCTCGGGCGAGCTCGAATCCGCCGTGAGGCCCCCGGGTCGACTGAACGATCCCAACCCGAACCAGTTGCTGCATGACCTTGGCCAGATGATGCTCCGAGACGTGAAGAGCCGAGGCGATCTCCTGGTTCGCCACACGCTTGCCCGGGCTCCGGGCCAGGATCGCAGCGGCGTGAAGCGAGAGGGAAGCAGGCTCCGAAATGCGGACGAGATTTCCCACAACGAGACCTCAGCAGAAGGGCAGTTTGATGATCATTCCAAGTTGAATAATAGGCGGAGCACGCTCAGCGGACACGTTCGTTTCCGGGCTCTGGCCTGGGAGGACCATGAGTCCCGCAGTTCATCCAGGGAGTTTTTTCGAGACGTAACTCATTCTGGCCACGAGGGATGTGCCATTCGCACCACCCAGATTTCGACAACGTTCCAGAACCCGGATTGACTTTCGAGACAATTCTGGTAGAAATGTTCCTAAATAAGAGATTGATACTCAGTATCAATACATGCTCGTCCAACTCCCCGTTCGGACAGACCTCCGGATGGGAGCCCTATCCTGTCCCTGAACCCGCCAGCCCGGCTCTTGGCCGGATGCCAGCCACGTTCCACACGAACTTCCGCTGGAATTTGAAACAAAATGAGCTCCCCCTGCGATCCTTCCGATGAGTTGCTCGTCGAAGGCGATCATTCCCAGCTTTGGGTGCGACAACGCCGCCTTCAGGCCAAATCGAATTCGGTGTCGGCCGACGATGCGACCTGCACCTGCCGGTCGGCGGCGAGCCAGGGCCCGCCTTCTCCTTCCCACACAATCAACTCCACCGAACTGCTCGGCGGACGCCGGGAAGTCCAGATCGTACATGGGGGCGAAATCTACCGGTTGCTCGTGACGCGCAACAACAAGCTGATTCTGCAGAAGTAGGCTTCGCGAAGAAATCGCGACCCATCTCCACCGCAGACCAAAAAAGTGCCGGGCACCCTTGTGAGGTGCCGCTTGAGCCAGCTAGATGCTCGGTGTTCTCCTGACATTCGGGTCTCCCAGCCAGCTGTATCCGTGTGTATTTCCGGAACCCTTTGGCTGGAGTGAACATCATGAATCGTCCTTGTCGAGCTTTCACAATTATCGAATTGCTGGTCGTCATCGCGATTACCGGCATCCTGATTGCACTGCTCTTGCCGGCCGTTCAGGCTGCACGCGAAGCGGCTCGGCGAACAAGCTGTACAAATAACCTGCGGCAATGCGTACTGGCCCTCCACAACTACCACGACACGCACCGCCGATTCCCCGGGCTGGGATCCAACGCGAAAGCGAGCTTCTCAGTGCAGGCGAGGCTGCTACCCTATGCGGAGCAATCGAATCTACAGAACCTGGTTGATTTCGAGCAGCCCCTGTTTGCCGGCAGGCATGGAACCGGTTCGCTGAACACGATTCAGGTCACTGCCGCGCGCACGGTAGTGCCTATGTTTCGCTGCCCGAGCGACGGTAGTGAAGATCTTTTCACCGGCTACGGCGCCAGCGCAGACCAACCGCTTGCGGGCGGCAACGTCATGGTTTGTATCGGTTCGGGACGCGGAACGGACTACGACGTTCGTTACCGCACCGATGGACTGTTCTACTACAACTCGGGGACATCGCTGGGAAACGTCACCGACGGAACCAGCAATACCGTGGTCATGTCGGAAACCCTCTTGGGCAACCAGCGCGACACCACGGGGCTGGCCAATTCCCAGCGGCAGGTGGCCAACATTTCTCGTTCACCCAATTCCGGTTCGCCGGGACTGTCGGGAATTGTAGACGCTGACGTGGCGTCGATCGTCGCGGGGGCCAGCAGTTTTCAGGGAATGCGGGGCGCGGGATGGATAGTGGGCAAAACCTTCACGTCAATGTTTCACACCTACATGCCCCCCAACTCGCCGGTTGCCGATCTCTACTCAATGGCGATCGGATACTTCGCCGCTCGCAGCCAGCATCTTGGCGGCGTCAACACAGCACTGGCCGACGGAAGCGTGCGATTCGTTTCAGAAACCGTCGATCTGGAAACGTGGCGAAACCTGGGTTCAGTCTCCGGGGGAGAGGTTCCAGGAGACTTCTGAACCAGCCGAGCCGCAGCGCGACTCGCATGACGGGCAGTCGGCGTCAAGTCACGTTTGGCAACCACAGAAATCAACTATCACGACACCTCAACTGACAAGGACAACGTACGATGACAGAACCCTTCCCTCCACGCACTGCACTATTCTCGCTCGCGATTCTGTCTGCGACCTTTCTCGTCCAAGGCGCCGAAGAATCGACGGGAAAACCTGCACTGCTCGTGCTGGCTCATGGATCCCCGAGCACAGCCTGGAATCAGCCGGTGCTCGACCTGGGCGCCCGAATCGCCCAGTCGGCTTTGGAGACAGGACGGTTCGGCGCTGTTCGCACGGCGATGATGGAATTCGGCAAACCGGCCATTCCGGCGGCCGTGGCCGAACTCGAAGCAAGCGGCTGCAGTCGCATCATCGCGGTCCCACTGTTCGTCATGCCCACCGATCACACACACTTCGATCTGCCAGCCGTGCTCGGACTCTATTCATCGGCTAGAAAGGGTGCTCATGCAGAAGAGCACAGCGGGATCACTTGCAGTCGCATTCCGATCACCCTGACGGAAACGATGTCCGGAGACAACCGGCTTCTGCCCGAGTACGCGCTCGCGGAAGTCAAGAAACTGTCGAAATCGCCGTCCGGCGAAGCGATCGTGCTCCTGGCTCATGGTGCCCCCACTCACGAGTTACTCTGCGACCAGGTCATGCGGAGGATCGCCGCCTACTGCTGCGGCAAGACCGGTATTCAATATGCTGATTGGGCCTACATCGGGGTGGGGCAAGGGTTTCAGAGCGAGGGCGTCCCCGCCATTCGGCGCGCGGCCGAAGCAAAGGACCGCGTACTGGTCGTAGGGCTCTATCTGGCAGCCCACGCGCAGCTCATTCGGGATCGCGCCGTCAAGGCCGATTCTCACACTTATGGCCAGGAAACGATGGATATTTCCGGAAAGGAAGTCCTTTTCTCCAACGAAGCGATTGTCGCCTCCCCGCATGTCGTGGATTGGGTACTCGACAGCGCCCGCAGGACGGCCGACACGTTCGAAAAGTAGATCTGTCTTGCCGGCCGACTCGCACGGACTGGTCCTGACACGATCGCCGCGACAAGGTCCTCAGTATCCCAGAGTCGTCCGCACAAACTCGCGGCTGATCTTCAGGCTCTCGCGCAATGGGCGCGTGAGCTTGAGATCTCGCGGGTGGGCCAGTTCGATGACGGCATGGCCCTGGAAATCGATCTGGGTCAGGGCGTCGCGAACGGCACTGTAGTCCATGTCGCCCTCCCCCATCGCCTCGACCCACGTCTTGTCCTCCTTCTGATCGCGGAGATGGAGGAACACGATTCGGTCACCAAAATCGAGGAGAAACTTGACCGGATCGACGCCCGCCTGAACGAGCCAGTCGAGATCCGGCCCGATCTTGACTCCCGGGATCCGCGCCAGAGTACCGCGGAGATCGTGCTGGTCGTCTTCGACCTCGTACTTGTGATTGTGCAGGTTGACGACCACCCCGTTGCGTTCCGCCACAGCCATGACCTGCTTGAGCAGGTCCGCCTGGGCGTCCAACTCATCCTCGGTCTTCTTGTGGCCGGCCGACCCGACGGAGGTACCGAAGGTCGTGCCCCCGAGTTTTGCCAGGCGTGTGATAACCTTGTCGGCCTCTTCGAGGATCGACGCATGCTGGTTGCGGTCCCACATGGAGCCCCCAAACGACGTGCCTAGAACCGGCAGGGCATGTTTCTCGACGAGATTCCCGATCCGTTCGACCGCGTCGTCAGGAAGCAATGCCGTGTGCATCAATTCGATGCCGTCCATGCCGGCATATTTCATGTCGCCGAAGATCGAATCGAGGATGGGTGTGATGTCGTATTGAGGTTGGGTAGCGGCGTACACCCATGGGTGTGCACCGACGACAATCCTCCGAGAAGAACCGTCTTGACCCGATACGGTCGATGGGAGCAGACGCCCTGTCGCCAGCGCGACTACCACGGTTTGACAAAGGAAGTCTCTCCGGGATGTGGTCGACGGTGATTGGCTGTTCATCGAGGGGCTCCCCGTTGATTTGATTTACTGACGAACGAATCCAAGCATCCTACAGCGCCAGAGGTTTTCGTTCGATCCGATGAATGAAAAAAGCCCCTTCACGATTGCGAAGGGGCCTTTCTTGTCGTACACAAAAAACAGACAGCTGATCTCGTAGATCAGTACTGCTATTCCTTCTATTCACACTTCGGAGCTCATTGAGCCGGAGTTGCAGGAGCCTCGGGGGCCGGAGCTGCAGGAGCCTCGGGGGCCGGAGCTGCAGGAGCCTCGGGAGCCGGAGCTGCAGGAGCCTCGGGGGCCGGAGCTGGCTGCTCGGCCGGAGTCTCAGCCGGAGCTGGTGCTGGTGCTGGAGCCTCAGCCGGAGCTGGTGCTGGAGCGGGAGCCTCAGCCGGTGCGGGAGCCGGAGCCTCGGCGGGAGCCGGAGCCTCAGCCGGTGCGGGGGCCGTTTCTGCCGCGGGCGCAGCTTCATCACAGGCCGCCGGGGCGCAGCATGCCGGTTGGCAGGGCTCACAGCAGACCGGCTCACAGCAGACCGGCACGCAGCAGACCGGCTCACAGCAGACCGGCTGGCAGCGGAACAAGCGAACCCGGCAGCACCGCGGTGCACAGCAACGCTCGAACAGGCCACAGGCCTCTGCCGTCTGGCCGACAACCAGCGCCGTCGCCATCAGCACGGCCAACGTCACGATCAGTCGTCGCATGGACACATCCTCCTAAATGGTGAAACAGAAACTGTCAATGGAGACCAGCCACCGGCTGGTGCAGGCTTCGTGCCGCAAATCACCTGGGTTTGAGGTGGGAAAGCGTTAGGTGGCGGCTCATCATTTGCGAGCAGAACACAGCGACGTCTCCACGTCGCTGGATGCTCAAGGGTTGGATATTTCTATACTTACCCTAGCTTGCGTAATGTGACGATGCAACCTTACTGACCCAAAAAACCATGAAAAACGGGATTCGGGGATCTAATCGCAAACCATTGGACAGTCTTGATCTACGTCTCGAAACGGGTAGCGGCTGGACCAATTTTTACCCTGGTGGGGTGTCGCACGGCCCCGCTGGCACGCCGCGCTATTTTTCGCGATATTGATCGGTTCTGGCCCGTTCACTCGCTCCATTTAGAATCCCTTCAGCCAAGGGCCGATCTTTCCGGCAGTTTCCGCGGCTGAACAACTACCCATTTTGTGGGGGTGCTGCGATGACATTCCGCGCAACAACGATTCTGGCCGTAAGAAGGGCGGGAACGGTTGCCCTTGGGGGCGATGGGCAGGTGAGCCTCGGCAACACGATCATGAAAGCCGATGCAGCCAAGATTCGCCGATTGGCGGACGGCAAGGTGATGGTGGGTTTCGCCGGGTCGGCGGCAGATTCGTTTGCCCTGATGGAGCGATTCGAGGCCAAGCTGAAGGATCATCCGGCGAATCTTCCCAGGGCCGCCACCGAACTGGCCAAGGAATGGCGTACCGACCGAGCTCTCCGCCGGCTTGAAGCCATGCTCATTGCCGCCGATGCGCGGCACACGCTGCTCCTGTCCGGCAGCGGCGACGTGATTCAGCCCACCGACGGAATTGTCGGCATCGGTTCGGGAGGAAACTACGCGGTCGCGGCGGCTCGAGCCTTGGTGGGCCACAGCGAACTGGGTGCCGCCCAAATCGTCCAGGCAGCTTTGGAGATTGCGGCAGGGATCGACGTCTACACGAACACAAACATCACGGTGGAGGAACTGGCGTGCGAGACTTGACGCCGCGGAAGATCGTTGCCGAACTGGATCGCTACATTGTCGGGCAGGACGATGCCAAGCGCGCCGTGGCCGTTGCCGTACGAAACCGGTGGCGGCGTCAGCAGTTGTCCGAAGAGATGCGTCCCGAGGTTGCGCCGAAGAACATCATGATGATCGGGCCGACCGGCGTGGGAAAGACGGAGATCGCCCGGCGGCTCGCCAGATTGACCGGCGCGCCGTTCATCAAGGTCGAAGCGACCAAGTACACCGAGGTGGGATACTACGGTCGTGATGTGGAGAGCATGGTGCGCGAACTGGTCGAAAATGCCATCGGCCTGGTGCGAGAGTCGGAACGCACCGATGTTGAGGAAGAGGCGAAGCGGCGGGCGCAGGAGCGGCTGCTCGATATCCTGGTCCCGGCGCCGGGCTACGACGCGCCGGGCGACGGAGAAACGCTTCACGATCGCCACGAGCGGACCCGAGAGAAGTTTCGAGCGATGCTCGTTGCAGGCGAACTGGAGGAACGCCGAGTCGAACTGACGACCGAACACAAGGTCATGCCGATGATGCTCACCGGGGCCGGCATGGAGCAGATGGACCTCGACTTGCAGGGCATGTTCGAAAAGATACTCCCAAAGAATACGTCCCGGCGCGAATTGCCGGTGAAGGAAGCACGAAAGGTCCTGTTCGAGCAGGAAGTCGACGCCCTGATCAACAAGGATGAAGTGCAGGCCGAGGCCATCACCTTGGCTGAGAATACTGGAATCATCTTTATCGACGAACTCGACAAGGTGGTGGCCAGCGAACACGCCCAGGGTGCCGATGTCTCACGGCAGGGAGTTCAACGCGACCTGCTCCCGATCGTTGAGGGCACCACGGTGCAGACCCGCTATGGTTTCGTGAAGACCGATCACATCCTGTTCATCGCCGCGGGTGCGTTTCACCGCTCGAAACCCAGCGACCTTATGCCGGAGTTGCAGGGCCGCTTCCCGATCCGAGTGGAACTCAAGGACCTTACCAAGGCAGACTTCGTTCGCATTCTTCAGGAACCGAAGAACTCGCTGACTCGGCAGTACGAGGCCTTGCTCGAGACGGAAGGGGTCACGCTGGTTTTCGACGAGGAGGCAATCGAAGCCTTGGCCGATTATGCCTTCAAGGTCAACCAGACGTCGCAGAACATCGGCGCCAGGCGGCTGTACACGATCATGGAACGATTGCTCGAAGAACTCAGCTTCGAGGCGCCTGAGATGAGTATTGGCCGGGTCGTCGTCAATGCGGCCTACGTTTCCCAGAGACTGGACGAGGTGGCCCAGGACGAGGATCTGAGCAAGTATATCCTCTAGCTCTGAGGAATCCCGAACGATTGCCGTCCACCTGTCGTTCGTTGGTGAGAGGACATCTGCGCGGCGAGCAGTGTCTTTCAAGCTTCCGGCCGACTCAGGCTAGCAGCATCAGGGCGACGTTCATGTAGATCAGGAATCCCAGCACGTCCAGCACCCCCGCAACGACCGGGTTGCTCATCAAAGCGGGGTCGAGACCCAACCGGCGAAACAACAGTGGCAACATCGAGCCGAGCACCGTGCCGGAGAGGATCACGAGAATCAGGGTGATCGGCAGAATCAATGCGGCGTACGCGCTCACGTCTGATCGTAGTATGGCACAGAAGTAGCCGCAGGTGCCCAGGAGCCCTCCGAGGAGAATTCCCATGGCAAACTCGCGTCGGACAATCCGCCACCAATCCACAACGGTGATTTCTCCAGCGGACAAGGCCGTGATGACCAGAGCCGCCGATTGGTTCCCGGAATTGCCCCCCGAGGATATGACGACCGTCAGAAAGGTGACCAGCCAGGGGATCGATTCCAGGTCGGTCTGGTAATGGTTGATGGCGATGGCCGTCAACATGGCCCCGAAGAACAAGGCCGTCAGCCAAATGGCGCGCTTCTTGGTCAGTTCGATCAAGGGCGTGCTCATGTAGGTTTCATCCAACGGCTCGACCGCCGCCGCGCGATGCGCGTCTTCGACGGCCTCTTCCGCGATTACGTCGAGCACGTCGTCGTGGGTGATGATGCCGAGCATGCGACGTTCGTCGTCGACGACCGGAATGGCCAGCAAGTCATACTTGGCCACCTTCGCCGCAACCTCCTCCTGGTCGTCCGTGGCATTGACGGTGACCAGATCGCGTTCCATGATTTCGCCGACCGGACGATCGGGAAACCGGGCAGCCGAGAGCAGCTCCCGCGCTGACACTAGCCCGTGCAAGTGGCCTTCTTCGTCGAGAATGAAGATATAGTAGATCGTCTCGAGTTGCTCGGCCTGATGGGCAATCTGATCGAGTGCTTCCCGCACCGGCGTTGATGCGCTCACCCGGGCGAACTCCGACGTCATCACCGCCCCGGCGGTGTCTTCCGCATAGGCCTGGAGACGCTGGATGTCGCGGCGCTCTTCCGCCGGCACGAGCGGCATGACTTGCTCGACCACTTCGGGAGCGATTTCCTGGAGCAGGTCAACGCGATCGTCCGGCGGCATTTCGCCGATTAGTTGGGCGGCGTCTTCTGGATCCAAAGACTCGAGGATCTTGACCTGCAGTTCTTCTTCGAAGAAGCAGAATATTTCGCGGCGGAGATACTCGTCGGCATGCCGGATCACCGCCCATGACTCTTCAGCCGTCAGGCCGTCCATGAATTCGACCGTTCTCGCCGGATGCAGGGCACCGCAGAACTCGCGCAGCCCTTCCACGTCGTTGTCTGCCAACATTTCGCGGAGTTCCGGCAGATAGAGCGGGTTTGCCATGGGAACGGCGTCCTTGTGAACGAGAATCCGTGCAGGCCAGTGAAAAAGCCGGCCAGTACGTCAGTCCGGGGAAAACAGCCGGAGAGCTTGGCCGGCCGCAGGTGCCTGGTGTATCGCAGAGCCGCGCATGCTCTGCAAGTGCTTCGCCAAGCCGACGTGCTTTGCCTACTCTCCCAAGTGTAGCATTCTGAATGGGAGACGCGTAAGGTCTTCGGAGGCCCTCGAGATCACGACGCGATCTGCCATGGATCGAGAATCGCCGCGGATGGGCACGATGGCTGGAAAAAGCGCTGGAATACGTCCGGCATCGCTGAGAACTGAAAGTGAATCAGAGATCCGACCACGCGGTTACAGCCCAGGAGATCCGGTTGGCAACACATTTTGTGATCGGTATCCAGCCGGCATCCCAGGGTCTCGAATCGCCACCGTCCGGAACGGTAGCCGCGAAGCGTCGTTCCTTCGGCAGCCAACCAATTCTCCTGAACAACGGTGATCTCCGTCGGCTCCGGGGTTGCGTCAGCCGACTGGAACCGGGCGACAGAAGGCAGAATGCCGCACATGCCGTACGTCTCTCCCGAGGGTGCCTCGAGGGTCTGGCTCAGATAGGCGGCTCCGCCGGCCTCGCCATAGATCCGGCCTCCGCATGCCACGTGACTTCGCAGCGCAGACTTCATGCAATGGTTCTCGGAGAGTTCCCTGGCAAAAGTCTCGGGGCGGCCGCACCCGAGGTAGACGATCTCCGTTCCTGGGGGCAGACTTTCGTCGCGAAGAGGTGAGAAATCAACCACTTGGGCTCCGAGCAGTTCGAGTTGATCGAGTGTACTCGGAAAGTAGCCGAAAAACGCCTCGTCGTAGGCCACCGCCACCGTCGGCTTGCCAGCCGGCAAATCGTGAATCACGTGAGTCGTCCCGACTTCCAGCGACGCGGCTGAGTCGACAAACCGGGCAAACCGCTCGGGCCGCCAATACTCCCAGAAGTCGGCGCTCAGTTTCTCGCACAGCGACAGCGGCACGTCGTCCCCCGGAGCAAGTCTGGCCAGTCGGCGGCGACTCTCCCCCGCATGTCCAAGGACACCCACAACAGGAAGCCCCCAAAGGGTCTCGATGTCGGTGACCATTCCTGCCAGCGACCTTTGGTGGGAGGTGTGGTCGAGGAGCACCGCATCGACTTGCGGCCGCTCCGGCAAGCCGAGTTCGTCGATCAACGTGTCATTGACTACCGCCAAACGCGGCAGGCCGAGCCAACGGCAGAGCGTATCCAGACACCCGCCGTCACGTTTACCTCGCAGGTGCGAGCCAAAAGACCCCACGACTACGGCCAGATCGGCGCTGCAGGCGGCGCGGAGCAGGTGATCGCAGCACATCTCCCGGGACATCAGCCAACTGTCCAGATGCCGCCCGGGAAGCCCGGTCACAGCCTTGGCCGTCCATTCTCCCGGAAGGCTCGCACGGGACGCAAAGCACTGAGTCTGGACACCACCCTGGCGGAGCGTGTCAAACAACGCCATAACAGCGGCTTGCGGATCGGCCCCCGCTTGAATTGTTCCGATCGCAAAACGTGGCAGGCTGGTCATCCCGATCCGCTTGGAAATGAAGACGCTAGACGGCGACTTTCGCCCCGCCGTGGTGGCGAGCCGCCGTCAAATCGGCAGAAGCATCACTTCGAAAGAATTGTTTCTGCCGTTACCCAGAAGTCAATCGGGACGGGAGGTGAAAAAAACACGCTGTAGCAGTCGAGGCGGGAAGAAAAAACCGCGAACCGATTCAATTGGGTTTCACTTGGATACTACGGGAGCCCGTCTCCGTGAGAACTTCGAGCGAAATTCCGTCACTCGGCGATGCACTTTGCATGGCTTCGACGAAGTCGGCCACTCCCGAGATCTCCTTGCCGTTGATCTGCTGAATGAGCATGCCATCGCTCAAACCAGCCCGCCCCGCAGGCCGACTCCGGTCGACGTTCATGATCAGGGCACCCTTTTTCCCCCGAAAGCCGAGTTGGCTCGCCATGTAGTCACTCAAATCCATCAAATCCATGACCGTAAGGCCAAGTTTTTCATCTCGGTGGAAGTTGGGGGTCCCCTTCCAAACGCGAGCCATTCTTCCCAGGTCTTCCGGCATGTTTTCGACGACCACTTCCATCTTCAACGACTTCCCGTCACGCAGGACGTTCAGATCGTGTTTTGAACCCTCTCCGGATCGTTCGACGATTTCCTGAAGGCCGGCGACATCAAGTGTCGCCTTCCCGTCGAAGGAAAGAATCACGTCGTTCTGCTGCAGTCCGGCTTTGGCTGCCGGAGAATCGTCGATAACGTTCTCGATGACCACGCCCTGATTGGGCCCCACGCCCAACTCCTCGCTGCGTTCCGGCGAAATCGAACCGATATTGACACCCAGGTACGCTCGGCGAACGCTGCCGTTTTCGGCCAATTGGGGTGTGACCCACTTCGCGAGGTTGATCGGGATCGCAAACCCGATGCCCTGATAGCCGCCGCTCCGCGAAAAGATGGCCGTATTGATGCCGACCACTTCGCCGGAGAGATTGACCAAGGGGCCTCCCGAATTGCCGGGATTGATGGCCGCGTCGGTTTGCAGGAATCGCGCCCTTTCGACCGACCCAAGCGATCGTCCCTTGGCACTGATAATCCCCGCACTCACGGTCTGCTCCAATTCGAAAGGGTTGCCGACCGCAATCACCCAGTCACCAATGTCGAGATTGTCGGAATCACCCAGTCTGGCAATCGGCAGCGGCTTGTCGGATTTGACATGGAGCACCGCCAGGTCGGACCGAGGATCCGTTTTGATGTCTATAACGGGCAATCGGCGGCCATCCGAAAGATCGATGATTACTGTATCGGCTCCTTCCACCACATGATTGTTCGTGAGAACCAAGCCTTCTCCGATGATGACGCCCGATCCCATTCCGGGCAGAGGAACCATAGGGTGCCGCCGTTCTGGATTGTCAAAAAGGTCCTCCAGGGGAGTTCCACCAAGAGGGTTGTCGCCAGAAACGTGCGTCTGGGTAGTGGTCCGAACAGTGACCACCGTCGGAATGACCGATTTCGCGGCAGCACGAAAAGCGCGGGAGAGATTGTTGGCTTGCTCGATGGCCTGCTGATCCCCATCTGCGGGTACTTGTCCCCCACAGGTCGTTGGGCAGAAACAACAAATTGCCATCCAGGCAACGGCGATACACACGATTTCAGTCCGATGACGGCCTGACGGCTGGGCCTGATTTGTCATAACTTCGGAATCTCCTTAATTTTGGGTGGCACGCCCCGGTTTCACGAAGCCAAAGGCCACAGCGGCAATTCGACGCCCCTTGACGTTCCAGGCATCCCTCTGATGTTCAGCATACTATGTAAGAATTGTCGTGCTGACCGGGTCGGTGGGCAAGCCCGATTTGGCGAACCTTCCCGCAACGGTCCCGCCCAAGCCCCGGAACCAGCCGCCACTGTCGGCCGTCGGCACAGGTGTCCAGTCCAACACCGATCTCCGAGCGTTGACAAAAACCTCACCCCCTGTTAGGTTTATGTTGATTATTGCAGCAGTGCCGGAGGCGAGCCGGGTTGAGCGTGGCGTTCACGATCTGCTTGTTCCTCTTCCCCGCACACAGGACGACGCACGTAGTCGCTCGTTGTTGGCTGTGTCGCCACGAATTTAGTTGGGAATCGGAGTCATGGCAGAGGCTGCCGGGGCCGATGGAATTGATGATGTCCTTGCCCAGTTGGCTGCGTGCCAGGAACGGTTGCGTTACCGTTTCCAGGACCAGGATCTCCTTCGAGCAGCCCTGACTCACGCGTCCGGTGCCGAACACCGATTGGCTTCGAACGAGCGCCTTGAGTTCCTTGGTGACGCAATCCTGGGTGTTATTGTCTGCGAGATGCTGTATCTTCGATACCCCGACTATCTTGAAGGGGATCTGACGAAGATCAAGTCCATCGTTGTCAGCCGTCAGACCTGTGCGAGAATAAGTGAAGCCCTGGGACTTGAGAAGTTCTTGATTCTGGGAAAGGGAATGACCACTCATCCCAACGTGCCGTCTTCGCTTCTTGCAGACGTATTCGAATCCCTTATCGCGGCGGTTTACCTGGATGGTGGAAGCGAAGCCGCATCTCAGTTCGTTGTTCGCTGCATCGAGCCTGAAATTGAAGCGGCGGTCGAAGGCGACACGGGGGGAAACTACAAATCACTGCTGCAGCAACTTGCACAGAGAGAGCATGGCACGACCCCGACCTACCAGTTGCTTGACGAAAAGGGCCCCGATCACAGCAAGTGCTTCAAGATCTGTGCGCAGGTCGGAAGAAGGCGGTACCAGGCCGCCTGGGGTCGAAACAAGAAAGAGGCCGAGCAACGGGCGGCACGCAACGCGCTGAGCCAGTTGAATCAAGAGGCCCCACCTTTCCCGTCCGACTGATTCCTGATGGAAGGACGCGTCCGGCCATTCTTCTTCAGGCCGGGTACCTCACGTCGTCGTGACACTTCTCATGACCCATGAGTCCTACAAACGGGGTTTCAACAGACCGTCGAAAGCTATGTCCAGTTCATCACACCGCAAGGCTGTTGCTCTTTTCTCGGGTGGCCTCGACAGCATGTTGGCCATTCGAATCCTTCAGGAGCAGGGATTCGAAGTAGAAGCCTTGAATATCCGAACCATCTTTGACTGCTGCAAGGTCCCTGCCGCCCACGCGGCAGCCGACCTCGGTGTGCGAGTGACCGTGCTGAGCGTCGGCGATGACTATCTCAATGTCCTGCAGCACCCGCGTCACGGCTACGGCAAGGGCTTCAATCCCTGCGTCGACTGCCGCGGATACATGGGACGGATGGCGCGGCAGTTGATGGAAGAAATCGGCGCATGCGTTGTCATCACCGGGGAACTGCTCGGCCAACGCCCGAACAGTCAAAAACGACCGCAATTGGACATGGTCGCGCGCGAGGCGGGACTGCAGGGGCGACTGCTCCGTCCGCTGTCGGCCAAGCTGTTGCCGCCGACGATCCCCGAAACCGAAGGCCTGATCGATCGCGAGAAGCTCTACGACTTCACGGGCCGAAGCCGCAGGCCGCTCATCGAACTGGCGGCGAAACTGGGTATTACCAACATTCCCACGCCATCGACGGGCTGCGCCCTGACGGAGAAGACGTTTGCACCGCGCGTGAAAGATCTTCTCGATCGCGAGCCCCACCCAAGTCGTTGGGACTTCGAACTGCTCAACACGGGCCGGCACATCCGCTACCGGGAAGACATAAAAATCATCGTCGGTCGCCAGGAGCAGGAGAACGCCTTGCTTCAGGCCTTCTTTCGCCGGCACGATGCATCATCCGGAGCGGCACTCGTCGAACCGGAGAATTTCATCGGCCCCGTCGCCCTGATCGTAGGGCAGCCTGACGATCAGGCCATCGCACTTGCGGGAGCTCTCCTGGTTCGTTACACGCGGCAATGCGATCCGGAAAATGCTCTCGTTCGCGTTTTCACGGCCGCAGGAGAACGGGTGCTCCAGACTCACCTCAGCGACGCCGTCGATCGCGTCGAACGCCTTTAGGAGGCTGAACACAGCGATGGAGTTCCCCACCGGCATCGATTGTGTATTGTCTGCGATCGTGTTATCGGCTCCGGTAGTCTGCCAAGAAACAGAAACGCCCTGCCAGAATGGCGGGCGTCCCTTTCTCGTCGGATCTTAATTGGGCAGAAGAAGCCCTTGAGGAAGTGCGGGGCCATATGCCCTCGGCGCCAACCTCACTTCTTCTTCCGAGCGGCTTTCTTCTTGGCTGCCTTCTTCGGAGCGGCTTTCTTCTTGGCTGCCTTCTTCGGAGCGGCTTTCTTCTTGGCCGCCTTCTTCTTCGGAGCAGCTTTCTTCACCGCCGCCTTCGTTGCCTTCTTCTTGGCCACCTTACGTCCTCCTAACTAAGTTACGGGCAACCTACTTGCTAGCGATCGGGCTGGGAGCCGATCACCGACAGGTCAATCGCCGCAGAAACAAGACAACAAATCTCTATACCTCCCATCACGACAACCGTCTGACGTCGTAATGGGTCAAGGTCTCGGCTGGTCGGAAGCAGAAGAGTCAATTCGAATCGTTGGTGTCCGTCAACAAATGCTTCCGAGTTGTTCGAATCTCTGAATGAATCCTTCTTCGCTAAGAACTCCCAGTGATGTGAAGTCGTCTTTCGTTTACCGCTTCATTCACTCGGTTGAACGCGACAATCGAAAGGCCAGCATCGCTAGCACCTTGATTTGCAAATATCCTACCTTCTTTAGTGAATCTTGCAAGCACAATTCTTGACGGTTCAACAAAAAGCACATGTCACATCGACCTCAACCTCGTTGATTCATCGCGTCATCACGATCGCTGCAGCGGCCAGAAATCACTCGTCGGCGCAGCCTGTCGAAACTCGCTCAACACTCCCGTCCATGCCGTATTGGACTCAACTCATCGTAGTTTTCCCTGTTAAGAGACAATGAAGTAAACATAGTACGAATAATTCCCGCTTAGAATGCACGGCCGCGCCTTGCGGCATGCAATTCAACCGCAATGCAACGTTGCCCCGATCGGTTGCAGGAAACATCCCTTCCATGGCTCTGTTGTTCCGGCCAACAAGAGAAACCGGCAACCGATTCGAAACGCACTGACGAAAGAGATGTCGTCGCAAGTTATTGAAAGTTCATGACTTACTCGCGTGTCTATTTCTTCCGTCGCAGGATTCAACCCTCAGTGCCGCTCGACATCGCCGGCCGTTTTTCAACGCGTAACCGCTGCGGAAGGAATTCACCTGAAAGCCGACGCGGGTTGTTCTTCCCGGAACATCGCGACCCTGATTATAACACACTGTCACACCAGACACCTGCCGATGTAGTCTAATGTATTATTATTATGACCACACGCAGGCCTCGAGGGTGCGCCCGGCGCATACCCGGCACGGTGTGCATCGACCGTTGCAAGACGCGACGAGGAGTTTGATAACACACAACAACAGTGGCCGGCGGACGAGTGAAAACGCAGAAAAATTTTTTTGGAAAATTTTCGCGCGGGTTCGTCAGATACTCACGTGAAATGAGAATTTTCAGAACAACAGCCGTCATCAATGTGCTCAATGCGCTACAGCAACGGCAACACGTCGACGCTTGTAACACCGTCCCATACACATCCGGCAGCGTCTTTCAACCTCACCGTCGGATCGGTACCCCTCGTGGCGTGGGCCGTATCACTAGACCAACGCTGCTGCAACTCCGATTCAGAGAAGTCCTGCCGGGTCACTGAGGATGTTCAATACGCGAAACCGGATCGTGTAACGGCCGACCGTCACTTGCTCCACATGGCCATCCCTCTTCTTCTTCGTCGTTGACACTCTTTTCCGTCATCCACGCCAGCAACTTCAGGCCAAGGAATCGCAATTCTCGCTCCTTCACTGTCGCGCACGCTCTCCTTCGATCCATCGTTGCGATAAGCCTCGTGGCCATCCAGGGAGAATGTCCCGCCATTTATCCAGGCAACGTCACATCTCCACGTGAGGGGCCAATTCCGTCCGGCTCGCTTGTCGTTGGCGAGGAGGTCGGGTCTCCTTGCGACTTTTCAGCACCGAACGCCGCCGGGATGGCGCACCAGATCCGCAGATCGTCTCCGAACTCCATGCCGGTGACTCCAAATGGACAGGACATACGCCCTGAACTGGGGGGTCGATTCCTGCTGGCCCAGTTACCGTCGGTTTGCGTGCCTGGACGGAGCCGGTTATTATCAGTATTTGTTGTTGAAATAGCCGGGCCAGATCCGCGATGGGATTCTTTCTCGGCAAGGCATAGGAAGTCAGAGAATGCCCGGACGTCCCCGAATTATCAGAATTGCTACATTAATTCGGTATTTTTCATCCTGAGGCGAGATAAGAGCAAGTGAGTGGCACTATGTCGGAATCGGCAACGTTCGATCAGGCCAGAGTCAGCGCGGCAAGTATGCGCATCGTGCGACTGCTTGTGGGAATGCCACCCCAGACCGTTGCCGATCTGATCGAGGCGACGGGGGTTACACGGACCGCGGTTGCCGAACAGTTGAACGAGTTGGTCGGGGCCGGCTATCTCGAGAAGTCCATCGAGCGATTGGCGGGGCGCGGTCGGCCGCGGAACCTTTACTCGGCAACGGACGCTGCCCTGATGCTCTTGTTTGCCAGCAATCAGCGTTTGCTGGTGCCTGCCGTCTGGCAGGCCGTCAATACCGTCTGCGATCGAAAGACCATTGACCGGATTATCGTCGAAGTGAGCCGCTCTCTCGCAGCCCACTACCGATCGAAGATCACGGCCAAGCGGCCGGAAACGCGTCTGAAGCAGATGATGGAGTTGCTCCAGGACGAGGGAGTTCTCTTGCATCTCGACGAGGACGCGGACGGCAGCCTGATCATGCACAAGCGGAGCTGCCCGTTCATCAACATGTA